>DAHXND010000150.1 GCA_027366675.1 Acidimicrobiales bacterium
AATCCCATCTATGCGGTAGGCGTGGGATTGGCCTCGTGGGCGGCTCTCCGGGGACTGATACCTGGAAGATTCCTGGCATGGACCGCGCTCGGGTTCCTGGCTGCAACCGTGGCATGGGAGATATCCATCCATCACGCCAGCCCTCTCAGTGCCTTCCCCCCTGGGATGAGTGCAACGAACACGCTGGGATGGCTCGCGATCTCCTTCCTCCTGGCTGCGGTAGCTGTAGAGACCGCACTCGGCCGTGCCTCACGCCGCCGGCGTAAGAGATGCTGAGACAGCCGTAGCTAGAGCACGAGTCCCCGGAAAGAGTGCGAGCGGTACCTCATGACCTCCTGACGGACTACATCCAGAGTCCTTCGAGCTGTAGCCTCCCATGTGAGAGTCCTGGCACGCATCGCCGCCTCGGATCCGAGCCTTGCCCTGAGGATCTCATTACCTAGGATGCTGTCGAGCGCAGAGAGCAATCCTCCTTGACCCCGAGCCAGCAAGCCGGTAACACCATCGATGATCGCGTCCCTATGCCCTACCGTGTCGGTGGCTACCGCCGGCGTAGCGCACGCGCCGGCTTCCGTGATCGTCATTCCCCATCCCTCGCGCGAAGAAGCCGAGGCCAGAACCCAGGCACGCCTGTACATCGCCAGGAGCTCCTCCTCTCCGAGATAGCCCGGCATGTGCAGCCACCCATCAGCCCCGAGGCGCCTGACCTGCGCCTCCAGGTCCGCTCGCAGGTAGCCGTCGCCTACTATCACCGCTTCGAGGCTCGGGTGCCTTGCCTTCAGTGAGGCGAGCACGTCTATAAGACGGTCGAAGCGCTTGACTGGCACGAGACGGCCAACGGCTAGCACCACGGGATGGCGCGAACGCACGCCACCCCTCGAGAAACGCTCATCCACTCCTGGGGGCACTACGGTAACCTGCTCAGGTGAGAGGCCGAGCTCATCTACTATCTCCCGCCGCGAGGAGCGCGACAGCGTGACGACCTGAGTTCTCCGGTAGAACCGGGGAGCAATGGAGCTCTCGATTAGACGCCCGGCACTACCGGCCAGACCAGGCAGCGTCATGTTCCACATCTCGGCGTGGACATGATGCAAGAAGACGACTTTCGGCCCAGAGTCCCATAGCGGCGAGAAGAAGGGCATTCCGTTCCAGATCTCCACGAGCGCATCCCAACGACCGGACCGACCGGTGAGCCCCGACAGCGCTGCTCGCGGGAACACCAGGTAACGGCCGGACTTCCGAACGACGCTGTAGCCGGAACGGCCCGCCCACGCTGGATGCCCGGAGATCGCCGACGTGCGCATAGAGACCTCTATCCCTGCCTTCGCCCAGAGCTCCGCGATCCTGTGGACATGAAGCTCGGATCCCCCAGCCTCAGGATCGTCCAGGTCGCGCCAGGCCAGGACCTGAATTCTCCTTATCCCCGCATCACTCGCGACAGCTCGCAGGTCTGCGAGGGCCGGAGCCCGGCGTTCATCTGCATCCCAGCCTCCTGCATCCCTGCCTCCTGCATCCCTGCCTCCTGCATCCCAGCCTCCTGCATCCCTGCCTCCGTCGTCGGCAACGGATTCGCTCGAGCTCGCTGCCGGGACGTTGGCTCTGCCGGGCACCTGGCTCGCCGGGTGCATAGACCTCGCTCCTCGCCGCTCGCCCTGCTCCCCGGAGCCTGCAGCGTTACAGGCGACTCTTGGCAGGTGCCCGGCCATGTCCCCGGGCACCTCTACCCTCCCCCCTCTATGGCGATGTTCACTGTCGTGGCTCTCCCTCCTGGCCCCCCAGGCAGCCCCGTGCACACCAAGCAGTGCCCGCGCCGTCAACGGAAATGCTACCGGGCCTGTAGCCTCGTAAGCAAGAAGACCACTGATAGAACGAGGAACAAGCCGAGCTGGGATATGAAGTCAGCTCTAACCGTCGCCCCGATCAACCCATCGGCTCGCCACACGAGCGTGACACCAGCGGCTGCGCCACCGGCAAGCACCCATACGATCCAGCGCCTGCCTGTGGCCAGGAAGTAATTAGTCAAAACGACCGTACCAGAGAGCAGCATCATAGCTGCGACCAGCACATATAAAGCTCTGGACGCCGTGGCCAGGCGCGCCCCGAAAACGATCGCGAGCAACGCATGGGGTGCTGCGAGCGCCAAGACCAGGAGGATCACGCCAGGCACCGCCAGTATGCCGAGCATGGCAACGAGGTGGCCCACCTCACGGCTACCGGCCCAGTGGCGAATAGCGGATTCCGGGAGCAGGAAGAGCGATAGAACCACCGCTCCGTGCGCCAGCACTTTCGATGCGACGGATATTGCTCCATAGGCACCCGAATGCCCTGGATCCAGGTGCCCGAGAAGGATCACGTCGAAGTTCTGGAGGACAGCAAGCAGCGCGAGGGCCAGGAACGCCGCAGCCACGTCCCGGGCGGGCTTCGAAGCCGTGGCTGAGCCAGAGCGAAGGCTACCCGCGCCTGATTCGGGAACTGTGGTGACATCGAGACCGAATGCAGGCTCTGATCCGTGCTGGACGGGAACCGCCTTCTCACCAAAGAGCCCTTCCTCCAGGCGGAGCGGTCCTTCTTCGGATTGGGCCGCGATGGAAGGTCCAGCACGCACCATGCGATCGGCGGCCCAGCGTGCCTCGATGGCGGCAACCCCTTCTCCTATCAAGAGCCCTATCGCAGCGCCGACCACCCCGAACCCGGCTGCGGCGAGCGCGACTATCGCTACGGCCTTCAGCCCGGACTCTACGATTAGATTCCCTCCGAGATGTCCGTAGCCGCGGCGGGCCTGAACCAATCCACGGTCTATCGACAGTGGCACCCATACGGCGCCCGCCACGATGACCTCTGCCAAGCCATCCGTGCCCCTGAAGGAAAGGAGCCTCGACAGAGGACCCTGGATCGCTACGGCGATAACGACCACCACAGCTATGCCTGCCAGAGACCAGCTGTGCAACCGGCGCGCCCAGCGCTGCGCTACCTCCTGCTCGCCCAACGCGTCCCATGCCGTGATGCGCCGGACCACGCCCACCTGTATTGCGGATCCGGGCATCGACAGCACCAGGAAAAGCCCGAAAAGGATTATCAGGGTTCCGTAACCCCTGACACTCAAGAGCCGGGCCACGGCAAGAGTAACGAGTAGGTTGGCAAGAAGGCTGACCACGCCGGCTCCGACGACGGGACCCGCCCGGCGCGTGGACGATGCCACGGGCTCGCGAGCACCCCGGGCCTCGTAGAGCCATGGGTTTGTCGCCCCTTCGCTCACCTCAGGGCCTAACGATCACCTGTAAGTCGAGAAGGATGGACTGGGATCACCGGAGCATCGCGACCGGTACTGGACACTTCCTCTGCGTATTCGTCATCGACGTTCACGGACCAGATATCGTGCTCGTTCCCCGTAATGATGCTATCGACGGCCAGCATGGCCGTGTACGCAGAGTGATCCTGGTTGTTGTACTTGTGCATGCCATTACGGCCCACCGGTTGAACGTTGGTGGCATTGTCCTCCAGCCATTTACGGATGGTCGCGATGTGTGTGTCATACCCCTCGTCATAGACTGGGTAAGCCTTCGGCATCCTGGCCACATAACCGGCTTCGACGTCACCCTCCCGCGCGAGCCCTATGATCGCCAGCTCATGAGTACCGAGCGCGATGAGCTCGTCATCAGATGCCTTCCAGAGCCGGTCCGTCTCGTGGACGAAGTACTCGAGACCAAGGCAAGCCTTGCCCTCTTTCACCATGTCCGGGGACCAGGAACCGAAGTTCTGGACCCTGCCGAGTCGAACCTCGGGGGCATGAACGTAGATCCAGTTGTCCGGGAAGCCGCGCTCGCTTCCCACGACCAGAGCGACAGTTATATGGGCCCTGTAGTGGAGATCCACGGCTGCCTCCCTGACCTCTGGCGGCGGCGGAGGGTCCATGGCGAGCACCAGCTCGGACAGAGGCATCGACGAGATGACGTCTCTTGCCTCGATCCTCGACCTTCGCCCGCCCTGGTCCACCTCGGCGTAGACCACACGGCCCCTTTCATGCACAAGGCGCACGACCCGCGTGTCGAGCAGGATCCTCGCTCCCAGAGAAGACGCCTTCCGGGCGGCTTCTTCCCACATCATCCCAGGCCCGAGCCTGGGGTAGTGGAACTGCTCTATCAGGCTGGTCACCTTCGTCTGGTTCCGCCGCGGGCTGACAGCGTTCAGGACCGCTCCCAGAAGAGACAGGTTCTTGATGCGCTGGGCCGCCCAGTCGGCCTTTATCTCCGTAGCCGGGACGCCCCAGACCTTCTCCGTGTAGGCCTTGAAGAACGTGTTGTACAGGCGCCATCCGAAACGCGCAGCGGTCCACCCCTCGAACGAATCCTGGTCAGATGGTGGGTGCAACCTGGCCCATCCGTAGGACGCCACGCAACGCGCCGCCTCGATCACTCCCAGACTTCTCAGAGCATTTACCGGCCGTAACGGGTAATCGAAGAAGCGCCCACGGTAGTAGATCCTGCTCAGCCTGGGACGCAGCAGGAAGTCCTCAGTGGGAAGGATCTCGTCCCAGAGGGCCTCGACTGCCGCCACCTTCGTGAAGAACCGGTGGCCCCCGATATCGAAACGCCATCCATCCCGCTCGACTGTCCTGCTTATACCCCCAACCACCCCGTCAGCTTCGACAACCGTAACCGGGACGTCCGCCTTGGCAAGCAGGTAGGCCGCCGTCAGCCCAGCTGGCCCCGCACCGATTACAAGCTCCGTGCCGCCATGCTCATGGGGTGGCGTGACTGGGCGATCGGAAGAACCTTCGGCTGCACGGTCGCCCTTTAGTGGCATCACCTCCACCTCTCGATCCCTAGCTGGTCGATCCCTGGCTGGGACCCTCGTCTTGGCTGTCTGGCACTCCCTGCCCGCATAGCTGACCGGACGTTGTCGAGCTGGCCGCGGCTCGGTCGAAGAGGCCATCCTGGCCGGCACTCGCCTCTCGCCGCCGGGCTAGGTTACCGCCGGTCTCTGGAAACCGCAAGGATACCCAGCTAGGTCCCTACCCGCCCTGGCGCTGAGCGAGAGCGGATGCCACGGGGACCACCTCCGTCAGGTTCATTGGCTCGTAGTACCTTCCCGGATCGAGCGATACCATCGAATACCCCTCCATCCCGGGAGCGCGTTCAAGGCTCGCGACAATGCTCTGGCACTTGGATCCGTAGGTCAGGTATCCAGGTGCCCACACTACCCAGATCGCATGGTCGGGTCCTGCCAGATCACGGAGGAACCTGGCGAAGCCAGCAGGATCACCTGCTCGGTTCACTGCCGCGTAATCCACCCAGTCGACGATTGCCGGAGGCAGGTCACGCGGGAATGTGAGCTGGATGAAGCCGGAATGGAGAAGGCGCTGCGTCGCTGGCCCCAGCTGATCTGGGCAGTATGCCACCACGTCCCCTGGCTGGCCGGCCGCGTTTATCACCCGAGCCACGGCACCCGCCTGGGTGCGGTTCGTCCATATGTTCGGGACGCTGGTAACCAGACCCAGCCCGGCTATGACCACGACGAGCCCGGTACGCACCCGCCGATCGGAGAAGCAGGCAACCCCGAGGCCGACCAGGAGAACTACCGGGAAGAACACCACGGATGCATAGCGGTCTGAATAGGCGCTGTGGCTTATCTCTCCCCCTGCCATCGCGGCCACCAGGGTGATGAGCACCGCAGCGCCGAGCACGCGCCCGGGAGAGTGACCCCGAAGATCGAGGCGGACGGCGGAGCGGCTGAGTGGCCTGGCCAGGATCGCCAGAGCGATGAGGGCCAGCGTGATCGGGGCGAGCCAGTGAGTGGCAGTGTCTGGGCCATTCGGAGCATTGGCGAACTGGCGAATGGCAAGAACGACATCGTCAAAGTTGGCTGGCGGCGCCCACGGCGTGCCGGTGTGCCGTGCCTGGAAGATAAAGCTCGGGACCCAGGGAAGGAAGAGCGCTACCCCCACGCAGATCGCCCCGATAGCCCATAACGGCGGCACCACCTCTGGGCGCCCGCGCCTACGCCACAGCCACAACACACGGACCATACAGAGCAGCCCGACCGCGCCTACCAGGTAGAGCGACCAGTACTGCGTGTACAAGAGCAGGGCAACACAGGCTGCGAGCGCGGCGAGGTTCAGCGCTCGAGGCCGCTCGAGAACCCTGCACAAGGCGAACCATCCAAGAACGGTGATCAGGACGACCAGGGCATATGGTCGAGCCTCGGTATCGTAATAGATAGCGAACGGCGAGCTGGCCAGCACCGCCAGCGTTCCCCAGCCTGCGCCAGCACCACCCAGACGCCTGGCAGCCAGCACCGCCAGCCCTAGGGTGACCACCCCGAAGATCCCCGATAGGGATCGTACTGCCAGGTTCCCGGTTCCGAAGACCGCCATCCAGCCGTGAAGCATGAGATAGTAGAGAGGTGGAGAGCCGTCCAGGCGCAGCAGGGAGGGGATCTGGACGATCGGGTGCCTCGCTATGTCCACCGTCTGAGCCTCGTCCAGCCACAGATCGGAGTATGCAACGAAGCGCAGAGCCACGCAGAAGGCCAGATAGAGGCCAAGTGCGATCCATGCCGCCGTGCCCGCCGCACGGCGCGCCGAGCGGCTCTGCCACCATATCACCCGGTCCCGGTGAAGCCGATGGTGCTGTCCGCGGTCCCTGCCCGAGGACGGAGCGCCGCCGAGCGCTGCGGGCCTCGTAGCATGCCTGGCATGCAAGTCCCATTCACGAACACCCACAGTGGTATGGTATCGGCGATCGGCAGGCATCTGATTGCCGGAGGGGGGCCACGCTCAGCACTGGGAACGAAGGAGGTCAGATAGCCACGGCCATGATCCGATTCGTCGGGATACGCCTGCTGCAGTTCGCAGGTGTGCTGATCGCGGTGAGCTTCTTCACCTTCCTGCTTGTCCACCTCCTTCCAGGCAACCCGGCGATAGCCATCCTCGGACCCGCAGCCTCGAAGCAGGCGGTCCAGTCGTTGGATCGCCAGCTAGGTCTCGACCGATCCATCCCCGCCGCTTACGCCGTCTGGCTGGGCCACACGCTCACCGGGAACCTGGGCAGGTCCCTGATAACCCGCCAAAGCGTCGCCGGGGACATAGCCAGAGCACTCCCGGTGGACATCGAGCTGCTCGTGGGCTCGCAGATCATTGCCCTGGCAGCTGCCATCCCGCTTGCCTTCCTTGCTGCGAGGCGCCCGGGCGGATTGCTCGACGAGGCGGCCTCGACGCTTACCTTCGGCATGCTCGCCATCCCGTCATTCGTGGTTGCCGTGATAATGCAACAGGTCTTTGCCGTACACCTGGGACTCGTTCCTGCCACAGGCTTCACCCCGCTCACCACGAACCTGGCTGGGAACGTGAAGGACATGCTGCTTCCATGCATCACCATCGCCATCGGCTCTGTTACCACGTATATGCGCCTTCTGCGAGCGGACCTGATCGGAACACTGCAAGAGGACTTCATCACGCTCGCTCGCGCCAAGGGATTGTCGGGTAGGCGCATCCTCCTGCGCCACGCTTTCCGTCCTTCCACATCCTCGCTCCTGACCGTAGCTGGACTTTCGATAGGAGGCGTTATATCGGGAGCTTTCGTCGTTGAGTACCTGTTCTCGCTCCCAGGTGTCGGGGAGCAGGCGATAACTGCCATCAACCAGCACGACTACCTGCTGCTACAGGGAGACGTCCTGGTATTCGCAGTCCTCTTCGTCCTGGCCAACTTCCTGGTCGACCTGCTGTACGCCGTCGTAGACCCGAGAGTCCGCCATGCGCACGGCTGAAGATCGCACGGCTTCTGAAGCGCTGGCCCCGGATGCACTCCGAAGCACTGCCGAGCCATCCGAGGCGCGTCACGCCAGGCGTCTGGGTCCGGCGTTCTGGATCGCATCAGCATGGATCATCCTCGTAGTGCTTGGTGCTCTCCTTGCAGGCGTGCTGCCCATCGATTCGCCATACGCCCTGGCCTACACACCGCTCGCTGGCCCGAGCCTCCACCACCTCTTCGGCACGGACGAGCTCGGCCGCGACACATTTTCGCGTGTCGTCTACGGCGCCAGGATCTCCCTGGAAGTCGGGTTCGGATCCATGGTGGTCGGTCTCGGTATAGGAGGAACGGCAGGCCTGATAGCCGGCTATGTGCAGGGTACTTTCGACGCGATCTCCAATATGGTAGCGAACCTCATCCTATCGTTCCCAGCCCTTCTGCTCCTCATGGCGGTCGTCGCCTTCTGGGGGCGTGCTTGGTGGCAGATCACGGTGATTATCGGCGTGATCGCCATAGCTCCCCTCTTCCGCGTGGTGCGGGCAAGCAGCCTGAGCTTCTCCGGTAGGGACTTCGTCGTAGCAGCGAAGGCCCTCGGAGCGACCAGGTGGCGAATCCTCACCCGTGAGCTGCTGCCGAATGTTCTCCCGGCAGCAGTATCCATCAGCCTGATAGGTGTCGCCCTCGCCATAGTCGCTGAAGGGACGCTGTCCTTCCTCGGTCTCTCGGTAGCGCCTCCTACGCCCACATGGGGGAATCTGATCGCTGAAGGCCAGTCCTCCATAGCCCGGAGCGATGCCTGGATAACGTTCTGGCCCTCGGTGGTCATGTTCTTGACCCTGCTCGCTCTGAACGTGGTGGGGGATCGACTCCAGCACCGCTTCGACGTTCGGGAGGGTCGGCTATGACACACGTGGAGAATGGCTTTGGCGCCACGAGCTCCCTCGCCGCGGACGACAGCGCGCCGCTCCTTGAAGTCACGGACCTGAGAACCACCTTCCTCACAGGTCGTGGCGCGGTTCATGCGGTAGACGGTGTCTCGTTCACCCTGAAGCAGGGCTCGACCCTCGGTATCGTAGGAGAGTCGGGATCGGGCAAGACCGTCCTCGCGCGCTCTGTCATGCGCCTACTGCCTCCTCGCCACGTTGCCAGCGAAGGCAAAGTCTCCTATCGCGGCATAGATATCACCGCACTTGGCCAGAGAGATCTCCGACGTCTATGGGGACGCGAGATAACGATGGTGTTCCAGGACCC
>DAHXND010000161.1 GCA_027366675.1 Acidimicrobiales bacterium
GGCCTGCACTTTTCCGGCGTCCAGAGAATTATCCGCGCAAGAGATCGCTCAGCGATTCTAGAAGGTCTGCTCATAGTCATGCAGTTCGGTCTCTACCTGGCTGTCGTGGCGTGGCTTCTCTCCCCGCTAAAGGCGATAGCGTTCATTCTCGTCCAGCAAGCCGTTTTCTCTGTATACCTTGGGCTCAGCTTCGCTCCCAATCACAAGGGCATGCCTATCCTGGACCGTCACACCGAGCTCGGTTTCGCGGAGCGCCAGGTAATCACGTCGAGGAATGTTGCAGGTGGTCGCCTGACTGGCTTCATGCTCGGTGGCCTGAACTATCAGATCGAGCACCATCTGTTCCCGACCATGCCCCGGCCTAACCTGGCTCGTGCGCAGCAGATGGTCCGGGGGTTCTGCCTGGAAAGTGGCCTGGGCTACTGCGAGGACAGCCTCGTGGGCTCCTACCGCCAGGCCGTGCGCCAGATGAAGGTTCCTGTCCGTCCGATAGCAGGTCCCGTAACCGCTGGTGTTCACGTGACAGGCTCGCTCGCGACTCCAGCCGGCTGACCCTCGGGAACGGGCTCGCTCCTGAAAGCGGCCCCATCCTCCGAAAGGCCTCCTGCGGCCTCGTCTGCGAGCAACGGCTCTTCTGCCTCAGTCACATCCCCGTCCTCGTGCCTTCCCGGCAAGGTCCCTGATCTCGTGACGCTCGCGTGAGGAGTCGTGGCCGTGGAATGAACGTACTTCCCCCCGCGGAGAAGCGACGCTACGGCTGCCAGGGCGCAAGCGATCGCACCGAAGGTAAACGCTATCGTCAGGCCGTCGGAGAACGGCTTCGTCAGGAGTGTGGGGAAGAAGTCCCTCCCACTGACGGTTGCCGCAGAGGCGGCCGGTAGATGGCTGATCACCGATTGCCCGAGCAGACTCTTCATAGGATCGTATCCTAGAAGTGAGGCGAAGAGACTGGATATCGGGGGCAGGTGCGACACCGTCGCCGCGGCGGCATGCGGCACATGCTGTGCCACGAGCCCTCGGTAGAGAGCGCTGGGGAGCTTCGCGGCTATCCCGGCGATCATAAGAGTGAAGAACACGCCCATCGACAGCACCATGGCTGCGTTCTGGAACACACCGGACATTCCCGCTCCAGCTCCACGTTCTGCCGGAGGCAGGCTGTTCATGACGGCGGCTCGGTTCGGGGAGGCGAACAGCCCCATGGCTATGCCGTTTGCCAGCATGAGCAGAGCGAATGGCAGGTACGAGAAGTCGATAGGGAGGAAGTCGAATCCGACGAAGGTCAGTGCCGCTGCCACCATCCCAGCCGTGGCAAACGGTCGCGCACCAAAACGGTCAGAGAGCATTCCTGATGCCGGCCCGGCGAGGAGGAACCCGCCTGTCATGGGGAGCATGTATATGCCTGCCCACAGGGGAGTCTCGGAGAAGTTGTAGCCGTGCAGAGGCAGCCATATGCCCTGGAGCCAGATCACGAACATGAACATGAGGCCGCCCCTACCAATAGCGGCCAGTAGCGACGCTATGTTTCCTGCAAGGAATGCTCGTATCCTGAAAAGCCCCATCCGGAACATGGGGAACGCTACCTTCGTCTCGACGATCCCGAAGGCGATCAGGAGCGCCACCCCGGTGGTGAGCTCGGTTAGCACCTTGGGACTGGCCCATCCCA
This sequence comes from Acidimicrobiales bacterium, assembly GCA_027366675.1. Lineage (GTDB taxonomy): Bacteria > Actinomycetota > Acidimicrobiia > Acidimicrobiales > JAMCQF01 > DAHXND01. The sequence goes on from DAHXND010000161.1 coordinate 1,664, forward strand.
TGGGCGAATGCCCGTATGGCTCTATCCCGTACGTGATCCCGACGAGAAGGACGGTGAGGCCTCCGGCGAAGAGAACGTTCCCCCACCAGTCGATCTTGGCGTGCGTGCGCACCCCGTTGTCCCGGAGCTTGAGGTATGCCCAGACGGTGCCGAACAGCCCTACCGGTGCCGAGATGATGAACACGAGGCGCCAGTCGACAGGTGCCAGCAGGCCACCCACCACGAGGCCGATGAAGGCCCCAGCGATACCGGCGATGTTGTTTATGCCGAGGGCGAGTCCACGCTGATTCTCGGGAAAGGCGTCCGTCAAGATGGCCGAGGAGTTCGCGAACAGGAAAGATCCCCCCAGGCCCTGACCCAAGCGCATGACGATGATGAACGTTCCGGCACCCGACCCGTGCAGCCAGTTTACCGAGAGAAGCACCGAGAAAACAGTGAACACAGCGAAGCCCAGGTTGTACATTCGGACGCGCCCGTATATGTCTCCTATACGCCCGAGAGTCACTACCAGCACTGCCGTCACGAGCATGAACCCGAGCAGGATCCATAGCAAGTAGAAAGAGTTACTCGGTATGAGAGGGTTCAGCTTTATACCGCGGAAGATCGCAGGCAGGGCGATGATGAGTATCGACTCGTTGATAGCGACGAGCAGCACGCCGAGCGTCGTGTTCGAGAGGGCGATCCACTTGTAGTGATCGTCGTGCGTCCGTGTCATCTGGAGGCAACAAGTCCCGAAGTCCGTACGCTGTATGATGCCGTGCCCCGCGAGTCCTTTCGCGAGCCAGCCATTTCCCGCGAATCGCTCCCAGATGCAGCCGTAGCCCGCGACGGCGAGTCGCCTGTCGATCCTGCCACGATCTCCCTGGCTATCGCTACGAGCGAGGTCAGCTTCTCATTGTCAAGCATCTTCAAGGTGTCCTGCATCTGCGAGCGCCTTAGCTTCCGGTAGCGCGTTGCCATGTCTCGCGCCTGGCTGGTCATCTGTATGCGCACCACCCTGCGATCCCCTGGCTCGCCAGAGCGCTCCACCAGATCGTGGCGCACGAGCTTGTCCACGAGAGCCGTGCCTGCACTCTCGGCTATGTCGAGGTGCTCGCAGAGCTCTCTCATCGTCAGGCTGCCCTTCTCCAGGGTCGCCAGAGCTTCGAGCTGGTGGAGTGTCAGATCCCCGAGATCCCGCCGCAACTCAGGGGTGAGCCTTACCTTCACTGATCGGACCAGAGCGGGAACGAGCGGGGAGAGCTCGTCCAGAAGGGCTGCACGCTCCTGGCGGCCTCCTTGCTTTGCACACATGATTATCAGTATATCAGATGAAGGATATATGCGGTGCATATTCTACCTGGGCGGCTTGGCCGCTGCGACGCTACCTTCGAGGAGACCGGCCCGCTACCGGGCTCGGCGCACTCGCTGTCCGGCCGCGCGTGTGGTTGAGGCCGCCCGGCGTTTCAGGCAGGGGAGCAGTTCAGGCTGCCCGGCGTTTCAGGCAGGGGAGCGTTTCAGGCAGCGCAGCGGTTCGGACCCGCCTCGAGTCCTCGTAAGCCAGGTAGCGCATCGGGATCGCTGTCCTGGTTGGCAACGACGATCCTCTCGTAGTGGGGCGGGCGTGGGCGCACCCGGCTGGCGGTTAACTGCACGAAGGAGCTCTCGTCGAGACCCAGGAGCGCCAGTGATTCGCGTAGCTCTCCGAGCGTCGCACCGACGGGCTTACCAGCGGACACGCTCACCTCTGTGCCGTGGTGAGCGGGCAGCACGATCGCCGTGTCATCGAGTGTGAGAACGCGCTCTTGCAGGGATCGGTAGAGCTGGCGAGCGAACTCCTCGGCTCTCTCGGCTAGGTCAGGCCGTCCGACGCCCTCCACGAACAGGGTGTCTCCCGTGAAGAGAGCCAGATCGCCCAGGTGGTAGATGGTGGATCCCTCGGTGTGGCCAGGGGTGTGCAGGACGTCGACCGATAGCTCTGCTCCCCCTGGCAGGGCAAAGCGCTGGCCATCGGTCAGGTGCTCGAAGTCGAAGTGGAAGTGATCCAGGGGATTCAGGGAAAGGGACGCTCCACTTGCCCGAGCTAGCGCCCGTGCGCCGCTCAGGTGATCGGCATGCAGGTGTGTGTCGAACACCCTGGTGATGCGCCAGCCATGCTCTGAAGCTATGGCCAGGTAGCGGTCGGTATCGGCGGAGGGGTCGATCACGAACGCCTCGTCACCGGCTCCCACCACATAGGAGAGGCAGCCCTTAGCGCGGCGGCGCACCTGCACCACCGCTGCACTACCGGCTTCCAGGGTGACCGTGTCGTACACGTTCGCCCAAGCTGCCATGCCTCCGCAGAGCTCGCGGGCGTTCCAACCTGCTCGCTGCAGCGCGTTGACGGCAGCGTTCGACCGCCTCCCTGTCGCGCATAGCACCACTACATCCTCGTCTCGGGGTATCTCATTGGCCCGGAGCGACAACTCGCTCATGGGGATGTTCGTGGCTCCGGGGAACGGCCAGTCGCTCACCTCGCCCGGTTCCCGGACATCGAGCAAGAACGGCTCTGCCTCGCTTCCGAGCAAGGGGAGCAGATCTTCTGCGGAGATCTGCACCGTGGCATTCGACATGACATCCCTACCTTTCACTCGTGGTTTTCTGGTCACTCGTGGTTTTCCGGTCACTCGTGGCTGGGTGGCCGTCCTGCGCCGGGGAGTCGCCCAGCAGCACGGGACGATCTGGCATCCTGTTCGTCACGATCTGTGCCACTACGTCGCAGGCGTCCAGTATCCCTGGTTCCACGAGCTCGTAGAGGACTGTCGAGCCACGCCGCCTCCCACTTACGAGCCCGGCAGCGCTCAGCGTGGAGAGGTGCTGGCTCATGTTCGGCATCCGGCAGTCGAGCGCCAGGGCAAGCTCTCCCACGGACCTCGCCCCATGGCGGAGCTCATGCAGGATGGCGAGCCGTTTCGGCTCGCCGAGCGCGCGGCAGATGGCGGCCTGCGTGGACAGAACCTCGTAGGAAGCGCGCTCCTGCTCGCTCCCACGTCTCGGCACAGACCCACTGAGGTCGTCTTCGATCGCTACCACATCAGCCACCTCCAAGATCATCAGCATAGCAGTAGTTGCGTCTATGCGCAATAATGTAAATTAGCTGGTGGCTGGGAAGCCGCGATATCGCCTTCAGGGATCTCGGAGCACCGGCTGAGTCCACCCGGGTATGCCCATAGCTGGGGAGCTAGTCAGGTAGTATATTCCGGCGCGCGTAAGGAGGCGCTTGGCCAGGAATCCCCAGGGCAGGGAATGGAGAATGGATGGCACCCGACAAGGGCGAGCACTACGGGTCAGGGCAGGAGGACTTGGAGGCCGAGCTGGTGAGGGAGCTTGCCGACCTTCGGGCACGCCTTACCGAGACCCAGCGTGCTCTCTGGGCAGCCGAGGAAGCCCTGGAGGTGGGCGATCGCGAGCGGAACGAGCTCCAGCAGATGGCCGCCGAGCTCCACGCTCTGCGCCGGACCAAGTTCTACCGCCTGGCCGAGCCGCTGCGTGACCGGTACGGTGAATGGCGGAAGCTCCTGGTCCAACACGCTGGGAGCGCGACCAATGAGGCCGCCGGCCCGGCTCCATCCCCTCGTCACGACTACGAGGAATGGATCCGCAGGTACGATACCCTCGACGGCCGGGACAGGGAAGCGATTCGTGAGCGTATTCGCGAGATGGAGGCCCCTCCGCTCATATCCATCTTGATGCCGGTCTACGACACTCCGGAGGCATGGCTGGTCGAGGCCATAGAGTCGGTTCAGGACCAGCTCTATCCCTACTGGGAGCTCTGCATGGCAGACGACGCCTCGCCCGATCCGCTGATCGGGCGCTTGCTGGAGCGATACGCCGAGTCCGATCCCCGGATAAAGGTCGTCCGGCGCACCTTCACCGGTCACATAGCAGCCGCTACGAATAGCGCGCTGGAGCTTGCCACAGGCAGCCATGTCACCTTCCTCGACCACGATGACACGCTGGCTGAGTACGCCCTTTACCTGGTAGCTGAAGAGCTTCTGGCCCATCCCGAAGCTGTCCTCGTCTACACGGATGAGGACCATACCGATCTGAACGGCCGCCGTGTCCAGCATGCCTTCAAGCCGGATTACAGCCCGGAGTACCTCAGGTCCTGCAACTACGTGAACCATCTCAGCGTCTACCGCCTCGATCAGGTCCGGGATCTGGGCGGCTTGCGCCTCGGGTACGAGGGAAGCCAGGACTACGATCTCCTGCTCCGGGTGACAGAGAACGCGCAGCCTTCCGATATTCGACACATCCCGTTCCTGTGCTACCGGTGGCGGCTTCGTGGAGGAGAGGAGACGATCCAGGCCAGCCGCCAGCCGTATGCGTACGAGTCTGCGCAGCGCGCGCTCGACGATCATCTGGAGCGCACCGGGACGAAGGGGATAGTAGAGCCGGCGTGGGAGGGATCGTCTGTGCACAGGACGCGCTACGCATTGCCGGAGCAGCCCCCGAAGGTCTCTGTCATAGTTCCGACACGCGACGGCCCACTTCTGGAGCGGTGTGTCCGTGGCTTGCTGTTCGGAACTGATTACCCGGATCTCGAGGTTCTGGTGCTGGACAACGGAAGCCAGATGCCCGAGACCCTGGAGTTCCTGGACCGCATCGGGAAAGACCGCAGGCTCAGGGTGGTGCGAGACGACCGGCCGTTCAACTTCTCTGCTCTGAACAACGCGGCTGTGGCGAAGACCGACTCACCGCTCGTCTTGTTCATGAACGACGATGTCGAGGTCATGGAGCCGTCCTGGCTGGCCGAGATGGTGGGTCAGGTAATACAGCCAGGTGTCGCCATGGTAGGGGCCAAGCTCTACTACCCTTCGGGCCGTCTCCAGCACTGCGGGGTCATCTTGGGCATCGGGGTAGGCGGTAGGATCGCCGGTCATGCCTTTGCCGGTCACGCGCCGGGAGATCATGGGTATCTGATGCGGGCAATGCTTGTCCAGGATGTCTCCGCGGTGACGGCAGCGTGCGCGCTTGTTCGCAGGGAGGTGTTCGACGAGGTGGGTGGGTTCGACGAGGAACGGCTCGCCGTCGCGTTCAACGATGTCGACTTATGCCTGAAGGTCCGGGAAGCGGGTTGGAGGATAGTCTGGACGCCCTACGCAGAGCTGATCCATCACGAGTCGCTCACGAGGGGGCGTGACGATACCCTGCCTCCGAAGCTGCGCGCCCGTTTCGCCCGCGAGATCCAGGCAATGAAGGAGCGCTGGGGAGACCTGCTTCAGCACGACCCCTATTACAACCCTAACCTGAGCCTGGATCACGCCTATGTTCTGCTGGCATGCCCTCCGCGGGTGGCGCCTCCCTGGAGGACGAAGAAAGCTGCTGCTTCCTAAGCGTCCCGTACGGCTGCCGCCCTGCTCACGGCCGGACGGCACTCACGGCAGGCGTGTCTTCGGGCAAGGAGCCTTCACAGCACATCTGAAGGCTCAGGCCATCCTCGAATCCGAAGAGGCCCTGAAGCCGCTCCTGCTACCTCGATCCGGCTCCCTGGTCGGCGCCAGCTCCGGCGGTTGCTATAGCGGGGGCTGCGGTGGGTATTTCCAGGCCGGTTCCCGAGTCCTCGGGGCTGTGACGCCAAAGGCGTGAAGGCCACCAGTTCGCCCGTCCGAGCAGCGACACCGTCGAGGGGACGAGGATGGTGCGAACGAGGAAGGTGTCCATGAGGATGCCTATCGCGAGACCGAAGCCGATCTCCTGGATCTGGCTGCCTGATGGGCCACCCCCACCGGAGAACCCCAGCACGGTAAATGTGCCGGCAAGAACGAGTCCGGCCGAGGTGACAGTTGCCCCGGTCGCGCCGACGGCGCGGACGGCAGCATCCCTGATGCTCCTATGGAGAGACTCCTCCCGTATGCGCGTCATTACCAGGATGTTATAGTCCTCACCCAGAGCGAGCAGGAATATGAACATGAGGAAGGGCAAGAGGAAGGTGAGACCGGAGGCACCGCCAAGGTAGATGAATATGATCACCGACGCGCCGAGCGCTGCCAGGTAGGAGAGGGCAACGCTCGCTATCAGGTACAGGGGCGCTACGAGGCTGCGCATCACGAGCACCAGCAGCAGCGCTATGGCTATTATCGCCACCGGGATGATATGGATCATGTCACTGGCAGAGATAGAGCTTACGTCGTAGAGCGCAGGAGCCTCTCCGGCCACGCCGCTGGCGCTTGCCCCCGAGGCGTGTGCGGCGCTGGTGAGGGTGACTCGTATGCTCGGAATGGCATCCATGGCAGAGGTCGATCCCGGCACGCCAGCCTTCAGGCTCGCTTCGAACTGCACCGTATGCCCCGCTGGGCTTATGAACAGGGCAGTTGCTCTGTAGGACTCGTAGGTGATGAGGCTCATGGCGGTACCCGCAGGCGGGATGGCAGGCAGCGCGCGCGGGTTGCCGAGCTCGGCATGCAGAGCAGTTAGCTCGGAGGGTGATATAGGTATACCGACAGGGTCCAGCGGGCTGGCGAGCTTCGTGAACTTGCCGCTGTGCTCGAGGCTTGTCTCTGCAGCGACCAGCTCTGCCGGATCAGTCCATGCTGACGCGGGGTAGCGCAGGATGAGGTTGGTCGGGTTCGCGCTCGTCTTCGGGAAGTAGGTACGAAGGGCAGCGTTTCCCGCAGCGGCGTCGCTATTCTTCGGAGCGGTCAGGGCCCCGCCGAACCCAGCTGCATGGTAACCAGATATGGCCCCCGCAAGTCCGCCGAAGACAGCTACCCCGATGATCAGTGCAAGTGCCGGCCTCGAGATGACACGGCCAGCTACGCGTCCCCACCAGCTCTCGGTCGAGTCACCGGGCTTCGGTCTGGTGGGCCAGAAGACCGCCCTCCCGAATATAGCGAGCAGGGCTGGCAGCAGGGTAAGGCCTGCCACGAGCATAGTGGCTATGCCGATGGCGAGCGGGGCGCCGAGGTCGTGGTAGATGCCGAAGCTCGCGATCAGCAAGCTGAGCAGTGCCAGGATCACCGTGCCTGCCGATGCCGTTATCGACTCACCGATGCGCTCGACCCCGCGGATGACGGCGGCCTTCTGGTCGAGGCCCCGGCGGAGCTCTTCGCGGACCCTGAACACGAGGAAGAGCCCGTAGTCGGTTCCCGCCCCCAGGAGCAACACTATGAGGAGGACTTGGGTGATCTCGGAGACCTTTAGCACGCCGGCCGACCCCAGGGCTCCTATGAAGCTTCCAGCTAGGAGGAGCACGAGGGCAGCAGGCAGCAGGGTGATGAATGGGGCCAGCAGGGACCGGTAGACGAACAACAGCAAGACGATGATGAAGAGGATCGACAGGGTTTGGACCTGGCTGCCGGTCTTCTTCGACTGCTGATGGTTGGCCACATTCGTGGCGATAGGTCCCGCTAGGTGGACCTGAAGCCCTGGCGGTGGTGAGGCGCTTGCCACGGCGCTTCCCAGGTGGTCAATAAGGTGGGTCTGGGAGCTGAAGTTTGCCACGTTTATGTGGGCGGTTACGAGTATATCGGCCGCTTCCCCGTTCTTCGAGATAGCGGCTTCTCTCGCGCTCGTGACGCCGCTTACGTGACCTGCAGATGTTGCGATCCGCGAGAGGCCAGCCACGTCTGCGGCATCGAGGGCACGACCGCCGGCATCTGCCACGATTATGACCTGGCCGGAGCTCGGGTTCAGGCCCAGGGGGGCAGCCAGGGTAGTTGCCTTCATGCTCGGGGCACTGGCCGGGAGGAACGCGGAGTTGTCGTTGTTGACCTGGCTGGCGAGCGAGGGGAGGGCACGGATGGCGACGATCGCCCCTATGATCCAGACTGCCACCACGAGCCACCTGTAGCGGACGGAGAACGTTCCGATCCCGTGGAAGAGACGATGGATCATCTTCAGGCTCCTTATGCTTCTCTGGCTGGCTGTTGACCAAGCTCGCAGGGGTGGTCGTGCTGTGCCGGGCTTGCCTGGCTCCCTGGGCTTGCTTGGCTGTCTGGGCCTGCCTGGCTCCCTGGGCTTGCCTGGCTGCCTGGCGGGCGGGACAGCTCTCCAGCCAGGACGTTCAATCCCGCGGTGAGGGTAGTTGCGGCGTGCGGACCGAGAATCCTCACAGCACGCCGGAGGGGCTCCAGCCGCAGCTCGACTGCGCGATCAACATCATCTCTATGTGACGATGCTATGGAAACGATGGTCCGGCGATGGTCATCGGCGTCTTCGGACCGTTCGGCAAGACCGCTCTGCGCCAGCTCGGACACGATGAGACTCGCAGTTGTCCGGGTGACACCAAGGCGGGATGCCAGCTCGGACACGCTCATGGATCCGGAAACGGCCAGGTGCGTCAGCGCGAGAATATGGCGTGCAGCGATCTCATTGTTACCCAGGGATGCCCTCAGCCTGGCCAGCCCGATTGGCCTCAGCCTGATGGCGCGAATCACCTCGATCAAGGCCACCAGCAACCCGGCAACGCCAGCTTCCTCGGGCGCGGCTCGCCGCTGCAGGTGGTCCATGGCCGCCGTGGCGCCATTCTGTGCTGTCTTGGCCTGGGGCGCCAGATCCCTGTCTGTTTCTAACACTATTTTGGAAGGCTAGCTATCTGGATCGATCTGGTGCAAGGCCACCATCCCTTGGCGCCTTACCATCAGCCGGCGACCGGCCAGCATGGCTGCGGCGGCGGCGAAGGCTGCTGCCACGTCGAGCCCCCAGGCGATTGCGTAGGACGCATGCGCGACCAGCAGGCCGAATGCCAGGGGTCCGAGGATCCCGCCCACGAATACGCCGGCCTGGGTGATCCCGGTGGCTCGTGCAGGAGCGTGTGGGTGCGTGCGCACCACGGCGAAGTTGAACAGGCCATTCCATCCCCATCCAGCCCCGTATGCGAGGACGGTTCCGGCGATGAACGCAGCCTGTATCCCCGTGGCGAGCAGGAGGTAGCCCCCTGCACCCACGAGGAGCATGATCGCGACCACCCTCAGATGCCCGCCTCCCCTGCGGTCAGCCCTCGCTCCGCTCACGATCCGGCTCGTCAGGCCGCACACGCTTCCCATGGCCGCGAGGAGGCCGGCTACCCCAGGAGAGAACGAATCGTGGACCCCGGCCGAGACGAGGAAGGAGCCCAATGCATTGGCAGCCCCTGCGCCGAGCGCTCCGGCAAGCGCCAGAGCGATGAGCGGCGCGACCTCTACGCCACTGCGCGCCAGGCCCGTGGCACCCGGCCCCGTGCCACCCGGCCCCGTGCTGGGCGAGATGGGCTCCGGCCCGCCTCTTGATGGCTCAGGATCTCCTGAATAGGGGTCCGGGCGGCCGAGCTTCTGCGACTGCTCGGTTCCAGTCTTTGGAACGTCTCGCGGGAGGAGTCGTCCGACCACCAGTGCCAGCACGCCTGCTCCGGCGAATGCCCATGGCCATCCCACTGTCAGCGCTATGGCAGGGACAGCGAGGCCGCCGAGCAGCGTTGCTATGGGAACCGACGACTGCTTAAGCCCGAAGGCGAGGCCCGCAGATGCCGGGTTCGCGCGCTCCGCGAGATAGCCGTTGATAGCCGGCTGCGCTGCGCCGTTGGCGAGGCCAGCCAGGGCCAGCAAGCCAGCTATAGCTGGGAGCGATCGTCCCAGACCGCCGATCAGGAAGAGCGCCAGAGCGCTTACCACCGTGCTGATCCGAAGCACACGAGCGAAGCCCAGGCGCTCTGCTACATGCCCGATCCATACCGACGTAAGTGCACCGCAGGCGAAATATATGGCAACGGATTCCCCGATACCATCCGCATGCATCCCCGTCGAATGCTCGATCTGCACTGCCAGGGCCCCAGCCAGGAAGACTGGTATGACACTCGCTGACGCGATTGCCATTGACAGTGGCACTGGGGGGAGTGATGGTCTCCTTCCGAGCGATCCTTGCCAGCTCGAGAGACGATCAGGGAGCCGGAGCAATCCGATCGTTCATCTGGTCGGCGAGGGGGTGTACTGGAGGTGCAGACGGTGTCCACCCTTCGCCCGGGCGGTGCTGGCGGACGACCTTCGCCGGGACACCTGCCACGACCGAGCAGTCAGGGATGCTGCCCCTGACGACAGCGCCTGCCGCGACCACCACGTTCCTGCCTATGTCCGAGCCCGGAAGGATGGTGGCTCCAGTACCGATCCAGCTCCCGGCTCCTATCCGGACTGGTCGCTCCGTCGGGAGCTGCATCCCTATCGGCATGAGAGGGTCAGCGTACCCGTGGTTCTGGTCGGTCACGTAGATGTAGGGGCCGGTCATCACGTCGTCCTCGATGGTGATGGACAGATGACCCACTATGTGACTTCCAACACCAATCGTACAGCGATCGCCAATGGAGACGACAGGGTTCGTCAGCATGGCCTGACCGGGCACCATGCCGGCAGAGATGGTCACCTGAGGGCCGATCATCGTCTGGCTGCCGATATGGATGAAGGCTTCACCGAAGATGGATCCCCAGGGGAAAGCGAGGCAGGACCCGTCTCCGAAGGCGCCGAAGCGCCGTGCCCTGGGACTCCCTGGCCCTATGGCGGCTGAGAACCGGAGCTTCTCCCAGGCGACCTGGGCCAGAGCAGCGAGCCCGGCATTGCCGATCTGCCTTACGCGTTGGGTCACACGAGCACGCATGTTGCTCGCCTGGATGCCGCCCCTGGCAACTCCCCCTATCTGCACCGGCCGGGCTGTTACACGAGCGCGCATGCTGGTCGCTTTGATGCCGCTCGCCTGGCGAGGCCGGGCTGCCTCGGGGCCAACGGCTGAGACGGTCACCTCACCAGGCTAGAGGAACGTGAGCGCGGCTAGCTAACCTCGCTTCTCTGGGGCCGTGCGCTGGATTCATGCGCCAGTAGCTCTTCACGCCTCGGTGGCGCTGCCTCCGTGGCTTGCCACGAAGGCGGGCACGTCTGCGGCAGGCAATGGCGCCCCGAAGAGGAATCCCTGGCCGAAACGGCAGCCGAGGTCGATCAGCTCCGACCTCTGCGCGCCGGTCTCCACCCCCTCTGCCACGCAGGAGATTCCCATCCCCTCGGCCAGGGTGGTGATCGCTCTCACTACCGGTGCAGCATTCGCGTCACGACCGAGTCCCTGGACAAAGCTCTGGTCTATCTTCAGGGCGAAGACAGGGATAGTTCCTATGCGGCTGAGCGTGGAAGTACCGGTGCCGAAGTCGTCCAGGACCAGATGGACCCCGAGGGCATTGAGATCCGCTACCGTGTGCATGGCGGCACCTCCGTCGTCGAGCACCACCCGCTCGGTGACCTCGAGGTGTAGAAGTTCAGGAGCGAGCCCGCTCTTCGCCAGGCTGGCACCCACGGTATCGGCGAAACCCTCCCGTATAAGATCACGAGACGAGATATTTACTGCCAGATGCAGCGCGGGCATCCCATTGTCGTGCCATTCGCGCACCTGCAGCGTGCTCTTCGCCAGGACCTCCTCGTCGATCCTCGCCACCAGCTCGGACTGCTCGGCTACTGGTATGAAGCTGTCGGGCTCGAGCAGGCCCAGGCTCGGGTGCTGCCAGCGGCACAGCGCCTCCAGGCCGGTAACTGCGCCGGTGGCGAGGTGTACGATCGGCTGGTAGTAAACGAACAGTTCGCCGCGATCTAGCGCATGGTGGAGGTCGGACTCTATGCCCACTTCGGCTTGCCTTGCCAGGGCCTCGCTCGGGTCGAAGAAGTGGAAGGTGTTCCGGCCGGATTCCTTGGAGCGGTACATGGCGCTATCAGCATGCTTGAGGAGCTCGTCGTAGGTGTCTCCCTGCGCCGGCGCTATGGCGACACCGATGCTCGCGGAGATGAATACCTCGTTCCCGAGAAGGTCATAGGGAGCGCTCAGGCGGGCAAGGGCGCGCCGGGCAAGCTGCTCTATGGCCTCCTGGTCGCTCAGGCCGGGCAGCATCACGGCAAACTCGTCACCACCAAGGCGTGCGACGGTATCCTGGCGGCGCAGGGTGTCGGTCAGGCGCTGGCCCACCTGACGTATCAGCTCGTCGCCGACGTCGTGGCCCAGTGTGTCGTTCACGTGCTTGAAGCGGTCGAGGTCCACGAAGAACAGGGACAGGGTGGCGCCTTTCGATCTGACGGCCCACAGGGCTTCGTCCACGCGGTCCTGGAAGAGACGACGATTCGGCAGGTCGGTCAGGACATCGTAGTGGGCCATGCGCTGTATCCTGCCGACCAGGGCGGCGTTCATAAGAGCGACGCCTCCCTGGTCAGCTAGTCCGGACAGGCGTTCCTGGATGTCCTCATCCCTGCGGAGCGATGGCGGCAGGGGTGCCCCGAAGTTCGCAGAGATCACGCCCAGGAACTCCTCTCCGGACACGAGTGGCGCCAGTATGGCTACCTCTGTCCCAGATTCCATCATGATGTCGCAGATCATGGGATCTGCGGTGTCCCTGTCGAGCACCATCAGCTCCCTGCTGGCCATGATGCGTGCGAGCTGAGGGGTGCTCTCGGGGGTGAAGCTGCGAGCTTCGTGCTGGCTGACTGGGCCAGGCGCGGGCTCGGTATCGGCCGCACGGTCCGGATAGGTGGCGGTCACGCTCAGCTTCCCCTCCGCCTGGTCCCAGAGCATGACGGTAGAGCACTGGCAGCCAACCGCCGCTGGGGTGGCCCGTGCTAGCTGATCGGCCACTTCGTCGCGCGTTCCGACGATAGCCAGGTTACGTCCCAGGGCGAGGAGCGCTCTGGCTGTGGCGTCGGATCGCCTGGCCTCGTCCAGTGCCGTGACCACGTCGAGCGCCGTGGCGGCATAGTTCGCATATAGGGCTAGGGTCCGGTGCTCCTGCTCGAAGAACTGCATGCCCTCGGGGTAGACAGCGGCGAGCCGGCCGTAGGGATGCCTGGATGACGCTACCTCTACGATTATCCGGGATCCACCGCGGTCGTCGGGGTGGTCCTGGCGCAGCTCGGCCGCGAAATTCGCAGCTTCCTCGGGGCTGAAGCCGTGCTGGAAGACCCTATCCTCCACCTCGTTGCCCAGGCGGACCAGGAGCAGGTAACGCGGTGCGTTCACGGCTTCGGCAGCCCGGTTCGTTATGCGCTCCAGGACGGCATCGATGTCATCATCAGCGAGCAGGTCGCTTGCCGTGGAGAACACGCCTTCGAGCCTCCTGCTCATCGCATCCAGCCGCATGGTCAAGCGAGCTATCTTCGCTTCAGGATCTGTGTCGAGCTCCGCCTGGGCTTCGTCCACCTGGTCACCCCATGCCATGGTGAAGAGGCTGACCCTGTCGTCCACGAACTGTGACCATTGGCGTTCTTCCCAGCCCAGCGCGTACAGGCAGTAGCGCCCGCCGCGTGCCTGGCACTCGGACTCGGTAACCGTGGCCGGAACGAGGTCGAAGAGGGTAGGTACCTGGGAGAGAAGACCCTTCGTGAAGTCGCACATGTATATGTGGCGCCCCACTGCGGGTGGCGTCCAAGCTCTCACGACAGCGTATGCGTCTCCCACTTCGAGTGGCTCCAGGGTCGTGACGGTGGCGAACTTGCCGGCAGCCTTCGCGACGTTCCGGAGCAGCTCTCCTGGCGACCCGAGGGATCTGAGCAGGTTCGCCACCTCCGTTCCCTCGTGCTGGCGGAGCATCTCCTCCCCGATACGCTTTCCCACCTCCATGTCTCCGGTGAGCTGGCGGGCGGCGTCTATCAGCGCTATCGCCTGGGAATGGGAGCTCCAGGTGGTGGGATCCTCCAGGACGCTCGCCGGCCGGTGCTCGCGAGCGAGCGAGAGGAGCTGCGCTATGCCCGAGTCACCGAGGAGGCCATGTATATATCGTAGGATCACACTCGTGAAGGCGCCCGAGATCTCCTGCGGGGCAGGTCCTGTGGGGC
>DAHXND010000183.1 GCA_027366675.1 Acidimicrobiales bacterium
GCCGCACGGGGGCAGCGTACGACAACCCGATCAGCGTCGGGTACGTCTACATGCTGAAGCTGGCTCACCTCGTGGACGACAAGATCCACGCCCGCTCGACCGGTCCGTACTCGATGATCACCCAGCAGCCGCTGGGCGGGAAGGCACAGTTCGGCGGCCAGAGGTTCGGGGAGATGGAGGTATGGGCGCTCGAGGCATACGGGTCAGCCTTCTCGCTTCAGGAGATTCTGACGATAAAGTCCGATGATGTGCTGGGGAGAGTGAAGGTCTACGAGGCCATCGTGAAGGGCGAGAACATGCCAGAGCCCGGCATCCCGGAGAGCTTCAAGGTCCTCTTGAAGGAGATGCAGGCGCTCTGCCTGGACGTGGACGTCATCTCGGCAACGGGCGAGCACATCGAGATGCGTGACATAGACGAGGACGTCTATCGCACAGCAGAGGAGCTCGGCATAGATATAAGCAGGCCGGAGCGCGGATCCGACGAGGAGGACGAGCGCAGGGCCATGGAGTGGCAGAAGAGAGGAGCACTCCGGTGATAGATGTGAATGCTTTCGACCGGATGCGGATAGGCCTCGCCACGCCCGAGGCCATGCGAACCTGGTCCAACGGTGAGGTGAAGAAGCCTGAGACGATCAACTACCGCACGCTCCGGCCGGAGAAAGACGGTCTCTTCTGCGAGAAGATCTTCGGCCCCATAAAGGACTGGGAGTGCTACTGCGGGAAGTACAAGCGCGTCCGCTTCAAGGGCATCATCTGCGAGCGCTGCGGCGTGGAGGTGACGCGCTCGAAGGTCAGGCGCGAGCGCATGGGGCACATAGAGCTGGCGGCGCCTGTCGTCCACATCTGGTACCTGCGCGGCACCCGATCGTGGCTCGCCTATCTCCTCATGGGAACCGAGAGCCGCGAGGAGCTGAAGGCCAAGCAGCTCGAGAAGGTCATCTACTTCGCGGCCAACCTGGTCACCTGGGTGGACCAGGATCAGCTTCACGAGGATCTTCCGGCGCTCGAGGTCGAGCTCTCCGAGGAGATAGCCGAGCTGGAGCGCCAGAGGGACCTGGAGATAGACCGCCGTTACAAGGCGCTCGAGGAAGAGCTGGCGGCGCTCGAGTCGAGCGGGGCGAAGGAGACGGAGATCCGAGCGAGGGACCGTACTGCCCAGCGTGAGGTGGCATCTATCCGCGAGCGCCATGACGGGGAGATAGAGCTCGCCCGGAGGGCATTCGCCGAGGTGAAGGATCTCTATCCGAGGAAGATCATAGAGGACGAGCTGCTCTGGCGTGAGCTCACCATCCGCTACAGCGAGTACTTCGAGGGCGGCATGGGGGCTGAGACGATCCTCCGCCTGATCGACCGCGTCGACCTCGACGAGGAGGAGGTGAAGCTGCGCGAGCTGGTGGAGCCGTCCGATGGGGCTGTAGGTGATGGGAAGCGGCCGCTCTCCGTGCAGCGCAAGCAGAAGGCCATAAAGCGCCTGCGCATCGTCTCGGCTTTCAACCGCCGCGACGAGCAGGGGCAGCGGGTGAACGATCCGCGTGCCATGATCCTCGGTGTCGTCCCGGTGATCCCGCCCGACCTGCGGCCCATGGTTCAGCTCGACGGCGGGCGTTTCGCCACCTCGGACCTGAACGACCTCTACAGACGGGTCATAAACAGGAACAATCGCCTGAAGCGACTGCTGGACCTCGGCGCGCCCGAGATCATAATCAACAACGAGAAGCGCATGCTCCAGGAGGCAGTCGACGCCCTCTTCGATAACGGGAGGCGTGGCCGCCCGGTAGCGGGGCCGGGTAACCGCCCGCTGAAGAGCCTGTCCGACATGCTGAAGGGCAAGCAGGGGCGCTTTCGCCAGAACCTGCTCGGCAAGCGCGTCGACTACTCGGGCCGGTCGGTGATCGTGATCGGGCCGACGCTCGAGCTGCACCAATGCGGGCTGCCGAAGCAGATGGCACTCGAGCTGTTCAAGCCGTTCGTGATGAAGCGCCTCGTCGACACGGAGCTCGCCCAGAACATAAAGTCCGCGAAGCGGGCAGTGGAAAGGCGGAAGTCCGAGGTATGGGACGTCTTGGAGGAAGTGATAAAGGAGCACCCGGTCTTCTTGAACCGGGCCCCTACCCTCCACCGTCTGGGCATCCAGGCATTCGAGCCGATCCTCGTCGAGGGCAAGGCCATCCAGATCCATCCACTCGTCTGCGCAGCGTTCAACGCTGACTTCGACGGGGACCAGATGGCGGTTCACCTCCCTCTCTCGGCCGAGGCACAGGGAGAGGCGCGCGTCCTGATGCTGTCCGCGAACAACATCCTCTCTCCGGCTACCGGGCGGCCCATCACCGTGCCGAGCCAGGACATGGTGTTCGGTGCCTACTACCTGACCATGGCGAAGGACGGATCTCTGGGCGAGGGCATGGTGTTCCGCCATCTCTACGAGGTCGAGTCGGCGCTGGATGCAGGCGCTCTCGACCTGCACGCGAAGATCCGCTTCCGCCCGCAGACAGCGATCCCCGGCCTCGATGGTGAGGGCTCCGGAGCGAAGGACGGTGCTGCCAGTGCGGCTGCGACTGGTGACGGCGGTGCGGCTGCGAACGGTGCGGCTGCGAACGGTGCGGCTGTGAACGGTGCGGCTGTGAACGGCGCCAGCGGTGCGGCTGTGAACGGCGCCCGAGAGGTCGAGACCACGGCTGGTCGCCTGCTGTTCAACTCCGTCCTGCCGGCTGGTTTCCCCTTCGTGAACCAGCTCGTCGGCAGGCGCCACACCCCGATAGGCTCGATCGTGGAGGAGCTGGCCGCCCGCTACCCGCGCAAGGTCGTAGCGCAGACATTGGACGGCATAAAGCGGCTCGGTTTCCGCTACGCGACCCAGTCAGGGCTCACGATCTCGATCGAGGACGTGAGGACGCCGCCCGAGAAGGCCGCGATCCTGGATCGCTACGAGAAGGAAGCCGAGAAGGCAGAGCAGCAGTTCCGCCGCGGCGTGATAACCGATGACGAGAGGCGCCAGAAGGAGATCGAGATCTGGACTTCCGCGAACTCGGAGATCGGTCGCGTGATGGAGCACACGCTCTCGACCATCGCGTTCAACCCGCTCGACATGATGGTCGACTCCGGCGCTCGTGGCAACGCCCAGCAGATCCGCCAGATCGCCGGCATGAAGGGCCTGGTCTCGAATCCTCGGGGCGAGATGATACCCCGCCCGATCAAGTCCTCCTTCCGGGAGGGTCTGTCCGTTCTCGAGTACTTCATCTCGACGCACGGTGCCAGGAAGGGACTGGCGGACACGGCGCTCCGTACGGCTGACTCGGGATACCTGACTCGCCGCCTGGTAGACGTTGCCCAGGAGCTCATAGTCCAGTCCGAGGACTGCGGGACAGCGCGCGGGATCTGGATA
>DAHXND010000202.1 GCA_027366675.1 Acidimicrobiales bacterium
GGGAATCCTTCGCTCTCCTGGGGACTCCCCGACTACAGCTATGCACACCGAGGGGGAATGATCACCCATGCCGAAGTAAGGGCTGTGGTGCTGTCCAAGCTCCGCCTCGCCGAGAAGGGTGTCGTATGGGACGTCGGAGCCGGGAGCGGAAGCGTGGCAGTGGAGTGCGCACGCCTGGCTCCGATGTCCCATGTCTACGCGATAGATGGCGACCCCGGATCGGCGAGCAGGATCTCGCAGAATGCCAGGCGTCATGGCGTGACCGTCACTGTCATAGAGGAGATGGCCCCCGCAGCGCTGGAGAGACTGCCGCGCCCAACCAGCGTTTTCGTCGGTGGAGGGGGCACCGGCCTGCTCGAATACGTGATGGATCACGTGCCATCTGGGGCACGTGTCGTCGCCACCTATGCCGGCCTGGGCCGTGCCGCTACCGCTGCCGAGCGGCTCGCGAACATGGTATCGGTCCAGATAGCAGCGGGGAAGCGCCTGCCCGGTGGCGATTGGCGGCTCGCTGCACAGAACCCCGTCTTCCTCTGCTGGGGAGACACATGATCACGGCCACAGATCCATCAGGGAGACCCGAACACGAAGCCGGTGCTCACATGACTCGTATCATGACCATCTCCGTAACAGAAGCCGGGCGCAAGCTTGCCGAGCTCCTTCCCTACGAGCACCACCATGGCTCCCTAAAGGATCGCGTCCGAGCGCTATGGGACGTTGCCGATGCGTTCGTGCTCATGGCAAGCGCCGGCACTGCTGTCAGGATAGTTGCTCCACTCCTATCTGGCAAGGATATCGATCCGGCGGTAGTCAGTGTCGACGATGGGGGAAGGCACGTCATCTCGCTCGTAGGCGGCCATCACGGCCGCCCTCCCGGGCCAACAGCCAATCGGCTGGCCCGCGAGGTGGCTTCTCTCCTCGGAGCAGAGGCCGTCATATCCACAGCCAGCGATGTCTCGGATGTTCCGGCGCTTGACGAATTGCCTGGTTTCGTTGCCCACGGAGACATAGCCGCTCTTCAAGCAGCCATGCTGGACGGAGTATCCCTCCATGTGGCCAATCCCATGAAGTGGCCGCTCCCTCTGCGATTCAAGTCGCTAGACACGCAGTCTCTCCAACTTCGCGATATTCATGGCGCAGTCGATGTGCTCGTGACCGATCTCTCGTGCAGCGCGGTTCCTTCACGGGTCGCGGGAGTCGTTCTCCATCCGCTGAGTCTCGTAGCTGGAATAGGGGCATCCACGCAGGCAACAGCCGAAGAGGTGGGATCACTGCTGGAGCAGGCCATCTCCTCGAACGGACTGTCCCTCGCCAGCCTGGCCGAGGTCGCGACCATCGACCGCCGCAGAGAGGACCCTTGGGTGGAAAGCCTCGGCCTGCCCACCCGCTTCTTCCCCGCCAGCGCACTCGACAAGGTCAACGCGCCGAACCCGAGCAGGGTGGTCGCTGAGGCGGTTGGGAGCGCCAGCGTTGCAGAGGCGGCAGCAATGCTGGCTGCCGGACCTGGCTCCAGCCTGGTGGTGGAGAAACGCGCTTCGAAGCAAGTGACCGTAGCCATAGCCCGGCGCGTCAAGCCTAGGGGAGAACTGCTCCTGATCGGTCTGGGACCTGGAGATCCGTCTCACCAGACCTACGAGGCGGCTAGCGCTCTCGGTCGTGCAGAGGTAATAGTCGGCTACGCGAGCTACGTAGACCAGGTCGCTGCCCGATGCCGACCTGGCCAGAGCATGGAACGCTTCCAGTTGGGCGAGGAGGTGCGGCGGGTACGTAGAGCGGTGGCACTCGCTGCAGAAGGACGGGTGGTCGCCCTCCTTGCCTCCGGTGATCCAGGGATCTATGCGCTGGCCGGCACGGCTCTCGAGGTAGCTGGCGACACTTGCACGAGCTGCCCCGCGTCTCCGGATACGACAGCGCATGCGGACCACTACAGCTTCGACATCACCATGGTCCCAGGAGTAACAGCCAGCGTGGCAGCCGCATCCCTGCTGGGAGCGCCACTAGGTCACGACCATGCCAGTATCAGCCTGTCGGATCTTCTCACGCCATGGGCGACGATCGAGCAGCGCATCCACGCCGCCGCCAGCGGTGACTTCGCCATCGCCTTCTATAACCCCAGGTCCGCCAGACGCACTTGGCAGCTCGAGTCTGCCCGCGATATCCTGCTGCAATACCGGTCCCCCTCCACGCCGGTAGGGGTGGTCACGGACGCGTACCGGCCAGGCGCAACCGTTCAACTGACCACGCTTGGCGCGTTCGACCCGGATGTATGCACTATGGGGTCGTGCGTAATCGTTGGCAGCTCGTCCACTCACACAGTGGGGCCATGGATGGTAACGCCCCGGGGATACTCGCTGTGAGCGTCACCATAGAAGCCAGCCTGTGCAGCGGATGTGGGGCCTGCATACTGACCTGCCCGACGGGCGCCCTCCGCAAAGCAGCCTCCGCTCCAGCATTCCATCCAGCTCGCTGCTCCGGATGTAGAGCCTGCCTGGAAGTGTGCCCTACCGGGGCCATCAGGGCATGACATCTACTACGCCTCACCCGATAGAGGAGCAGTCGATGGCGATAATAGCGGACCGCGTCGATCTATCGGGCCTAGGCTCCCCTGAAGCCCAAGCAGTAATAGCCCGTGTCATCCATGCAACAGCAGACATCGCTTACGCTCGCGAACTGATCGCCAACGAGAGCGCTGTGCAGGCTGGCATCAGGGCGCTTTCTGCCGCGGCACCGATCATCTGCGATGTGGAGATGGTGAGATCCGGGGTAGTCGTCCACACGGGTTCAGGCGTCCACTGCTACCTGGATGAGACCGCTCTTAACGCCGGTCCCTGGCCGACACGCTCGGCCGCAGCTATCGCGATAGCTGCCGAGCGGCACCAGAGCGGCGCGATCTTCATCATAGGCTGCGCACCGAGTGCGCTCATCACTCTGGTAGAGCTGATCGAGGCGGGCCGGGTGACACCCGCTCTGGTTATCGGCCTTCCCGTTGGCTTCGTCGGTGCAACCGAGTCGAAGGCCAGGCTGATGAAGATGGCGGGAGTCCCCTTCATCACGAACAGCGGCGAGAAAGGCGGATCCAGCGCGGCAGCAGCCGCCGTGAACGCGCTCGCCCGTCTCGCGGCACACCAGATCCACCCGGCTGCCGGACAGGCTAACCAGGATGCCGGCGAGGCCCGCCCGGCTGCCGGCCAGACCCGCTGGAGATCAGGGAAGACTCACCACGATGACGGCAGAACCGAGGGGCAGCCGGCTCGCCGATCACAGCGCCAAACGCAGGACCCAGCTGGCCTCCTACTCATAGGCCATGGGACCCGGTCGGAAGAAGGGGTGCAGCAGGCCAGATCCCTGACCACCCTCGTGGAGCGACTGCTGCCCGGCCACCCAGTGCGCCTCGGCTTCATCGAGCTCGCTAATCCGACACTGGACGAGGCAGTGGAGGAGCTCGCCATGACTGGGGTAGACAGGATCGCCGCCGTGCCACTGGTCCTACTCCCCGCGGGACACATGAAAGACGATGGTCCCTCTCTCCTCGCCAGGGCCCGGCTGCGCTACCCGCGGGTCTCGTTTTCCTACGGAAGAGACTATGGAGCTCACCCGCTCGTGCTTCAGGTAGCAGAGGACGCCATACGCTCGACCGTCGCCAGCCTGACCGGGAGCATAGGCTGCGGAGAACCGGGTGGTGCCAGAGAAGCCGCAGGCGTGGTGATCGTAGGTCGCGGCTCGACTGATCCGGATTCTAATGCCGAGCTCCATAAGGTAGCGCGCCTGCTGGCCGACTCCAGGAACCTCGGCGCTGTCGCCGTCACGAGCGACATCAGCGCTCGTGCAAGCCGGACGGAGAGCGGAGCGCGCGTTCCGGTGAGCGGGGCCGGCCTTCTATCCCTAGTCGAGCCTGCCTTCGTCTCGCTCGCCCCACCATCTGTCGAGGATGCACTAGAGCGCACCCGGAGGCTCGGGGCGCGGCGCATCGCCGTCGTACCGTACTTCTTGTTCCACGGCCTTCTGGTGGACCGCATAGAGAGCGAGGCCCGAGAGTGGGCAGCAAACCATCCCGGGGTAGAGGTGGTAACCGGCCAAGCCTTCGGCCCGGACCACAGACTCGCCGATCTCGCGGTCGAGCGCTTCGAGGAGGCTCTCGGCGGGAGAGCCCTGATGAACTGTGACTGCTGCACCTACAGGGTTGACCTGCCTGGGTACGTCAAGCGCACCCAGGCGGTCTGATAGATGCCCGCGGGGATCCCTATATGGGCGCCCTCGCCCCACATGCGGGGCGAACTCTCCGAGGCCGGCTCGCCACTGAAGCTAGAGAGCACCCTGCAGCCGCTCGTATACGGCTGCCACCAGACTCTCTACAGCTGTGCTCTCTACAGCTGTAGAGACTTGACCTCCAGGAACTCTTCCAGCCCGTAACGGCCGTACTCTCTCCCGTAGCCTGACTGCTTGTAGCCACCCATGGGAGCAGCGGGGTTGAAGGCGCCGCCGTTCACGGAAACCTGACCTGTGCGCAGGCGACGGGCCACCTTCTTGGCTCTCTCTGGGTCAGCCGACCACACGGCACCCGAGAGCCCGTAGGTCGTCCCGTTTGCTATCGCGACCGCATCCTCCTCGGTGTCATAGGGCATGATCGAGAGCACAGGGCCGAAGATCTCCTCCTGCGCGATGGTCATCTCCGGACGCACGTCCGAGAACACGGTGGGGCGCACGAAGAACCCCTTACCCAGACCATCAGGTGCCTCGACGCCGCCGGTCACGAGCTTGGCTCCTTCGTCGATGCCCTTCTTTATATAGCTGCGCACACGCTCTCGCTGGGGAGCCGACACCAGGGGTCCAATGCGTGTCCCATCGGCGAATGGGTCGCCTGGTGTGTAGCTATCGGCCTCCGCGGCAGCGATCTCCTCGGCCTCTGCGAGCCGACTCCTCGGCACCAACATTCGCGTGAGAGCGATACATGTCTGCCCAGAGTTCAGATAGCAGTCAGCCACGCCTCGAGTAACGGCGGTCTTCAGATCGGCGTCATCCAGTATAACGTTCGCCGACTTACCCCCGAGCTCGAGCGCTACGCGCTTCACCGTGGAGGCTGCCAGCTCGGCCACGCGCTTCCCGGCACGCGTCGATCCGGTGAAGGAGACCATGTCCACGTCCGGATGAGACGCCAGGGCCTCCCCTATCACCGGGCCCGACCCGCTCACCAGGTTGAACACTCCAGCAGGAAGCCCGACCTCGTCTATGACCTCTGCCAGGATGAATGCATTCAGTGGCGCGACCTCGCTCGGCTTCAGCACTATCGTGCAGCCCGCAGCGAGAGCAGGTGCCACCTTCGCAGCTATCTGGTGGAGGGGATAGTTCCAGGGTGTTATCGCCACCACCACTCCAACGGGTTCCTTCACCACGAGCGAGGAACCGATCCTCTCCTCCCAGACAACCTCACCGGCCACCGATGCAGTGCTGGCGAAGTCCGCTATCGGTAGCCCTACCTGGATAAGATTCGCGAGGTTTATCGGCATGCCGACCTCCTTCGCTATCACGTTCGCCAGGTCAGCCATGCGAGCACCCAGGCCTTCCTGGATGCGCGTCAGGTACTTCAGCCTCTCCTCGAGGCTGGTCTGCGACCACGAATCGAATGCGGCACGGGCCGCCTTCACCGCCCGATCGGCATCCTCCACTGATCCAGCCGGGATAGTGGCCATGACCTCTTCGGTGCCGGCATTCACTACCTCGATTGCCTCCTTGCCCACCGGAGCCACCCAGGCTCCGTCGATATAGAGCTTGTCTCTGACCTCCATAGGATCACCTCGCATTCATATCGTGTGTAAATGCCTGATTATGCCACTGCTTGAACCGCTGCGACTCGTCCGGTTGAACCGCTGCGACTCGTCGTCCCCCCCTGCCGGCGTTCTCCTGGCCCTCGTCAAGGTAGCTCGCAAGGAATGCGCCGGCATGCTCCATGGCCTCCATCGACTCCGGTGCATCGGGAGCCAGATGGTGGAACGTGTGGATACACGCCTCCCATTCTTCCAGATCAGCCACCACCCCGGCACGCCGCGCCGTCTCCACGAGCCGGCGCGAGTCATCGAGAAGCACCTCGGAGGTCCCGCATTGCACGAGCAATGGCGCCAGCCCGGCCAGATCGGCGAACAACGGCGAAGCAAGAGGCTCGCGCCGATCACCCGAGTTGCCCAGGTATAGAGCCGCCATGTGATCAAGGCCCTCCCTGGTCAGAATGGGGTCCTCCACTGCCTTCGAGGCCATGGACTCGCCCGACTGCGTCAGATCGACCCAGGGTGAGAAGCAGGCTACGGCGGCAGGCAACGGCAGTCCCGCGTCGCGGAGAGCGAGCTCGAGTGCCACGGCCAAGCCGCCGCCCGCAGAGTCACCTGAGAGTGCCACCCTGGCACGCCCATCCTCTCCCGGCAAGCGCTTCACCGTCTCGCGGTAGACAGACAGGGCATCATCCACGGCCGCCGGGAAAGGGCTCTCGGGCGCGAGCCTGTAGCCAACCGTCAGCACCCTCGCTGAGCTGGCAGCAGAGAGGCGTGACGCTACATCCCGATGCGTGGAAAGCGACCCTATCGCGTATCCACCACCATGGAGATATAGAACCACCCTCCCAGGCTGGCAACCAGGTGCCTCCACCCATTCACACGGCACCCCACCGATCAGCTCCTCGCTCACCCCTATTGCGGGAGGGATGGGACGAAGAAGAGCCAGCTGCTCATAGGCGGCTCGCTGATCCGCTACCGGCACGGTCGCGCTCAGACCCTCGCCGAGAGATCGGAACAGGGCGATAACAGCTCGCACCTCTGCACTCGGCACCTCCGGCCCGGGAGCCCTGTGACTGGACATGCCGATGATCCTAACGTCCGGGAGCGACTGCGGGACAGGTGTCCAGACCAGCAAGCCAAGGCTCTCGGCCGGTCAGGCGCGCTTGTCCACGTAGACCGGAACTGCC
>DAHXND010000204.1 GCA_027366675.1 Acidimicrobiales bacterium
TAGATCTCTTTCATGCGAAGCTGTTCTTCCACGAGATCAAGCGCCCAGTTCCAAGCGAATCGTTTGGCACCCTCATGGGAGAAGATGGACGGATGTCCTGCGGGTCGGTCCACCTCGAAGCGGTACGCCTGCATTACCCAGCCATCGGGAAGGTCGATCTTCGCCATCAGCTACACACTTGCATCCGGGTGGGACAACACCATCGGCCCCACGTCGTTCTTCGCACACCGAAGTGCTTTCTCCGCACGGTTGGCAGCGCCTCGACGACCGTAAAGCCGGGCACAGAACGAGGTCAGCACCTCTGTCATGTCACGCACGAGATCGTCATCGACCTCGCCTTCATCCACGACCACCACTTTACGTCCCTGCGCCGACAGTGCAGCCTCCAGGTGCTCCACACCGAAGCGAGCGAGCCTGTCTCTATGCTCTACAACTATGGTTCCGACACTGGCATCGGACAACAGACGGGCAAGTTTGCGCCTTCGTCCGTTCATCCCCGATCCGACTTCGGTTACTACGTCACTGACTGTCATGCCTGATCCAGTGGCCCATGAGGTGAGCCGAGCCACCTGACGGTCAAGATCACCTCGTTGGTCATGGGATGACACTCGCGCATACACGGTCACGCAACTTGTCGGTGCAGTCGCTGTCCGTGGCACCTCGACCAGGATCATTCCCGACGGGCTGCGCTTGGCAGGAACGGGGAGCTGTCCGTCACGGAACCATCGCCAAGCGGTCTGATAGTGGATACCTTCCAGCTTTGCCCAATCAGACAGTCTCACACTCGCATAATAGTACATATGTATGATGATATCAAGTGATAGATGGGGGAGCAGTTCGGAACCCACGAATACTGGTTACGATTCGTGCGTGGAGCGAACAACAGCAGCGACCGAACCCGGGCCAGACCGGACCGAACCCGGGCCAGACAGGACCGAACCCGGGCGGGCCCAGACCGCAGCCAGGCGCGCCCAGACCGCAGCCAGGCCAGCACGCCTCCACGCCAACGGAGTCGACTTCGCCGTGCTCGAGGCCGGACCTGACAGCGCACCCCTCGCCCTGTGCCTGCACGGCTTCCCGGATACGGCCTGGACCTGGCGCTACCTCCTGCCGGCTCTAGCAGCAGCCGGATTCCACGCTCTAGCACCGTTCATGCGGGGATATGCCCCGACCAGCATCCCAGCGGATGCGAACTACCAGACAGCCACACTTGCCATGGACGCCAACGCGATCCACGACAGCCTGGCGGCCGGAGACGATGCTGTCATCGTCGGCCATGACTGGGGAGCCCTGGCCGCCTATGGAGCAGTTGCCATAGAACCCGACAGATGGAGAAGAGCGATCACCATTGCGGTACCTCCCCCAGGGGCCATGCTCCCGGGATTCCTCACCTATGATCAGCTACGGCTGAGCTGGTACATGTTCTTCTTCCAGAGCCCCTTGGCCGAGTTGGCAGTCGGAGCCAACGATCTGAGCTTCCTGGCAAGGCTCTGGGCCGACTGGTCCCCTGGGTACGACGCGACCGAGGACCTCTCTCACGTTCGGGAATCGCTGGGCAGCCCTGCGAACCTCCAGGCTGCCATCTCCTACTACAGGGCACAGTTCGATCCCGCGCACCAGAACCAGGATCTCGCTCCGCTGCAAGCTGCCGCAGCCTCAACATGCCCTAAGCCGACGCTCTACCTCCACGGCTCAGACGACGGATGCATAGGGCAGGAAGTAGGAGCCAACGCCCTGGAGCATCTGGTGGGAGGGTCGAGACGCGTGGTAGTTGGCGGAGCAGGGCATTTCCTTCACCTGGAGTCTCCTGCTCAGATAAACGACATGATGATCGGGTTCCTGAGCGAGGATTGACCAGAGGGAAGATCCCGCTCAGTCGCCACCCCATGCGCCGTCGGGATACGGGCGCTTCCTCGCTGGAACGTGATCACGCTTCCAGACCATGACCTTGCGCCTGAAGTAGCAGACCTCTTCCCCTCGCTGGTTGAAAGCTTTCGTCTCGACAGTAACGATTCCCCGGTCAGGCTTCGACCTCGACTCTGCCTTGTCCACGACTCTGGTCTCCGCATAGATAGTGTCTCCGTGAAACGTAGGATTCCGATGTACGAGAGACTCGATCTCCAGGTTCGCGATCGCAGAGCCGCTCACGTCCGGTACGCTCATGCCAAGCGCCAGCGAATAAACGAGATTTCCGACCACGACGTTCCTATGATGGATTGTCTCGTTCTCCGCGAACCACTCATCTGTGTGAAGTGGATGATGGTTCATCGTGATCATACAGAACAGATGATCGTCTGCCGCTGTGATGGTCTTGCCCGGCCAATGCCGGTACACGTCCCCTTTCTCGAAATCCTCGAACGCCCGACCGAACGGTCTCTCGTAAGTTGTCATCGTGATCTGTGTAGCCGCTCCGGTCGCCGCCACGCCAGTTGACCAGGTTGAGCACAGCGCCACGCCAGACAGCCCGCGGGAGCGCTCCGGCGTTAGACGCCACGCCAGTTGGCCAGGTTGAGCACAGCGCCACGCCAGCCCGCGACGCTCAGGCCAGGCCGCCCGCGTCCCCGCCAGCCTCGCCCTCGGCCGGCCGTCCGGCGCGCGTGGTGAACGCCAGAACCCAGTCCTCGTCCGCGTCCCCGTCCACGGTGAACCTCCACGTGTACCTGTTCGATGGCACGAGGGGCATCGGTCCGATATTTATGGCAAGAGCCACATCTATGGGGCTACCCTCCGGTACCCCCTCAGGACGACCGACCTGGAAGTCCCCGCGTACCTCGACGGCCTGCGAACCATCCTCCGTGTTCACGAGCACCGGCTGACCGTCCGCATCAGTAAGGTACAGCTCCCAGTGGTGAACCTGCTCAGCCTCGTTCCAGTCGACGTCGATCTTCAGCGCAACCGCCATCGGCATCGGATCCGGCCCGATAAGGCTCCAGCCCGCCCCGAGAATGTAAAGCTTGCCCTCAGCCACCTGGGCAGCGTCGCAAAGCATCATGGTCACCCGCATCGCCGCGCCACGCTACCCTACCTGGTGATGGGAAGCGATCTCAGGCCCTCCGTCCCCCCGGCAGAGTCATCTTCCGATGGGAGGCAAGCCCGCTACTGCAGCTGGACCCTGCGTTGAGTCCAGACCCTGCAATGGAGACGCAGGCCACTTCCGCGGCGCCCTTCGGCCTGCGAAACGACGTCTACCGTCGTCCCCTCGCGACTGCACTGGAACGTCTGGAGCTCGGTCCGGGCTGGCGCTGCGTAGATGTGGGAGCTGGGACTGGCGACGTGGCCATAGCACTGGCCCAGGTGGTGGGCCACGAAGGTCGGGTCTACGCGGTCGACAGCGACCCGCTGGCGCGCGACGCCTCGGCCCGAGCCGCAGCCCGCTACAGCCAGGTTGTCTCGATCACCCAGGCAGCGGAGGACCTCCTGCTACCAGAAGCCGTCGACCTGGCATTCTGCAGGTTCCTGCTGCTCCACGTGGCAGACCCTGTAGTGGCCGTCTCACGCATGGCAGGCGTTCTCGCACCAGGTGGCTGGCTGGTAGCCCAGGAGCCCATAACCTCTGCAGGCCGCATCGCCGGCAAGCCGTTCCAGATGCCTGACGCCCGGCACCCCGACGTAGGCGCCTACCTGCCCGCAATCGTTCGAGACGCCGGCCTCGCCATCTCCGATGCCTGGGCGGAGGCTCCTGCCGGCATAGGAGATGGCCCGGTTGCCCGCTATGTAGAGGAGCTAACCGGCGTGGACGCCAGAGACGACCCGATCGTGCTACCACCGCTCGTTACGGTTCTGGCCCGCCGGCCTTCATGATCCTGCGAATGCCGACCCAGACGGCGCTATCCTTGCCGGGATGAACGAGCCCACTCCGAGATCCCCGTCCGCGACCGAGCAGGACCTCGATATGGCACCCCACCTCGAAGCTGCCAGGGCGGCGACCTCCCTGGGGCGTGAGACCCTGGAACGCGCCATCAGGCACCTTGGGCGAGCTTCGGCCATGGAGCGCGAGCAGGTTGTCGCATACGACATTGCCCATTCCTACTCTGCCCTAGCCGTCGCGAGCGCTGCCATAGACCATGCCGAGCGCTGCCACTCCCTGGACCCGGACGGCAACGATGCCGCGTCACGCATCGCCTGCGTGTTCGCTGCTGATGCGCTGGCCGACCTCGCAGGCAGGATATCGGGCCGAGAGCCGTCATTGGACTGCCCGCGGGCATGGCTGGACGCCGCCCGCGGCTTCCTGCAGGAGTGGAGGCAGCCTGAAGCCATGGCAGGACTCGCGCTCGCCAAGTCCGATCGTGGGCTCGGGCCAGACCTGGAGCTTGCTCGAGACACCTTCCACCGCTTCGCAGCAGAGCGCGTGGCCCCCTTGGCAGAGCACGTCCACAGGGCCAACACCGACGTTCCAGAGGAGATCATCGCCGGCCTCGCGGAGCTCGGGGGGTTCGGCCTGTCAGTGCCCGAAAAGTTCGGTGGGTCAGCTACCGGAGGGGAAGGTGACTACCTGGCCATGGTGGTAGCCACGGAGGAGCTTTCGTGGGCATCGCTCGGCATAGGCGGCTCACTCATCACACGACCAGAGATACTTACACGCGCCATCGTGAACTTCGGCACCGGGGAACAGAAGCAGGCATGGCTGCCCAAGATAGCTTCAGGCGAGATCATGGTCGCAGTGGCTGTCACGGAGCCAGACTTCGGGTCTGACGTTGCTCATCTCACGACGATGGCGGTCCGTGACGGAGCAGGGTGGAGGGTGAACGGGGTGAAAACCTGGTGCACCTTCGCCGCCAGGGCTGACGTCCTCATGCTGCTTGCACGCACGGACCCCGACCGCACGAAAGCCCACCGTGGGCTCTCGCTCTTCGTCGTCGAGAAAGACAGGACCGACGGGCATGGGTTCAAGCTCAGCCAGGAAACGGATCCTGCCGGAAGCTCCGGTCCTGCAGCCAACCCTGGACGGATGGAGGGCCGGGCCATAGACACCATCGGATATCGCGGCATGCATTCCTACGAGATAGCCTTCGAGAACTGGTGGGTGCCAGATAGCTGCCTGGTAGGCGGCGAAGCCGGGCGAGAGAAAGGCTTCTACGCGCAGATGCAGGGGTTCGAGAACGGGCGCCTACAGACGGCTGCGCGGGCGCTCGGTGTGATGCAGTCGGCCTATGACGCAGCGCTTTCTTATGCAGCAGAGCGAGTTGTCTTCGGGGAGCCCATCATCGCCTACCAGCTGACCCGAGCAAAGCTTGGACGCATGGCGGCCGTGATCCAGGCAACGCGCCAGTTCGCATACGCAGTGGCGAGGATGATGGCTGTGGGCGAAGGAGCTCTGGAAGCCTCCATGGTGAAAGCCTATGCGTGCCGCCAGGCAGAGTGGTGTGCACGTGAGGCGATGCAGATACATGGAGGCATGGGGTACGCGGAGGAGTTCCCAGTCAGTAGATACTTCGTAGACTCCCGCGTGCTATCGATCTTCGAGGGCGCAGACGAGACACTTGCCCTGAAAGTGATAGCTAGACGCCTGGCAGAGACGATCGGCGCATCATGATGATCAGTAACGGTGCTACGGTGAGGCCGCGGCCAAGCCGGCTGTGCTCAGATCCGGTGACCCAGATCAGCCGTACCTTCATCCGTATCAGCCAGCGCTGCGACGCAGTCCGGCACGCTCGCCTCTCGTAACGAACTTCAGCGCTATCTTCCTGCTTGCCTCGTCGATCATCTCGTCCCCGAACATGACTGCACCCTTGCCCTCTCCCTCCGTGGCCTCCTCGTAGGCATCCAGGATGTGGAGTGCCCGGTCGAACTGCTCCTGAGTAGGCGAGAACAGCTCGTTTATGATCGTTACCTGGTCGGGGTGCAGTGCCCACTTGCCGTCATAGCCGAGGATCCTTGTCCTCTGGCAGTAGTCCCGAAGGCCGTCCGGGTCTCGGACCTTCAGATAGGGGCCATCTATGACCTGCAAGCCATTGGCACGGCCGGCCATCAATATCTTCGAGAACACATAATGGAAATGGTCACCTGGGTACTCCGGAACCTGTATCCCCCCGGTCAGCACCGGCATCTCCATGGATGCAGCGAAGTCCGCAGGGCCGAACACTATGGTCTCCAGCCTGGGAGAGGCAGCGCAGATCTCCTCTACGTTTATCAGCCCGCGGGTGGTCTCGATCTGGGCCTCGATGCCTATATGGCCGTGCTCGAGGGCAGAGTTCGCCTCCACCTGGGAGAGCAACAAGTCCAGGGCTACCACCTGATCCGCGCTCTGGACCTTCGGCAGCATGACCTCGTCGAGTCTCTCCCCTGCCTGGCTCACCACCTCTATCACGTCACCATAAGTGAACCGCGTGTCCCAGGCGTTCACGCGAACGCAGAGAACTCGATCTCCCCAGTCGAGCTCGCGCACGGCCTTCGCCACCTTGGCGCGCGCTGCTTCCTTCTCCGATGGGGCCACCGAGTCCTCCAGGTCGAGAAAGGTCATGTCTGCAGGAATGGACGGACCCTTCTCCAGGAACCGCTCACTGGAACCAGGTACCGAGAGGCAGGAACGACGCGGCAAGCTGAATGAACGTTCACCCATGCAGAAGATGCTAGATGGCAGTGAATAGACCCTGCCAGCTCACCACCCGAGAGGCGCTCCCCCCGACCCCTGGATAACTATCACTTCGGGACCGGAATCGCACTCGATGATGGCCAGGTACCCGAAGGTAGCTCGACCGCCAGAGCCCAGGTAGCCAGAGCCCAGGTAGCTACGAGGCTGGTGACCTGAGAGCAGTGAGCTCCGCAGGATCAGGGCACCCCGAGACCAATCTCCGGCAAGCCACCTCTGGATTCGAGGCCTGGAGCCCCATCGCAGCCACAGAGCCAGGCACCACACTTCCGGCCAATAGACCAGGCGCCACACTTCCGGCCAATAGATCTGTGCCAGCTGCCAGAGCTTCATCCCCCGCAGGCATCAGGACTGCATCGTCTGGCAACCATGCATGCCACGAAGGCCTCCTGACTGGCTCATCATGGGCCGCCAGGCCCGCAGCTGCGTAGCTGCCGAATGCCATCTTGGTGCGTGGCTTCCCACTCGACGATAAGCTCTCTTGTCGAGGGACTGGGCAAAGTGCCGGAGGCAGCGCGATACACGGCCCACCCACTACCGCCACTGGCCCGCTGGCGTGCCGATCCTCATCTCCCTGCTCAGCATCCGCGACACAGCTGTATCCCCCGATACCGATAAGCCCCGACCATAGAAGACGGAACGAGGTTTCCCCAGGCGACTGCCCCGAAGGCTCTCCCTGATCGGGCCTCCGCGACAAGACCCGCGTGCCAACCGAGGGAGCCGTTATCACATCCAGATGACCCATCGCAGCAACAGCGGATCTCCACCATGCCTCGGCCGCATCCAGCGCTTCCAGTGTGCTGTACAGCTCCGCATCCGGATCTGGCGCTGAGGCCAGCCTTGCAGCAGCCCACCACAGGGGCCCACATTCAGCGGTCCGCCGGAGCAACAGGCGCATCGCTGCGAAACGCTCTGCCTCGCTCGCCAGATCGCAGAGCGCTATAAGGGACTCCGCAGCGAAACTGCATGCCCTTGCTACATCGTCCGGCTCAGATACGACACGTTCATCCCTGCCCGTCATGCCGGTAGCGCTAGCCAAGTGCCTGAGCCACTCCATCGCATGCACCGAACCCTTATCCTAGCAGGCAAGGCACTCATTCCGGTAGCAGAGCACCGGCTTTCAGGGCAGACCGGCTGTGCCTGAATCGCTGTGCCTGAGCCGCTGCGTCTCGGCACCTGTGCTGGCGCTCAGATGCTCCGGAGGGAGCGGGGCAGCCTCTCCTTCCTCGTGGGCGGGACCGGGTACACCCGCGAACCTGTAAGGCACTGCTCCCCCGCCGGCCTGGCACACGATCGCCTGGCCCGTTCCTGCGCCTACGCCTACATCGAGCATGCACGCCAGCACGACTTCGGCAATCTCCGGGGGAGATATAAGCGGGAAGCTGGCCTGTGCCAGCACGGAGCGATAGGAGGATATGAGAGGCGTGTCCACGAGGCCGGGACACACTGCATTCAGACGCACGCCCTCGGCCTCCAGCCTGGGTGCCAGAGCTCTCACAAGGCCTATCAGGGCGTGCTTCGTGAGAGTGTAGATCGGATCAGGACTGAATGCGATAAGCCCTGCCAGGGATGCCGTAACGACCACCGATCCTCTTCGCCTGCCTGCCATGGCCGGAAGCAGGGACCGGAGCCCGAAGACCACGCCGTCCACATTCACGCCGAGTATCCTGCGGTACTGATCATCGCCCAGAGCGGTGATATCTTCCTCTCCCGTGGCCACTCCGGCATTCAGGTGGGCAATTTCGAACCCTTCGGCTCCCGCGGCCGCGACCAGGCGCTGCCACTCTCCGGGCTCTGCCACATCCATCTGGAAGAACCGCGCACCCAGATCTGCCGCCAAGGGCTCACCGCTACCCGCATCGATATCCGCTATCCACAGATCGGCCTGCCGGGCAGATAGCCCGAGCGCCACTGCTTTGCCGATGCCCGAGGCCCCTCCGGTGACGAGCACGCGGACCCCGCCCAGGCCTGCTCGAGATTCGAGCCCGCCAGAGGCGAGGCCCCGTTCGGGAGCCGATTCCTGGTCCTCAGGCAGCTCAGCCACGATACCCAGACTGCCACACGGAAGAGCCGCTAGGAGCTACGCCGTAGAGCCGCGAAGAGCTACACCGTTCCGGGCTGCGAATCTCGAGCGCTCGTGCTGCCGGCGCTCGTGCTGCCTGCACGCGTGGCCGCTAGGCCGGGAGCGGCCCGAACCGGGGCACGCGTGCCTTGCATGCCTGCGAAAGCGCGTGCCGGCGCGAGAGAAGCTAGGATCTCTAGCTATCTGGACGCTTGACCATTCGCCATGAAACCGATACCCGTCGACTTCCATATAGGGCCCTTGCTGGTGCATACCTACGGCATCGGATTAGCGATCACCTTCTGGTTCGCCTATCGCTATTTCGAGCGCCGGCTTCGTGCCCATGGCTACCCCTCGCAGTGGCTCACCTCGGTATTCATCTGGATCATCGTCGCCGCGATCCTGGGCGCTCGCGCGATGCACGACATCGCGAACCTCACCTACTACATCCATCGCCCGGGTGACATCCTGGCGATATGGGAAGGTGGCCTCTCCTCCTTCGGAGGGCTCATAGCTGCCGTCCCCACCGGCATCATCCTCGTGCGCCGCCGCTGCCCCGAGCTCGCCACGATCAGCGCACTGGATCTCGTGGCACCGGTGCTGATGGCTGCGTGGGCGCTGGGACGCCTCCTCGGTCCCCAGCTCATGATCGCAGGGGGCGGTCACCCCACGAACCAATGGTTCGGCATGTACTACGCGGACCAGGTCGGTAAGCGCCTCCCTGTGCCGATATTCCAGTCCGTCGAATCCTGGATCTGGTTCCTGATACTGCTCCAGATAGAGAGACGGTGGGCGAAGGAGATCCCTGGCATCGTGATAACAGTCGGTGCTGGCCTATGGGGCCTCGGACGCTTCTTCGACGAGCACCTCTGGCTCGCCCCAGCCGGCTTCCATGTCGGGTCGTTCCTGGTACAGCTGGCGAGCGTAGGACTCGTGCTCGCGAGCGCCGTCATCACGACCCGCCTGGTCCTGCGCTACCGGCGTCAGAAGCTATCCGGCACGGATGGCCATACAGGGCAAGCAGCGGATGGCTCGACAGCCCAGGTAGCCGACGTCACAGCCGGCGTGGTGTCAGCAGGTGACCCTTCCATAGAGCTGGCAGGACCCGAAGCTGGCGATCAGTAGCACAGGCAGGCCAGTAGCCCAGGCAGGCCAGTGCCGAGAGTGCCGGCAGATCCTCGCCAGCCCTCCGGCCACCTCGAGGCTTACTGCCTGCCCCGGTGCCCGGGTACTGGCGTCGTGGTCCGTGGGTGTCATCGTAAGAACCCATTTGCCCAGGTGGACGCCCTACCGCTCCGGCTACCGTCGCCAAGCACCATCGTCCGGCACGACTGAGGGCGCGTCGATGCCCATAGACGATAAGTACTAGGCTGATCGATATGACGCGCAACAACGTCTCGAACGTCTCGCCGGGACATCTCCTTCGGGAAGCACGCACGAGCGTCCATCTGTCGCAGGCCGACGTCGCTCGTCGAGCGCGCATTGCGCAAAGCGTGATCAGCGCGTATGAGTCCGGTCGCAGAGAGCCCTCTGTCTCGACGCTTGAGCGCCTCGTCAGCGCGACGGGGCACCGCCTGGTCCTCAACCTCAAGCGCGCAGGCGATGGCTCGGCGCTCGGCCTTCCCGACACCCCGCTCGGTAGGCGGCTCCGCCAGCGTCGCCGCGCGGTGCTCGCCTGCGCGGCGCGTCACCGTGCGAGCAACGTCCGCGTCTTTGGAAGCGTGGCGCGTGGCGAGGACCAGCCAGACAGTGATGTCGATCTTGTGGTGGACTTGGATGCGAACATCGGGCTCTTTGCCTTGGAAGCCCTGCGCAGAGAGCTCTCGGAGATCCTTGGCGTCTCGGTCGATGTCGCTCCGTCAGACAGCCTCCGACCTCGCGTTCGGGAAGACGTCCAACGGGAGGCCATCCCACTGTGAGCCCGAGACGGAACGACGAGTACCTCGCAGACATCGTCGACGTAATTGCGGCATCGAATCCATTGATCGCGCTCCCTGGGCGGTCTTGCCTAGCTACCACCCGGCCTTAGGCCGTCTGGCGCTCTCTGGCCGGGGCTGGTGCCTCTGGCGGCTCCTGGGCGCTCCCTGCCCGGACCTACGCCGTGCCACATGAGAACCACCAGCAGATGTTAGGCGGCGACGCGGGGTCCGGTACTGGAGCTGTCCTGGTCCCTGGTAAGTCTGTCTGGCAGGGGAGGACCCTCATGAAGAGCCACACCAGAGGCAGAGCGGTCGCAGTAGCGCCGGTTCTGTTGCTGGGTGCGTTGGCCAATCTGGGTGCTGCAGCCAACCCTAACGCGAAGGTAGAACAAACTGTGAGTTCCTCGCCTGCGGGGACGAACCTTCATGCGTATGCAACAAACTGCGGAGACGGTACAAGCTACATGCCGCCAGAGGCCAATCCATGACACCGGCGGACTTCAGGGCACTTGGTGAAACCGAACCGCCGCCAGGCAGCCCGTTCACAGATCCAACAACCCACTGGATCGTTCCTCAGTGCACACCTATAGTCGGTGAACAACCTGGAGGGCCGTCGCTCGCTGCTGCTAGCCCGGCGACTCAGACAGCTCCCACCTCCGCGAGCGCGACCCTGTCTGGCACCACCTCAGAGTACCCCAGCCCGAACTGGACCGGCTTCCAGAGCAGTTCGGGTGGCTATAGCCAGGCGTTCAGCGTGTGGCACGTTCCCTCCTCGTGGCCCACACCGCCTTACGGCCCCACCTACGAGAGCTCTTGGGCGGGAGTAGGTAATTGCAACACGGCGTCCGACTCCATGCTGCAAGCCGGGACAGAGTTCGACGTGAGCACCAGTCACAAGCCACATACCTACGCATGGTACGAGTTCTGTCCCATGACCCCCCAGAAGATCGCAAACCTCACCGTCATCACAGGAAGTGCCGATTACGCTTGGGTGGATCATAGTGGCTATGACCAAGGTGCGGTGCGCATCTGCACCGAGCCGGTAGGGGCATCATCGTTCACCTGTACCGGGACTATCTCAGTCCACTGGACGACTGCGTACACAGTTGGCAGCGATTTTGAGTGCATAGCTGAGCGAACCGCAGTGGAGGACTCCCAGGGCAGATTGGAAATACCGCGGCTCTCTGACATCAACAATATCCAATACAATGATTGCCAGGGCTACAATGGAGCTTGGCAGCCCATAGGGAACGTCAACCGCTATTACATATACATGTCTCCGGCTTATGACGTGCAGAACGACCCGAGGAACTGCTGGGCGCCCCCATGGATGGCAGAGACCGGAAGTATCTATAACAGCTCGGACTTCGGGATCATATGGTACAGGTACGGATACGTTGTAGATCCGGCATCGCTATGCAAGTAACTCACAAGAGACTTGCAGGCGTCGTTCTCGGGTTGGCTGCGGCGGCTGGGCTTGCGACCGGGCTCGTATTGGCTACCTCCGGTGGAAAGGCTACCTCCGGTCGAAAACTGCCGCCCTTGGCTAGGTCTGGTAGCCCGCCAGTGGAGTACTCGGGACTGGCGGAGGTTCGCGTGCACAAGTGCGGTGCCAATGAGCTAGCTCGTATCAATGCAAGCACGCCCGTGATGACTACGGAGTTCTCGGATGAGCCCCGGTCGAGCTCACCTGGAAGTGCCATGCGGATTCCAAGAGGTACTCTTTTGATCCTGGACGTCTCCGAGAAGGGTACCAACATGATCACGATGAGCTCGGGGTGCTATGTGCCGAGCCGTTCAAGTGTCCAATCAGGTATGGTTCTAGCAGCGTTCTATCTGGACAAGCGTGGTCAGGAGCGTATATCGGTTCAACCGCGCGACCTAGCTCCGGGGGCCATTAATGAAGGATATGTAGAGGTCATGCCTTCAGGCTGGCCAGTTGGTCGCTCATAGGGGCCGGGCCATGTGGCGCTGTCGTTACCGCGACGAGAGTCCCAGCTTGCATGCCTTCGGCCGTCTGGCGCTCCTTGGGCGGTCTGTTGCCTCCCGTAGCTCCTGGGTGGACCCCCGCGCTCCCTGGCCGGTGACCGGACCCCAAAAGTTGAGCCACCGGTTATGCGAGCTGTAGCTGTTGTCGGTGGAGCCAGGCCTCGACGAACTCGACCGCGGTGAGCCAGCCGTGTGCGCGAGTGGGCTTGTTACCCACTTGTCAGGTGACACCTCGACTTTGACCCCGCTGATGCGCTCAGGCGTCCATTCCGGGAGCGGGCTCTGACCCATCCATCGCCCAACTCCCTGCGTCATAAGCCAGTCAGTGCGATCTTCCTTTGGCGATGGCATCCGCATGCCGACTATCAGCATGTCGTGATCGGCCCAGCGGTCATGTGCGCGCTCATCCCGTCCCCAATACCCGATTCTTCCACCGTCCTCGGGTTCTTCAAGACGCCGTGCCACCTCTCACGCCGCATGGCTGGCACCTGTGACGTGTTTCTCGCTTCGCGATAGAGATCCCGTTTCGATCAAACCACATCATGGGGTCCCCGGTCGGATTCCTTCTGGGTTAGATTTCTATGATAGGCGAGTATGTGAAGACGTGCTGATTCCAGCCCGGCCTCTCGTGCCTTGCGGATCGCTGGCTGGTGTCCGTCGAGGCCCAGATCGGGCGCGGGGAGTGGACCGCACCGGAACGACGGGCCGAGACTGTCGGCGAGTGGGCGGAGAGGTGGCTCGCCCAGAGGCAGTGGAGGGCGACGACGCGCCAGCAATACAAGCGAGTGCTGTCTGGTCATGTGTTGCCGCGCTGGGAACACGTAGGCGTAGGAGAGGTAGCAAGAGAGGATGTGCGGGCATGGGCAGCGGAGCTGGCAGATAGCGGTCGCTCCGCTGCGACCGTGCGACACGCTGCCGGTACGCTTGCCCGCATCCTCTCCCTTGCCGCGGAAAGCGGGGTGCTCGCCGCGCTCTACGCGCGGCGCTGGCGCATCGAGACGATGCTCTCAGAGTTGAAGACCCACCAGCGCGGCTCGCGCGTCGTGCTGCGTTCCAAGGCGCCTGACGGCGTCATCCAGGAGCTCTATGGCTACCTTTGCGTCCATTACGCCATCCGCTGGCTGATGCACGCCGTGGCGATCGACGCGGGCGAGGACCCGGACAGGCTCAGCTTCACCCGAGCGCTCCGGGTGGCACGCCGCACGACGGCAAGCCACCCGGATTTTTCCCCCTCGGGATCGTGACGAGGCACAGTGCAAGGTGGCCGAGGAGATCCTCTTCGAGCGCCTCGGTCTCCGTCGTCTGCGCACCAACCCGCGGGTCGTGAAGCGCAAGATGTCGAATTTCCCCGTGAAGCGGCCGGAGCATCGAAACTGGCCCCGGCCGACCCGGACGCCGGAGCAGACGGTGGTGGTTCTCGGGTCTTAAGGAAACGGTATTGCGTCTAAGCGAAGCTCACGCCAATTCACTATTGCCGTATATTGCCCGCCCGAAAAGCGCCGTCCGAGTAATGAACCGAAAAACACCCTCTGACCTGGGAATATGTTGTGGGGGCGGAGGGAGTCGAACCCTCACTTGAGAGATTTTAAGTCTCCTGCCTCTGCCGGTTGGGCTACGCCCCCTTCTGCTCACCCCGATCAGTCCGCTCCAGGCATATCACATCACTGCGAAGCACCCGGCTACGACGCGTCGAGGATGTGAAGCGACTCCCATGCTCGCCTCTCCGCGCCGAGGGCATCTTCCTCGACATGGCAGGAATCCCCGAGGATCATCGTCGGGCGACTGCCATCGTAGGCGGGCCACTGCCCGAGTGCCTCGCAGCTCGGGTCGCCGTGGCGGGCAAAGGCCAGCCAGGCCTCCTGCATCGATGCGCTCAGCATCTCCACGGCAGGGCCACTGCCCGAGAAGAGCGCCACTGCGGGATTCCTGTAGGAGCCGAACACGAAGGGGATCTCGAGCGCATGGCATGCCCCGAGAGGCCCTCCCACCAGGGGAGACTCCTTCGTGAACAAGTATCCATAGGCACGATTGCCCCGGGATGCCCAGCCGTCAAGCAGCGCGATTGTCGGAATGCGGAACACGCCATCCGAGACTATAGCCACCCACAGTGACAACGGATCTGCTGGCTGGCCCCTGGCTCCCCTGGCCTCCCGGTAAACAGCGATCATCTCCCGGGCCGCATCCCTGTCCCCGACCCCCTCCGACCCATCACAGCGATCTACGGCCTCGTTTCCTGGTTCCCGACCCGAGGCTATGGCCGAAATCCTGGCAAGCATGGTGGCCACATTCTCCACCAGACGGTCCTCGTCCACTTCCTGCCTCTTCTGATTCCCGAAAGCGAAGAACGTCATCTCGTCCCTGTTCGTGCCCGCTATGAGCGGACCACGAAAGAGCGTTCTGCCCTGGGCAGCCGTGTACGCAGGAGGGGCCGCCAGCTGAGCACCTCGACCCGGGAAGCTACCTGCCACTCGAGCATCCTGGTCAGCATTGACTGGCTCGCCCTGCCTGCCACGAAGTGACACTCCCTGAAGAGAAGCCCCCAGGTGCTGCTCGATCCCGAACAGCACCTCCGCTGGAGATCTGCATACGAGGATGGCGTCTACGACCGGCAGCAGTGGCAGGCCGAGTTGGCCCCTACGCTCGCGACCCAGAGCCTGCTGCGCGGCTACCAGCTCACCCGCTGGAACCTTCTCGAGCGAATGGCGGTCTATCCTGGGGAGGCCGAGCAGGCGAGCGAAGCTCTCCGCTGTCGACACGGCCTCCTCCGGCAACGCAGCGATAGGTGGGCCGCTCTGGACGATAGCCTTCTGGAACAAACCAGCGGCTCCAGGCGAATCGATCAGCAGCGCAACACTCATCGCTCCAGCCGATTCACCGAAGACCGTTACATTTCCAGGATCGCCTCCGAATGCCGCCACGTTATCCCGCACCCAGGCAAGAGCTTCCAACTGATCCAGGAGCCCCCAGTTGGCCCAGGCCCCGGTAGCTGAGTCGGTGAGCGATGGGTGCGCCAGGAAGCCCAGCGCTCCAAGACGGTAGTTGGCGGTAACGACGACTACATTGCCGCGCCTTGCAAGGTTATCTCCACGATACAGAAGACTTGCCCCGGTACCGGAAGTGAATCCACCCCCGTGGAACCAGACAAGCACGGGTCTTCCGGCGCCATCCGGCGATGGGGTCCAGACGTTCAAGTTGCAGCAGTCCTCTCCCATGGCAGAGGGATCTCCTGGGATCTTCGTCAGCGGGCTGGGCGGAGCCTGCGGCGACAGCAGCCCGGGCGAGAAGGCGTCACGTATGCCGGCCCATGGGACCGGTGGCTCCGGAGGCCTCCATCGGCGGGCTCCCTCC
>DAHXND010000213.1 GCA_027366675.1 Acidimicrobiales bacterium
AGGTGAAGCCTATGCCACCATGCACCTGCAGAGCGGAGTCCATGCAGCGACGCGAGGCGTCGGAGGCCCATATCTTCGCGGCGGAAGCAGCCAGGCTCGCCTCAGGATCACCCGCGCCAACGCACCAGGCCGCGTACGTCACGGCAGAGCGCATAGCCTCCACATCCACGAGCATGTCTGCCAGCCGGTGCTTTACCGCCTGGAAGCTGCCGATCGGCCTGCCGAACTGGACACGGTCCTTGGCGTAGGCAACCGCCATGTCGAGAACGCGCGAGGACGCCCCGAGCAGCTCCGCCGCGACGACGGCCGCGGCCATATCCACTACGGCCGATGCCGCCGCACCGTCGCCCAGGAGCACCGGCTGGCGCCCCGATGAGTCGAGCAGTCCGAGTTCGCGCGTTCCGTCCATGGCCGGCTCCCGCTGCATCGCTACGTAAAACGGGCCCAGCTCGACCATGTCAGCTTCGGGGACGCGCCCTGGCATAGGTCTCGCCTCGCGCGGATGCTGTCGGAGCGCAGTCGCGCCGGGATCCCGGTTATCTGAGGCATCCGATCGCGGCAGATCAGGATGCGGGCTGCCGGCTCGCCCAATGGAGCCGTGCCCGTTCTCGAAGCTGCGCCCTGTCCGGCTTGCCCGCGGCAAGATATGGTATCGCGGTGAGTTGCTCGAGGTACTCGGGAGTCTTGAAGCGGGTAACGCCTCGTTCTGCGAACCAGCGCTTGCACGCCTCCAGGTCCAGTCGTTCTGAAGCGACGACGTAGACACCGACACGCTCGCCGAGCACCGGGTCCGGCACAGGAACTGCTACTGCATGCGACACGGCCGGATGCGCCTCAAGGGCGGACTCGACCTCGGAGGCTGCGATGTTCTCTCCCGCGCGGATGATGATGTCCGATATCCTGCCGGTCACGGTGAGCCACCCCCCCTCGTCGAGAACGCCCAGATCGCCTGTGCGAAACCACGCGCCAGGCTCTCCGGTAGCGCGGGCCGTTGCCGCGGCGTCGATATAGCCTGCGAAGAGCTCCGGGCCGCGCACCCACAGCTCCCCGGGTTGGCCGGCTGGGAGCTCTGCAGAGGTATTCGCGTCGCGTACCGAGATCTCGACGCAGCCCACGGGTCGCCCGTCAGTCTGCATTGCCCGATCCGGGGGGTCCAGCTCGCGGGCAGTCGTTATGGTCGGTGCCTCGGTGGACCCGTACGTGCGCTTGACCTGGCAGGAGTAGGTCGCTCGCAGCCTGGAGACGAGCGATGGGCTGACTGACGCACCACCCGTGGAGATGATGCGAAGCGCCGGGAGAGGGTCGGCGTGCGATGACACGAGCTCGGCCATTTGGACGAAGAACACGGGAGGCGCGCCCATGAAAGCTATCTGCTCGTCCCTCAGCAGGCGGCTGCCCAACTCGGGGTCCCAGCGCGACATCAAGATGCTGCGCAAAGACCCGGCTGCGGGGAGCAGCACACCGTTGAGGATCCCGGAGATATGCGCAAGGGGGGCAGGGGAGAGGACTCCCTCGCCGGGGTGGAGACCGTGGGCCTCCACCATGAGCGAGGCCTTGTAGGAGAGGGCTCGGTGGGTGTGGAGCACCGCCTTCGGTACGCCTGTGGATCCCGAAGTGAACAGGATCAGTGCGATATCGCTGCCTTGGACGGCAGGGGAGGCAGGAGGCAGGGTCTCGGTGGTTGATGTCTCGCTCGTGCCCAGGCTTACCAGGAGATCATCGAGGGTACAGGAGGACGGCAGGGTGATCGTAGCGGGCATCTCGGACAGGGGCGTGTTCTCGGTGGCGAGGATGGAGCGGGGAGCGATCTGTGAGAGTGCGGCTTGGAGCTCCGCCGGCCCCATGCGGTGATGGACAGGCGCTGGTACGAAACCGTTGTGCCAGCACGCATGAAGCAGTACGACGGCAGCCGCGGAGCCCGGGAGCTGCCATGCGATTATATCGCCGCGGCGGACACCTGAGCGCAGGAGGGCAGCCGACGTTGCCTGTACTGCGGCGTCGAGGGCTCTGGCATCGAGGCGGAGCGCGCCGTCTACGAGGCTGGTGCCGCCGAGGGATCTCGCTCGAGAGAGGAGCTGACCGAGAACTGGCCGATCCCAGGGCCCACCGGGTAGATCGTACTCCGCGGCCTTGGCCTGCTGAAGGGCGGCCTTGGCCTGCCGGAGGGTAGCGGCGAGCGGGGTGGGATGCTGCTCGTGGCTCACGAAGCCGACTGTAGTGCCGGTTGGCGCGCCTGAGCCTAATATCTCCAGGAGTGGAGCTCGGTTTCAGTGATGGAGATCGTTTGTTCGCGTCGAGGCTCAGGGTGTGGCTCGGCGAGCATATCGAGAGCGAGCCCATGGGCCTTGACCTGGCAAGCCGCATCGAGTGGGGCAGGAGCTGGCAGCGCAAGCTTGCGGCCGCTTCGTTCGTGGGGATCGACTGGCCGGAGGAGTACGGGGGGAAAGGCGCCAGTCCTATCCAGGTCGCCATGTTCAACAAGGAGTATGCGCGAAGTGGCGCTCCTGATCTGGTCAACCGGGTGGGTTTGAACCTGGCGGCGCCGACTCTCCTCGCACACGGCACGCGAGAGCAGTGCCGGCGGTTTCTGCCGGGGATCAGGGACGCGAGCGACATATGGTGTCAGCTGTTCAGCGAACCGGGTGCGGGATCCGATCTGGGAAGCCTGAGCACGCGGGCTGTTGCCGCGGGAAGATCGCTCGGCTACGGCTTCGTGGTCACCGGGCAGAAGGTGTGGACGTCTTACGCTGCGCAGGCTGGATACGGTCTCTGCCTGGCTCGCTGCAGGGATCCAGGGGATGGGCCGGGGGATGGAAGAGTGCGGGGTGGCATGGTCCTCTGCGTCATCGACATGGGGGCGCCCGGCGTGAGCGTGAGGCCCCTTCGCCAGATCACGGGGGACGAGGAGTTCAACGAGGTATTTCTCGACGAGGTAGTCGTGCCGGCCGGGATGGTGATAGGTGAGGCCGGAGACGGCTGGCGGGTGGCTGCGACCACATTGGCCCATGAGCGCGGAACGAACTTCCCGATGAAGGAGGAGGTTAGACACGAGCGCTACCTGGCGGAGCTGCTGCAGCTCGCAACAGAGAGCGGGGCCTTTTCCGATGAGCTGATGGCCGACAGGCTGGTTGACGCCTTCGTAGAGCTCTTGGTTCTGAGGACGCAGAACTGGCGGACTCTGTCCGCGCTGGCGAAGGGGATACCGCCCGGGCCGGAGTCGAGCATCGTGAAGCTCGAGTGGACCTCCCTCACGCAGCACCTGAGCGATACGGCGCTTGCCCTGCTGGGTGAGCGCGCGCCAGGGTGGGGTCGATGGCAGAGGCAGTGGCTGTGGTCCAAGGCAGCGGGCATCGCCGGCGGGACGTCGGAGATACAGAGGAACATAATCGGCGAGCGCATCTTGGGTCTTCCTCGTGAGCCAAGGCCCGCGAGCAGGCTGTAGCCTGGAAGGAGTAAGCGTGTGGCGATCCACTACGAGCTAGGCGACGGTCATGTCGCATGGATAACGATAGACCGGGCAGAGGCGAAGAACAGCCTGGACATGGAGCATTTCGCCGCCCTCAGGCGTGCCTGGGAGCGCTTCGGTGCTGAGTCGGAGGCCTGGGTGGCAGTCGTGACGGGCACGGGTGATTCTTTCTGCACCGGTGCGGACCTGAAGACCTATATCCCTGCTATTACGAAGCTCCATCGGGAGATGAGAGAGAGGGATGTCGAGGAGATCGACGGCTACCGCCTCGATGACGGTGTCAGGGCCGTGCTACGGCAGGTCGAGCTGTACAAGCCGGTCATAGCGGCCGTGAATGGTACCTGCGTCGCAGGCGGGATGGAGATGCTGGGCGGCTGTGACCTCAGGATAGCGGTGCCTTCCGCCACCTTCGGTGTGCTGGAGCCCAAGCGAGGGCTGTTCGCGGGCGGGGGGACCACTGTGCGCCTTCCCCGGCAGATCCCGTTCCCTGCGGCGATGGAGCTCCTCCTGTGTGCGGACCGCATCCCTGCCCATCGTGCGCTGTCGATGGGGCTGTTGAACGAGATAGTGGAGCCCGAGGAGCTGCATGGTGCCGCCAGAGCCCTGGCCCGCCGGATCACAGCCAATGCACCGTTCGCAGTCGCGAAGACGAAGGAGAGCGTCCTCAGGGGACTCGCGGTGGACGAGTCCGAGGCTTACCGGATCGAGAGCAGGATAGCCAGGGAGGTTTTTGCCAGCGAGGACGCGAAGGAGGGCCCTCGGGCATTCGCCGAGAAGCGCGAGCCACACTGGGTGGGGAGGTGAGCGACGCGCCGGGACGCTACGCCGTCGCGCTGGGCGCACCCGGTAGCGTATCCACACCTGCACGTCCCGGCGCTGCCGGGGGTGTCTCGGCCGATCTGGCCGGGGTG
Organism: Acidimicrobiales bacterium; assembly: GCA_027366675.1. Lineage (GTDB taxonomy): Bacteria > Actinomycetota > Acidimicrobiia > Acidimicrobiales > JAMCQF01 > DAHXND01. Next base: position 4,378 of record DAHXND010000213.1, read on the forward strand.
ATCGAGCGTCACGTCCGGCCCGGAGACAGCGTATACATCGCATTCGGGCACTCGCGATGGAGCGCTCTCGCTCGCGAGCTTGCGCGGCGCTACTGGGGTGAGCCGGCTCGGCTTACCGTGGTGATGGCGAGCCTGAGCTCACTCGGGGCCTTGTTCGTGGAGGGTGGGTTCGTGGAGAGGATCGTCACGGCCTATTCAGGCGACATCTTTCCCGCGAACACGCCGAACCCGATCATGCAGCGCGCATACGAGTCGGGCCGGGTACAGGTGGAGCACTGGTCGTTCCTCACGCTTCTCCAGCGCCTCGAGGCAGCAGCACGCGGGCTGCCGGCAGCGGTTACTGGCTCGCTGGCAGGCTCTTCGATGGCAGGAAATCCTGGATATAGCGAGGTGATCACACCTTACGGCCCGGTGTCACTGGTATCGCCACTGCACCCCGATGTTGCCCTGGTCCACGCGCCACTCGCTGACGAGGACGGGAACCTGGTGCTCGCCGAGCCCCTTCTCGACAGCGCCTGGGGCCTTTGGGCAGCGCGGCGCGGGGTGATCGCCTCGGTGGAGCGGGTGGTTCGGAGGGAGGTCCTGCACGGACTGGGATATCGGGTAAAGGTTCCTTCTCATCGCGTGCTCGATGTAGTCGAGGCGAGATATGGAGCGCATCCTGGTGGTCTCTACGCTCCCGGGCTCCCGGTGGAGTCCTACGGTGAGGACATAGAGTTCTTCTCCGGCGCCAGGGATGCCTGTAGGGGAGATTTCGCCACCTGGGCAAGAGAGTGGGTGCTCACCTGCCCGACACACGAGAGCTATCTGGCGAAGCTCGGGGAGGGCAGGCTGGGCGAGCTGGCCGCGAGAGGCGTGGAGTCCTCCTGGCAGGCGGACGACGTGGCGCACCCGCTCGATCCAGTGCCTCGCCCGAGCGCGCTGGAAGTGGCCGCCGCACTCGCCGCCAGGGAGGTGGAGGCGTTGTGTGGCTCGCTTCGGGCCGACGTCCTGCTCGCCGGGGCCGGGCTGGCGAACCTGGCAGCGTGGGTGGCGGCCGAGAGGCTCTGCCAGAAGGGCGGGAGCGTGCAGCTGATAGCTGAGCTCGGGATGCTCGGATACCAGCCGACCCCAGCCGACCCGTATATCTTCAACCAGCGCTGCTTCCCGGGGACGCGGATGCTCTCGGACGCGTCCAGCATCCTGGGCATGGTCGTCGGGGGGCCTGCTACGCGTTCGGTTGCGTGCCTCGGTGCTGCAGAGGTGGACGCGCTCGGGAACCTGAATACCACCGCTCTCGCGGATGGGCGCTTCCTGGTGGGCTCTGGCGGTGGGAACGACGTAGCGAGCAGGGCAGGCGCATGCGTGGTCGTGACGGCGGCCCGCCGGGCTCGCCTGGTGGAGAAGGTCGCGTACGTCACGAGCCCAGGGGAGCGCGTCGTGGCAGTGGTGACCGACCTGGGCATCTTGCGGCGCCTGGATGGCGAGCTGCGTCTCGCCTCGGTGCCTGGTGGGGAGGCTCCGCTGGCGGAGCGTGTGAAGGCGTTCATAGATGCTTGTGGCTTCGCTCCTCCGGTCGCCAGGGAGGTGGAGAGCTGCAAGCCTGTCGCGTTGGAGGAGGTGTACGCCCTCAGGAACTACGACCGCGAGAGGGTGTTCCTGTCGTGACGGTGCCTGGACACAGCGCCGCCGCCTCCCAGGCAGGACACAGCGCGGCCGCCTCCCAGGCAGGACACAGCGCGGCTGCCTCTCAGGCGTGTCTCAGCAGATCGTAGACGGCATGGAAATCCGACTGGGCTTTTGCCGGGAGCGGCTCGATGCCGCCGAGGGACATCGCTCCGAGTGCGATGGCGGCTGCGCGCTCCACCAGTGCGACTATGTGCAGGGCCTGTGCAGGATCCTGCCCTATCGCCACCATCCCGTGGTTCGCCAGCAGTGCAGCTCCCCGATCCTCCAGGACGGCCACGGCATGCTCCCCTACCGCCCGGCTCCCGCTCTGTGCATACTCCGCAACGGCTACCTCCCCCCCTACGTAGACGGTGAACTCGTCGATGCAGGCGGGGATGGGCCGGCGCGCCACAGCGAAGGTCGTAGCGTGGACGGGATGAGCGTGGATGACGGACCCGATCTCCGGGAAGGCTTCGTAGCAGGCAAGGTGGAGCAGCTTCTCCGAGGATGGCGAGCGCTGCCCGGCGACGAGATCGCCGGAAGGGCTGATGAGAACCAGATCCTCCAGCGCCATCTCCCCGTAGTCGAGGGAGGAAGGTGTTATGAGGACCATCCCGTCATCGGTCCTCGCGGAGACGTTCCCGGCGGTGCCCTCGACAAGTCCTTTGGCCAGGAGGGCTCTGGCTGCCGCGAGAACCTTGGCGGGTGCATCGGCTACGGTGCGTGGGGTGGGCCCCGTTGTGTCCTGCTCGCTCGTGCTCACGTCGAGCCCCTCCTATCTGTCATCGCCTGGTGTGGCGCGTCTGTCATCAGTTGGTGTGGCGCGGCCGGCCGTTCTCATGGGGCTGACTGCGAGTAGGCTACCTCCCGCTCCGCTGGAGATGCTGATACTGGCATTCCCACAATGACTGACACTGCCGTCAGTTTATTGCTATGGTGACCTTAGCAGTAAGCTCTGGACGGAGATGGGGTGCATAGCCCCCTCCGCGCCAGCGTGTGGGGGGCCGCACGGTAGGGAGGTATCTGGGTAGCAGGCACCGTGGAGCCTGCCATGACACGGAGGAGGGGACGATGACCTCGATTATCGGTCGGCAGGCGGAGTGCGGCCCGGTGAATGGGAGCGGGGGCCCATCTCGCGGAGATAAGTCAGCTCATGGACAGGGCACAGGGCGTTACCGGGCCGCCATGGCTGGGGTCGTGCTGCTCGCAGGCGTCTCTCTCCTGGCGGCAGCCTGCTCGACCACGACGTCGGCCATCTCCAGCGGGGTGACGGCACCAGGGGTCACGTCGAAGAAGATCGTCGTAGGCGCCATCATGAGCAACATCGGGTCCATAACTGCTGACTTCCCGCCAGTCGTCAAGGGTGTCGATGCGTACTTCCACATGGTGAACGCGAGCGGTGGAGTAGATGGGAGGAAGCTCGACCTGGCCTATGTGGTGAACGACAACGCGAGCCCGAGCAACGACATAGCGGCTGCCCGTACGCTGGTAGAGCAGGACCATGTGTTCGCTGTGGTCGGTGAGGCCACTGCTTTCTTCAGTGGGGCGAAGTATCTGGGAGAGAATGGCATCCCCACTTTCGGCTACGACATCGGGCCGAACAGCGCCTGGGAGAACCAGCCCAGCCTCTTCGGTTCGGAGGGCTCGTATAACGACTACCCCGATGGCGCGGCTGAGTACGCGTACTGGTTCAAGCAGGTCAAGGGTAGGTCTCTCGGAGTTCTCGCCTATGGAGTATCGCAGTCCTACGATGCATGTGACCAGTCGGCAGCGGCCATGCGTGCCGATGGTATCCACGTGGCCTATATCAACAACACGATAAATCCTGTGCTCTACGGGTCCGACATAGCCCTGGCCGTGGAGCGGATGAAGGCTGCTGGTGTGAATGCTGTGCTCTCCTGCATGGATGTCGGCGGGAACATAGACCTCTCGCGGGATCTTCACGACAGCGGCCTTTCCGGCGTGAAGCAGCTCTGGCTGAACGGCTACGACGAGTCCTATGTCCAGAAGTACCCGACCTTGATGAATGGCATCTACGCCATGATCCAGCACGTCCCGTTCGAGGCAACGACTCTCTACCCGGGCGTGTACCCGGGAATGGCAGCCTACCTCGCTGCCATGAAGAAGTACGAGCCTGCTTACGCTCTGGACGAGACTGCCTTCGACGGCTGGGTGAGCGCGAGCTTGTTCGTGAAAGGCCTGAAGATGGTCGGGCGAGATCTGACCAGGGCGAAG
>DAHXND010000010.1 GCA_027366675.1 Acidimicrobiales bacterium
GCGGAGCGCCCAGGCGTGCCGCTCTGGAAACCTGGCACGGCTGTCATGGACGCTGGTTGGCTGGAAGAGCTGCGGTGATGCCGTTCACGTCGGTCGCACTTGCCTGTGCGGCGATGTGGAGGACGCCGATGCCCACGATGCCGAGAAGGACCGTCTTCCACTGGCCGGTTACGTCGACCGTGACAACGTTTCCGGTTACGGCTACCGTGCCTGCCATCCTGGAGGCCACGAGGTACGCCTGAGCAGCCGTTATCGCGGCGCGGGGGTTTACCGTGATGCTGCCTTCCCTGAGGGCATCCACGCTCAGTGCGTCAGCTCCGGCACGCGCTGCCTGCTCTGCTACGTCGTTCGCGTGCCGTTGACTCGCGATCGCACTTCCCCCGTCTATGACCAGTCCGGCGAGCGCGAGCAGGGCAACAGCCATGACAGCGGTAAAGGCTGTCAGGGACCCGCGCTCGTTCCGGTGGGTCGCGGCCGCCCTCGCGGCGGTGCGCCAAGCGCTTATCACTGGACCACCCGGTACGGATCTATGGGGGCAGAGACCGACGCGTGCAGGCTGAGGGATCCGGGGATTAGAGGCGCCCCGAGCTCGCTGATGGATACAGTGCAACGAACCGTCACCTGGACTTCACCACCAGGCCGGAAAGCGGCAGTGGAGACGATGACGGACGGGGATCTGCATGGCGTGCCATGGCTTTCCAGGCTTCCAAGCGCTGCGCCGGTGCCAGTAGCCTCTGCTGCTGACGCGTCAGGGGCTATGGCTGCCTGCTGTGCGCCAGAGCGGGCTGCAGCGGTCACGATAGAGCTCGTGTCCGCTATCCGAGCGAGGCTGACGATGAAGACGAGGAGAAGCATGACCACGGGGGCAAGTAGAACCGCTTCCAGGGTAAGACTGCCTCGCTCCATGCTCATCCGGAGATCCGGAAGCGTTGCATCGTCCCACTACGTACAGCGCTCACTGCGAGACCGAGCCCGGGGAGCAGGCTCTCGGCAGTGCCAGAAACGCTAACCGTTACAATCCCATCTCCTCCTAGCACGGTGGCTACAGATGTGCGTGCCAGCACTCCGGATCCATCACGCCTTAACCACTGCTCGGCCACCTCGTTTCCTATGGCAGGGGTGCTGCCCAGAGCCCGCGCAGCCTGGTCTCCGCTGCCCGCTGCAGCACCTACCACGGCTTCAGCGTGAGCCCAGATGCTGAACTGCACGACGATCAGGATCGCTATGAAGAACACCGGGAAGATCACCGCTGCTTCCACGCTGGTGCTTCCCCTGGCTTCCCTGGCCCCCCGCAGCCTGGCGCTACTCCTGGCTTGCCTGGCCCCTTGGCGCCTAGCGCTACTCATCAGTTCAGGTTGATCGAATTAGCTTTGGCGGTCACTTTTGCGACAATGATCGCACCTACCGCTATTGCGAGTGCGGCGAAGATCGCAGTTAGAATCACTTTCTCGACTACCGACCCTCGATCATCTCTGGCTATGTGCTCTGCGACCCGTATTCTGGCTGCAGTCCACAGGAGATACATCTGGCTAATCATCGTAATATTCCTTTCTGTTTGTGGTTGGCAACTGACATCTCGGTAGCAGATCCGCTGCATAGCTAGAGCCCCGTAAGAATCCGCATCGTGGCCGGGTATCCGATCAGAACCAGGAACCCTGTGAGCAGAAGTATGCCGGGGAGGAACATCCTCTCGGTGGTAGTGTTGGCTTCCTTCTCCGCCTCGGCTAGCTCGTGGCTGCGCAGGGAGGCAGCCTTGGCTGTGAGCGATTGGCGGATTTTCGCCCCCTCCCGCCCCGCAAGCCCAGCGCTGGTGGCTACCTCTACGAGCGGTGATACCCCGAGCTCCTGGCCTAGTCTGGAAAGGGCTTCCCAGGGGGGCTTCTTTGAATCACGCGCCCAGTGGAGCGCAGTAGCGAACTTGCGCATGGCCCAGTCGTTGCTCACCTGTGTTGCCGCGCTGAGGGCTCCCTCGATTCCCATCCCGGCCGACAAGCCGAGAACGACGAGATCTACGAGAGAAGCCGTGGCTTGGATGAGGTGGCGGCGACGGTCCTTCGCCCTGGACCGAAGGGACAGCAGGGGAAGCCCCGCTGCGCATCCCGCTATGGCGATCCCGAGCCATAACGGAATAGCCATGGGGAGCGGAGATCCCACGAGAGAAGCCAGTCCCAGCACGGCTATCACTACCGCAGGGGCAGCCAGGAACCCGAGCGCCATCTCCGAGCAGACAATGGCGAGCGGTTCCTCGCACAGCCTCAGCTGCTGCATAAGCCACTCGGGGCACCTGCCGCTGGCGATGACCCGCGTGGCGACGCTCGTGCCGATCCGATCGGTCAGTTTCGCGCTGTTGGCTGTATCGATGGCGAGTGGCGTGACAAGCTCGTCACGAGTGAAAGACCCAGCATCTGCTAGGTCGAATCCCAGGCGGTCAAGGGTGCGAGCCAGGCGTTCCTTCGGTCGGCGAAATGCTGCGGCCAACCCGATGCACCCAAGTCCTGTCAGGATGCCGAGGATGAGGATCATCGGGGGCTCCTGGCCAGGCGGGTATCGTCACTGTCATGCACCTCGGGGCCGCCCAGCAGTCTCAGCTGTGCCGGAGGCCTCGCGATCCACGTCATCAGAACGAGACCGCCGGCGTAGCAGCCGCCTACGCAGAGTAGGACGACCTGGCCTGCGCTCGTGCCGTACGGAGAGAGATACGAGTGGGCGAGAAGGAAAAGACCCAATGTGAAGGCAACGCTGAAGAGCGTTACGGTCCTGATGCTGCTCCTCGTAGACGCGCGGCTCACCTCTATTCTTAGCCTCATGGCAACTTCCTCCCTCGTGCTATCGGCTAGCGCACCGAGAAGGTCGCCCAGGCGCTGAGCATGGAACCGGTTAGCCATCATCAGCGCTGCAACAACACGGTCAGATGTAGGGTCGTTCAGCTCGTTCGCGAATGCTCGCAAAGCTCTCTCCGGCGCAGTCCCTGTTTCCAGCGCACTCGCAAGCTGCTGGACGGGCTCACGTATAGCCTCAGGAGCTATAGGGGCTGTCGCCGCGATGGCCTGTCCGAGTCCAGCCGCACCGGCAAGGATGTCTCTGAGCATTTCCGTCCACACCGCTATGGCCTCCAATGTCTCCAGTTCCCGCTTGCCTCCATTGGCACGGAGCAGAGGAGGGATGCCCAGGGCGCCTGCACCGGCGAGAATGGCGGCTGCTGGCCAGCGCGTGGCTACTGCGACGCCGATAGCGCACAGAATGGAAGCGATGACCTGCCATCTACTGAAGGCCTCGCCCCGCTTCCGCACCGGGGAAGGCGCTTCCTGCGAGCTTGATGCTTTACTCTCGACCTTTGTCACGCGTCCTCCCATCCGAGCGAGGCGAGCCCGGGGTCGTAGCCATGTTCGACCAGCTCTTCGAGCGTGTCGGACCTCAGGGGAACGTGCGGGAGAGCACGTCGGTCAGGGCCGGGTCGATATATCTCGTTCGAGATCACTTGCAGTTGCTCCGCATCTGTGACCTCACGGATGGAAGATACGAACCTGGGTGATGCTGACGGGCTGCCATCTTCGGTCACATGCTGTACGGACGACCTAGCGCGGTCCAGGTAAACGACCAGATCGATCGATCCAGCTACCAGGAGATTAGTCGCTTCAAGGGCTAAGCGCTCAGGTGCTTGCACGGCATACGACGCGATCCGTCGAAACACCCCAGATGACGAGTTCGCGTGGATAGTGCACATAGACCCGGCTCGTCCCTGGCTCATGGCGTTCAGCATCGGGATGACCTCATCGCCCAGGCATTCCCCTACTATCACGCGATCTGCATTCATCCGAAGGGCACGCCGTACGAGCTGTGCCATCGATATGACTCCGACGCCCTCGCTGTTAGCTGGTCGGGCCTCGAGGGCGACGATATCTGGATGGCGGTCTCTCATGGCGTCCAGGCCAAGCTCGAATGCCTGCTCTATGGTGACCAGTCGCTCCCTTGATGGGATCGACGCGGCCAGTGCACGCATAAGGGTGGTCTTGCCGACGTTCATCGCACCGGCCACGACGATGTTCTTACGAGCGCGTACCGCAGCGTCGAGGAGAGAGGCGAGATCGCGGTTCAGGGTTCCGATGCGCACCAAGTCCTGAAGAGTCAAGTCCAGATATCGGTGCCTGCGAATGGATATGACCGGACTCCTCGAGACTGCCATGAGCGCCGACAGGCGGCTGCCGTCTGGAAGGCGTAGATCTATCTCGGGATTCGTGTTGTCGAAAGGGCGATCGGATAGACCCCAGCGCCCTCCCGCCCATCGAACGAGATCTATGAGCTCCTGGTCCGATTCTACGATTGGCCCAAAGGCTACTTTTGCACCGTCGTTGTAGGTGGCGAAAGCCTCGTGGGGCCCGTTCACGTCGATGTTCTCGACATCAGGATCGTCTATCCAGCGTTGCAACGGGCCCATGCCGAAGAGAGAATCCACGACCGACTGTCTGGTAGCGAGCTCTTGATCGACTGACATCGGCTTATGACCTAGGGACAGCCGCTCACGAGCAGCCCGTTCCAGCAGCTCGTCCAGTATCTCTTCTGCCCGGTACCGCCGGTCGTCGGTCTTGCCCGGCGTAGTTCCCTCTGCCGCCATGGCTTCAGCTACCATCTGGCGGAGCGTGTTCGGATCTATGGTGGCACCATGCACATCGCTCTGGTCTGCTTCATGCAACAGCTCGTTCATTGCCCAGCGTTCGGCGGGAGGAGTGGGCGGTGCCAAGGTATGCCAATTGTCCGAGGCCTCGCCTGGTGCCCAGACTGCCTCGCTCGGCTGATCCGCTGTTCTGCCTGGCTCATCACTGCCTCCGGTCGGTAGCGCCTCATCACTGCCTCCGGTCGGTAGCGGTTCGGGATTGCCTCCGGCCGGTAGTGCCTCATCACTGCCTCCGGCCGGTAGTGTCTCGGGGCTCTGGCTCTTTGCCACTGGTACGTGCTCGATTCTCGGGTCCAGGAGGAGGGCGCACTGGTCGGAGAAAGGTGGATCCTCGACGCTGCCGAGAAGCTCCTCTAGGTCAGGTCCTAGATCTACCAATGTGCTCATGGCAGAGGGTCTGCCGCTGGCATCCGTCCTCGCTCCGGGAGGTCCTGTTGTCATGGGATCACTACCAGCTCATCGTCTAAACTGCTACGGGTCTGAGCTGCTGGCTGGTCGTGGGGGACCGCAGACCTCTCCGGGGCGGTCAGTGAGACCGGGCCGGATGCTCGGTTAGCCGCATCCAGCAGAGCCTCGGCGGCAGAGGTACAGGTTCGTAGGAACGCTGACCGTTCGAAGCGGCGTGCGTTGCCGGTGCCTGACCGTATCACCTCTGCTGCTTCGGGGTCGTGCGCCACTGCTCCGACGCAGGGCACTCCGAGCAGGTTGGCAGCTTCATCGTTCTGGAACCGGCTACCACCAACCATGAGGCTTACCAGGCGCGCACCGGGGGGATCCTTCTCCGGAAGCAGGATCCGGGTCCTACTCTCTGGTGCCAGCAGGCTGGTGCCTTGCATGTTGTTGGCAGGTAGCACCGGGGATGAGAGCTTCGGGAGCAATGCCATGGCATGCGCTATCCCGGAGGCATCCGGACGGCACACTACGGCGACTATGTCTGCTGCGTCAGCCAGTTCCTGCTGGATTCCCGAGGACCTATCCGGCACGAAGCGCCCAATGTCGACCAGGATATCCGCCGTCTTCGCTGCAGTGGAGAGCATATCGACTACGACCGGCCAGATCGCAATCAGATGTGGAGCGAATATAGGCCTAACGGGACCAACCAGGACATCCAGTCCCCCGGCGAGCTGTTGCCAGTGCTGATCCGAGCCTGTGGCATCCCTGAAGGAGCACTTGTCGTTCCGCTGATGCTCTCTGCCCTGGTGAGCCGCGACGGCCAGGCTTACCAGACCGCGCTCCGCTGAGAGGCGGAACCATGCAGCAAGGTCGCCACCGAAAGGGTCGCACTCCACCACGGCTACCTGCCTGCCGGCCGACCCTGGCCAGGCGGCACCGAGACCACAGGCCAGCGTGGTCACACCTGGCGAGCCTTTGGCAGACGTGAAGACGAAAAGGCTCACTGCTGACCTGCATCTCCGGGCTGGCTGGAAGGCACCAGGGCGAGACTGAGCCTGCTGGCGACTGCAGCAGTCGAAACCACTGGTGCCAGCGCATCGGGGACCCTCAGGGACACCAGGATCGAGGCGCTGGAAGACTGTGCCTCGGGGGCTGGACCCACTTGCGTGACTAGTGCCGCTGGATCCAGGATGGCGTAGCCAGGAGAGCCCGAGAGTCCCCCGTTTGCACCCATCGATGTCTGCGAACCTCCTGAGGTTCCCGTCGCGGAGGTGGGTGGCGTAATCACCATGCCAGGGTTCGATCCGCCTGTCTCTATGACCATGACGGCCTGGCCAGGCGCCACTCCGTCCGCCGGGAGGGCGCCGGGAGCTAGTGCTACTCCCACCAGGGCATAACCTGGTGGCACGCTCGGAGAACTAGCCAGCATGTACGGAGCTAGAAGCGTTCCCGCGCCCACCGCAGCCGATACTCGTCTACCGATGACAGAGCGCTCCATCCTGGCCGGGACCATGGCCGTGCCGGCTGGAAGGGCGACCCTCGCGACTGTCAGTGATCGCATTGTGATTGAACCTTCGGCTGGCAAGCTCCTTGCCAATTCCAATACAGATGTGCGCTGGTCCAGGTGCGAGTAGATCGCCGCCAGTACGCTGACGCTGGCAAGGATGACCAGTACTGATACGAGGAGCAGGCGCGGCCGCGGAATGTGTCCGGCCCAGGCAGCATATGAGCTCCAGGGGAGCTTCTTCTGGGAGGGTCTCCCTGCAGCGGTCTCGCCTGCCTTGCTCCTTGGAGAGGTGCCGTCGTGCATGCCTGAAGAGATGAGGCTCTGGCGCGATTCGCGTGGCGTCGAGCTCTGGGCGAAGGAGCCTGGCGGATTCCCACCAGGGTGGCTGGCAGGGGAGGGATGCCCACCAGGGCGGCTCGTGCTCGCCAGATTCGGACGCGGCGGATTCTCACCGGGGCGGCTGGTGTCGGCCGACCCGTCAGTCAGAGAACTAACGTTGTACGATATGCTCTCGGGCGTTGGCCTGCCCTCTGGCGATTCTCTGTCAGGGCGATGGGGAGGAGTCGAAGGACCCATGAGACGATTTGTCAAAGCTTTTCTGGCTCCTTTCTGTCAGGGTCACCCCGCTGTGGCCTCGGTCCGGTCACTGTCGCGAGTGATCTCGGCGTGACTCGTGCCGACTCTTGGTTGCAATAGGGAAGTGCAGTTACATAGAGAACGTAGAACGAGTGAGTATGGCTGTTGCTTAGTTGGCCTTCGCACCATATGCGTCGAGGACTCTCGCGTCAAGGGAGAACAGATCATTTTTTATTGTGATTCGGCGTTCTGCCTCGCGTGTGTGGTGCAGCAGATGCTCATTCTGGATAGATCACAGATTGTGATCAGCCGAGGCATAGCGCACGACCCCGTAAAATCTCGAAAATTACCGACTCTGGCCCTATTTGCAAGGTTCCGGCGAGGTTCCATGCAAGGTGACTAGTCCAATATGGCAATGTCTCAGGCACACGGGCGGCAGCATGCCTCTTCGTAGGGCTCGTTGCGTCTCTGACTAGTTACTACCTACCTATGGACAGCGAGCTACAAGCTCGCCAAGAAGAAAGGAATTACCATGACTAATCTCATCACCGTCAGTGGAAACCTCACCAGAGATCCTGAGATACGCTACACGCGCGATGGACTGCCCAGTGTAAGTCTGGGGATAGCTGTGAACAGGCGCTGGCAGAACCGGAATACCAGCGCGTGGGAAGAAGATACGTCGTTCTTCGACGTCGTCTGCTGGCGAGATCTGGCCGAGAACGCTGCGCTCAGCCTGACCAAGGGCACCCGGATAATTGTGTCGGGCCGGATTGAGCAGAGGACTTGGGAGTCCGAGCAGGGAGACAAGCGAAGCAAGGTGGAGATAGTGGCAGAGGAGATAGGCCCGAGCCTCAGATGGGCTACAGCCGAGGTGCAGAAAGCCTCCCGCTCCTCAGATCTCTCGGGGGGCGAGGAGATCGATGCCACAGATGCAGATCACGTGGGCGCCTCGGTCCAGGTATGAACCCGTCGATTGCCAAGGCTCCCTTTGCCAGGGGACCAGCCAATCGGGGCCAAGCTGCCCGGGGCCAAGCTGCCCGGGGCCCCGCCAACGTGGGACCAGCCAACGTGGGACCAGCCAACCGGGGCCCCGCCAACGTGGGACCCGCCAACCTGGGACCCGCCAACCTGGGACCGGCTCAGGGACGGCGCCGGCTTGCAGAGCAGGACCCTTGTCCTGATCCCGCCAGTTTCCAGGCGTCGCTCGTCATGACGAAGAACGAGGTCATCGCTCTGGCGTCATGGTTGGATCTCCTGGGATCCGATAGGCGAGGGGCCCCGCCGGACGGACCTCTGCTGGGTGGGTCTCCGCTGGACGGTTCTCATGTGGACGACCGCCTTGTCACCGAAGAGGTGGGCGCTGTGATCGAGTGGCTCGAGGCACGCCTAGCCGGTATCCATGAGGCTGGACTGCCGCTCCCTCCGGAACGGCTCCCTCTGGAACCGCTCCCTCTGGAACCGCTCCGGGCCGTCAGCTCCTGACGCTCGCTCCGTTCTCAGGTGCGAAGGCCAGCGCAAGCGAGTTCACACAGTATCTCTTGCCCGATGGTCCCGGTCCGTCGTCGAAGACGTGCCCTAGATGGCCACCGCAGCGTGAGCAGCAGATCTCGGTACGTACCATGCCGTGGCTGGTGTCCGTGGTGTACGAGATCGGGTCCTCGGGCAGGGGATCAGTGAAGCTGGGCCACCCCGAGCCGGAGTCGAACTTCCTCGTGGAGGAGAACAAGGGACTGCCGCAGCCAGCGCATGAGTAGGTGCCAGGAGCGTGCTCATCCAGGAGCTCCCCTGTGAACGGCGGCTCGGTGACCTTCTCGCGCAGCACAGAGTAGCGCTCCCGTGGCAGGCGTGCGCTCCAGTAGGCCTCGCTGCCAGCGGCACCAGGCTCGGCCTGGCTACCGGGGGCACCAGGCTCGGCCTCGCTGCCAGCGGCCCCAGGCTCGGCCTCGCTACCGGGGGCACCAGGCTCAGTGGCCGGGTTGGCGGCCCCAGCAGGGCGGCTCTTTCGTACCGTCCGGTCTTTCATGGGCGCAGGGGTCCTGGCGGCAGCATCTCGCCCCTCAGCTCCCTGGACGGATAGCGACGATCTGGACTTCGAGGCTTCCTCCCGGCGCATCGTAGGAGACCCTTTCTCCGGCTGCGTGGCCGATGAGAGCCTGGCCCAGAGGCGATCCAGGAGATACGACTGTCACGCCCAGACGGTCCTCCTCTATAGAGCCTATGAAGTAGTGCTCGGTGTCCTCGTCATCTCCGTAGCGAAGCTCGACCACCGTTCCCACGCTTGCGGTGCCGTCCCCGTTCACCTCGGAGCCCTCCACGATCACTGCTTTCTCCAACAGGCCTTTCAGATGGCGGATCCGAGCTTCCATCTTCCCCTGGGTGTCTTTCGCCGCGTGGTAGTCGCCATTCTCGGACAGGTCTCCGAGGGCACGGGCAGCCTCGATGGCACGAGCTATCTCGACCCTGCCTCTCGTAGTCAGGTCATCGAGCTCGTCCTGCAGGCGCTCGTACGTGGCTCGCGTAAGCTGGGTGACAGCTGCATTCCTTCCGGGGCCTCCCGGGCCTCCGGGGGCACTGCGTCCGGAGGCCCGGGCGCTCGCTTTGTCATCGGTAGAGCTCATGGTCTAGAGGATAGCCACGAGGTCGAGGTTGACTGGCGGCGGCATCAGACTCGCGCCAGCATTGACATGTCGGGCCCCGCGAGACAGAGAGTGCAGCGAGACAGGGAGTGAAGCGAGACATATAGCGCAGGAAGTGTAGCGGGAAGAACACCATAGTGGAACCGGGAGTGCCATCAGAGACAAGCTCTATCAGCTCTAGAGCTCGATAGCTATGGTGGGCACCGGGCAGGGACCGGAAGAGAGCCGGAAGAGAGAAAGCAGGGGCTTGGTGAGAGAGTTGGCAGTCGAGCGAGCACGGCAGGAAGACCGGTGAAGCCTGGGGACGGTAGGGGCCCGGCTGGCAGCTCGCTGTCGCAGGGTGGATCCGGCCCGGCTGGCAGCTCGCTGTCGCAGGGCGAATCCGGCCCGCCTGGCGGCTCGAAGCCTGGGGACGGTAGGGGCGCGGCTGGCAGCTCGCTGCCGCAGGGTGGATCCGGCCCGGCTGGCAGCTCGAGGTCGCGGGGTGGTGGGGTTGGCCGTGGGTATCGTATCGCCCTGATCGGGGGCGATGGCATAGGCCCGGAAGTGGTCAGGGAGGCTCTGAAGGTTGTGGCCGCCGCTGGGGTCCCTATCGAGGTAGTGCCCTATGACCTGGGGGCCGACCGCTTCTTGCAGACCGGGGAGGTGCTTCCAGACTCCGTGCTGGAGGAGCTTCGCTCCCTCGATGCCATCCTCCTTGGCGCAGTCGGGCCACCCATCGGATCGACCCTGGTCCCACCAGGGACCCTGGAGCGGGGGCTGCTCCTGCGCCTGCGCTTCGAGCTCGACCTCTACATAAACCTCCGCCCCTTCACCGGCCTGCCCGGCTCCATAGCTCCTGGAGCAGATTTCGTCGTCATAAGGGAGAATACCGAGGGATCCTACGCTGGAGAGGGAGGTTTCCTGCACAGGGGCACCGCCCAGGAGATTGCCACCCAGGGTTCGGTCAACACCCGCTTCGGCGTCGAGCGCTGCCTTCGCTATGCCTTCGAGCTCGCTCTGAAGCGCCCCAGGCACGACCTGACGCTCGTTCACAAGACGAACGTTCTCGCGTTCGCCGGGGATCTCTGGCAGAGGGTGTTCACAGAGCTGTCGGCTGGCTTCCAGGGGGTCGCTACCAGCTACAACCACGTCGACGCGGCATGCATATACCTGGTAGAAGATTCGTTCCGCTACGACGTCGTGGTCACGGAGAACCTCTTCGGAGATATCCTCACGGACCTTGCAGGGGCGGTGACCGGAGGGATCGGCTTCGCAGCTTCGGCCAATCTGAACCCGGCTCGTACCGGGCCGTCGCTCTTCGAGCCGGTTCATGGCGCAGCACACGACATAGCAGGCACCGGAAAGGCGAACCCGCTTGCGGCAATCAGATCGGCTGCCCTCATGCTCGATCACCTGGGCGAGCTGGAAGCTGCTCAGCGTATCGACAAGGCCGTCCGGGAAGAGCTGGAGCACTTCGCTCCGGGTAGGACTACCGGGGAGATCGGGGACGCGCTGGCCGCTCAAGTGTGAGACACCACCGACGCCACCAGAAAAGGGGGAGATCGGGGACGCGCTGGCCGCGCAAGTGTGAGCGTCTCGCGCTGACCCTCGAGCTGCTCCGGTTGTGAGAGAATAGACGATGTAGATAGCAGGCCGGGGAAGGTTATGCTCCGGCGGGGCCGGGGATTTTGTCACGGTGCTGACGGAGAGCAGGGGCAGTGCGACGGAGCAGGGGCAGTGCGATGGAGAGGAGCGTGGCTCGCGGAGTGGAACGGAGCCCGGGGCGCCATTGGTCGCTCGAAGTGCTCGATCCAGGAAAGGCAGGAAAGGCAAGAAAGGGACGCAGATGGCCATCACGAAAACGGACAAGATCTGGATGAACGGGGAGCTGGTGGCCTGGGATGATGCCCAGGTGCACCTGCTAACGCACTCCCTTCACTACGGATCGGGCGTATTCGAGGGCATTCGTGCATATCCGACATCGTCCGGCCCTGCCATCTTCCGCCTGGTCGACCACATACACAGGCTGGTTCGTTCCGCTGCCATCTATCTGATAGATCTTCCTTTCAGCGAGAGCGAGCTGATCGAGGCAACGCGGGCGACGATGGCCGCGAGCGGGCTCGATTCCGCATATATCCGTCCCATCGTGTACCTGGGCTACGGCGAGATGGGACTGAACCCGTTGCCCTGCCCCGTGCAGGTAGCGATAGCCGTATGGCCATGGGGTAGCTACCTGGGCGATGAGGGAGTGGAGCACGGCGTGCGCTGCAAGATCAGCTCGTGGAGGCGACACGACCCGAATGCGGTCCCCACCGCGGCCAAGGGAACCGGCATGTACGTGAACTCCTCCCTCGCGAAGGTCGAGGCACTGAAGGCCGGTTACGACGAGGCTATCCTTCTCTCTCCTGGCGGGTTCATAAGCGAGTGCACAGGTGAGAACTTCTTCGCAGTGAAAGACGGTGCTGTCATAGTTCCTGACAACGCGGCGGTCGGGGCACTTTCGGGCATCACTCAGGACACGGTGGTGAGAATCGCGCGCGACCTTGGCTACGAGGTGGATACCCACGGCCTTCTTACTCGCGGCGACATCTACAACATCGACGAGGCATTCCTTACCGGTACCGCGGCCGAGGTGGTGCCCATACGGGAGATAGACGACAGGCGTATCGGCTCGGGCGAGCCGGGGCCGGTGACTCGCGCTCTTCAGGAGGCGTATTTCGCTGTGGTGCGCGGCGAGATGGACCGTTACAAGGACTGGCTGGACCATGTCCGCTGAGCGCGTTCTGCCGATAGCTGGTGCTCGCGGGCGCCAGAGCCATAGGCATTCCCATCTTGGCACGCATCCCTCCTTCGGCTTGCAGCAGCTGCCTGCCTCCGTGGACATCCTGGACACCACGCTTCGTGACGGGAGTCAGCAGGAGGGTCTTTCGCTCAGCGTGGACGACAAGCTCAGGGTAGCAGAGCAACTCGATCACCTCGGGGTCAGCTATATAGAGGGCGGCTGGCCGGGAGCGAACCCGAAGGACACGGAGTTCTTCGCGCGAGCACCCGCTGACCTGAGGCTGGTCAGGTCTACTCTCGTAGCTTTCGGTTCTACTCGCCGGCCGGGCGGGACCGCCGAGGATGACGAGACGTTGCGTAATCTACTGGATGCCGGCACGACGGCGGCATGCATTGTCGCGAAGTCTTGGACCCGCCACGTTACCGATGCTCTTCGCACGACGCTCGACGAGGCAGTTGCGATGGTAGCCGACTCGGTTGCCTACCTGCGCAAGCGGGATATGCGGGTATTCCTGGATGCGGAGCATTTCTTTGACGGATATAAGTCTGATCCTGCCTTCGCACTTCGTGTCATCCGAGCAGCGGAGGACTCCGGCGCCGAGACAATCGTATTATGTGATACTAATGGAGGAACCCTTCCCCAGGAAGTGGCGGAGATCGTTGCCGAGGTGAAGAGCCTGGTCGGGGTCCAGCTCGGTGTTCACTTTCACAACGATGGCGCGTGTGCTGTGGCGAACTCTCTCGTAGCGGTCAGCTCTGGGGCCACACACGTCCAGGGTTGCATAAACGGCTATGGTGAGCGCACCGGAAATGCAGACTTGAGCGCAGCCATTCCAGATCTGAGCCTGAAGATGGGGGTCAGGACCATCCCGGACGATCGTTTGCCGCTGCTCACTCCTGTAGCGCACCATATAGCGGAATTGGTCAACGTGACTCCGGATCCGCAGCAGCCTTATGTAGGAACTGCTGCCTTCGCTCACAAGGCTGGGCTCCATACGAGCGCGATAGCACGCCGGCGTGACGCATACGAGCACATAGACCCTGACCTGGTCGGGAACGGTACCCGTTTCGTGCTCAGCGAGCTGGCAGGTCGCTCTACGGTAGCGCTGAAGGCCAGGGAGATGGGGATCGATCTCGATGATGCAGCCCAGCGCGCCGTTCTCGATCGCTTGAAGGTGCTCGAGCACGAAGGATACCATTTCGAGGTAGCAGACGGGTCCCTGGAGCTCCTGTTGCGCAGGTCTGCCGGCTGGGAGCAGAGCTACTTCGAAGTAGAGTCGTTCCGAGTTATAACAGACCGCCTCCTGCCCTCGGGACTCACGACTGAGGCAACAGTGAAGATCCACCTTGGTGGTGAACGCGTCGTGGCCACAGCGGAAGGCAACGGCCCCGTCAACGCGTTGGATGCAGCGCTGCGCAAGGCAATCGTTGACCATTACCCCGTGCTCGAACATGTGCATTTGACCGACTTCCGGGTCCGTGTCCTGGAGACGACGAAGGGCACGGCGGCTGTGACGAGAGTCCTGATCGACTCCACGAACGGAGAGAAGTCGTGGTCTACCATAGGAGTATCTGAGAACGTGATAGAGGCCTCCTGGCAGGCGCTCATCGACTCCGTGATATGTGCCCTCCTGTATGCTGAGCAGTCGGCTGGCACTCCCGGCATAGAAGGTGGTGGAAGCGGTTCTGGGATGGAAAGTGAAAGTGAGCTCGCATGACACAGCCAAGCTATGTTCCTGTCGCCGAGGCCGATCAGGTCCGGCCGGCCTACCGGCTCTCCACGCCGAGGATCTGGACGGCGTCACGCCCCGGTGATCCAGTGCGACCGGCCATGTACGGTCGGGGATACGGGCATCCGGGCCCAGACCAGGGATTCGCGATGCGCCTTATACAGCGTTTCCACGACAGGCTGGTGCTCGGGGAGCTCGAGCGAGAGGAGGATGCGCTTGCCGTTGGGGTGGCGCTAGCCATGCGCAGGGCAGGCGAGATGGGGCGGGCTCCAGTGCTTCGTGACTGCGAGCACGCCCTGGTGCTGCTCGGGTACCTGCCGGTGGCTCCAGCGGGGATGGCAGCCTGGAGAGCACCCCTCGTGGCAGGAGCCGCTCACGACGCCTGGCGACGTCAACGCGTGGTAGATCTCGTGCGCCCCGAGGCCTTACGGCTTGGCTTGGATGAGCTCAGGCACCTGCTGGCGGCTTCTGAAGGGGAGCAGGCCGATCCGTCGGGGCACGGTGAAGCTGCTAACGGATGGCGTTCTGTGTTCTTCGCTGTCAATGACAGGACCTCGCAGTCGCCAGCGCAGTAGCTTACCCGCGGGCTATTTCGTCGAGATAGGGTGCCCCGGCGGGGGAATCTCTGCTCCCTGAGGCGCCAGCCCCAGAGCCAGTAGGATGAAGGCCTGGACCAGGGCCTCGTCCCGCCAGGCCTCGTAGCGTCCTGAGGGTCCATGGTGCCCAGCCCCGAGCTCGACCCTGAGGATGGCCCGGTTCATCGCGTTCGCTGACCGAAGCTTCGCGACCCATTTGGCTGGCTCCCAGAATCCGACGCGTGGATCGTTCAGGCCGGCTGTGGTGAAGACGAGAGGATAACGCGTATCTGAGATGTTATCGTATGGCGAATATGACTTGATATACGCGTATGCCTCAGGATCGCTCTTCGGGTTCCCCCACTCCTCCCACTCTATGACGGTTAGGGGGAGGCTCTCGTCCATGATCGTGGTCAGGCAGTCCACGAAAGGCACCTCTGCTACGATTCCCCGGAATAGCTCGGGGGCCAGATTCGCGACTGCCCCCATCAGGAGACCCCCCGCACTGCCTCCGCGTGCCACGATTGCATCGTGTGTCGTGAAACCCTCATCAATCAGGTAGGACGCGCAGGCGATGAAGTCGCTGAAAGTGTTCTTCTTCGATAAGAGTTTCCCGCTCTCGTACCACGAGCGGCCGAGCTCTCCACCTCCACGGACGTGAGCGATGGCGAAGAGGATGCCGCGGTCGAGGAGCTCGAGGCGTGGGATGGAGAAGATCGGGTCGATGCTGATCTCGTAGGCCCCGTACCCGTAGATAAGCGCAGGGCCCGGGACGCCAGCTGGGCGGTCGGCACGGTAGACCAGGGAGATCGGTATCATCGTTCCGTCGTCCGCCCTGGCCCAATGGCGCTCGGTGCGATAGTGTGTGGCGTCGAAGCCCCCGAGAACAGGCAGTGTCTTCAGCAGCGTGTCCTTGCCGGTCACCAGGTCGTAGTCGTGGACAGAGCGCGGGCTGGCAAGTGATGTGTGCTCGTAGCGTACACGGGTGGCCGTGAACTCCGGGTTCATGCCGGAGAATACCGTGCTCGGATGGTCGGGCACGGGAATGACGAATGCCGCGGTCGGGGCTCCTTCAGTGGGCTCTTCGGGTCTCAGGGGCAGGACCCTCAGGCGTGTCTCACCGGCGTTACGTTCCGAGACGAGGAGGTGGCCTGCGAACGGCTCTACCGCTTCGAGGCGCGTTGCGGGATCGTGGGGGATGAGCACCCGCCAATGGAGGGCTCCAGGGGTGCCTGCGGGAGCGATCATGCAGGTGAAATCGGGCTCCTTGTCGTTCGTGACGATGAGCAGCGTGCCGGCGATGCCAGTGCTCGCCTCGCCGGCAGAAGGCACTGGTGTCTCCGGGATAGGCGGCGCTGCGCTCTCGCTGCCAGTAAGACCTTCGATAGCTGCCAGGAGACTTTCAGGTGGTAGCGGGTGATGCTCTACGCTGTACTCGACGCCGTGGCGCCGTGGCTCGACGCAGTGCCACTCGCCGTCGCGTCTCCAGGCGTCATGTACCCAGCACTCCGATGTGATCTTGGAATGGAGCTCGAACACCAGAACCTCTTCGTCGCGTGTTCGTCCCACGCCAAGGTAGAAGCGCTCGTCGTCCTCCTGGTAGATGAGGCTGTCGTCCGAGGGATCGGATCCCAGGTCGTGCGACCAGAGCTGGTAGGGTCTCTCGATCTCGTCCGGGCGTGTGTACAAGAGACAGAGCGAGTCGGACGCGGACCCGCCCCGATCCCCACCAAGCCAGGCAGCACCTGCGCAGGTGTCATGCAAGACGTCCGGGAGATCGGATGTGGTGGCGAGGTCGCGCACTCGAAGCTGGAAGTGCTCGTTCCCATGGGTGTCGAACGCGTAAGCCAGGTAGCGCTGGCAGGGGCTCAGCTCGAAGGTTCCGAGTGCGAAGTACTCGTGGCCCTTCGCCAGCTCGTTCTCGTCAAGCAGGATCTCCTCGCCGACCGGCGCCCCGCCGGTTGGAGGTACTGGCGCCCCGCTGGTGGGAGGTGCTGGCGCTTCGCTGGTGGGAGGTGCTGGCGCTTCGTTGTCCTCGCTGCCAGCCGGTCGCCGGCAGTGGATCGCGTAGCCTTGCCCCTCGACTGTGCGGCTGTAGTACCACCACTGGCCCTTGCGGACTGGGACACTGAGATCGGTCTCTTGGACCCGTGCCACGATTCCCTGGTAGATCTCCTCCTGCAGCCCCCTCGTGGGTGCCATTACCGTCTCCAGGTAGTTGTTCTCTGCTTCGAGGTGGGCCAGGACGGCCGGGTCGTCCCTTCCTCTGAGCCAGTACCAGTGGTCATCCCGCTCGTCCCCGTGGGCGACGAGCGCCTCCCTGCGCCGTTCTGGGATCGGTCCTTCCGGAAATGCGATAGCGTCTGTCACCTGGCCGAGCATGTCACAGGTGCGGGGCACTGCGCTCGCGTGGCGCCGCCAGGGCTGCCGCCCCACTCGCGGGGCGAAGGCTGCGCGATAATTAGCACTATGCTCATAGGGGTAATAGCGAGCACTGGAGGTCGTGATGAGCGCGGTTGACATTGATCTTTCCCGGTACCAGCTCGGGTGGCGCGACGAGGAGGACTACGTCTTCAAGCCGAAGAAGGGCCTTTCCGAGGAGATCGTACGCGAGATGTCTGTCATGAAGAAGGAGCCTGACTGGATGCGGGACTTCCGCCTGAGGGCACTTCGGCGTTTCATGGCGAAGCCCATGGCCCCCTGGTTCGCTGTGAACATGCCGGACCTCGACTTCGACAATATCTATTACTACATAAAGCCCACGGACAAGCAGGTGAACGCCTGGGATGAGCTCCCGGACTCTGTGAAGCGAACCTACGAGCGGCTGGGGATACCAGAGGCTGAGCGGCGCTACCTGGCCGGCGTGACCGCCCAGTACGAGAGCGAGGTTGTCTACCACCGGAATCGTGAGGACCTCGAGGCCCAGGGTGTTCTCTTCTCCGATATGGACAGCGCTCTGCGTGATTATCCAGATCTCGTCCGGCGGTGGTTCGGTACTATCATCCCTCCAGGTGACAATAAGTTCGCCGCCTTGAACTCGGCAGTCTGGTCAGGTGGCTCGTTCATCTACGTTCCCCCCGGGGTCAAGGTCGAGATGCCGCTCCAGGCCTATTTCCGGATAAACGCGGAGAACATGGGCCAGTTCGAGCGCACGCTCATCATCGCCGACGAAGGTTCGCAGGTGCACTACATAGAAGGCTGCTCTGCTCCGGTGTACTCGACGGACTCACTTCACTCTGCTGTCGTAGAGCTCGTGGCACTTCCAGGCAGTCGCATCACCTATACCACGATCCAGAACTGGTCATCGAACGTCTATAACCTTGTCACGAAGCGAGCGCGTGCGGAAGCCGAGGCTCATGTCGAGTGGATCGACGGGAATATCGGGTCACGTCTGACAATGAAGTACCCATCTGTCTACCTGGTCGGACCCAAGGCATCGGGCGAGGTGCTCTCCGTGGCTTACGCAGGCGCCGGCCAGCACCAGGACGCCGGGGCGAAGATGGTCCACGCAGCTCCCGAGACGAGCTCCACCATCGTGTCGAAGTCGATCTCGAAGGAGGGAGGCGTTACCACCTACAGGGGACTGGTTCATGTAGACGAGGGCGCCAAGGGAGCGAAGAGCTTCGTGCGCTGTGACGCCCTTTTGCTGGACGACGACTCGGTTTCCGAGACGAAGCCGTATATGGAGGTGGGCGAGCGTGACGCCCAGATAGGGCACGAGGCCACCGTGTCAAAGGTGAGCGACGATCAGCTCTTCTACCTGATGAGTCGCGGTTTGTCCGAGAGCCAGGCTGTGAGCATGGTGGTTAATGGCTTCATAGAGCCCGTGACACGCACGCTTCCGATGGAGTACGCCGTCGAGTGGAGCCGGTTGATCGAGCTCCAGATGGAGGGCTCGGTCGGCTGAGCTCCTCCCAAACCGAGCCTGTGTAGCGCGTTGCCCTGGCCGCCGAGGTCCATGACGGCACCGAGCACGCTAGGTTATTGAGCGTGCCGATGCGCGAGGACTGCAAGCACTTCGAGAGCCGCACCTACGACGATGGGGAGACGGCACGCTTTTGCACCCTTGATCTGGCTCCAGAGGCACCGTGGCGTTGCCCTGATGACTGCCCACGATACGAGAAGCGTCTCGTGGATGCGACCTGGGTCCATGGCAGCCTGGTGAGCCCTGCCGTAGAGGATGAGCCGGAGGATGCAGCCTCCGATGAGGCGCTGAGCGTGCTTGACCAGGCGGAGGAGATCGTGGACATCATCGAGCCGGAGACGCTGAGTGAGGTCGAGGCCGAGGAGGCGAAGGCGGCTAGAGCCGAGCGCCGGGCCGAGGCGGCGGAGCAGCGCCGCGGGCCCTTCCACAGGCATAGGCGCGATTCCTGATACCGGTCGTTGCAAGCCGCCCGAGGTCCAGGTGCCGGCGAGCCGCCGGATGCTGCTGGGTGAGGTGACCGCCAGCTCGGAGCGGAGGGCGAGGCTGCTCAGGTCCCGGTGAAGTTCGCTGGTCGCTTCTCGATGAATGCTGCCATTGCCTCCAGGAGATCGTCGGAGCGCAGGAAGGCAGCATTCCAGGCAGCCACATAGGCGAGTCCGGCGTCGATGCCCGCTCGCTCTGCTTCCATCAGCACTGCCTTCGTACCCTGGACGGCCAGGGGAGAGTTCGCTGCTATGGCGGCAGCGAGCGTCAGTGCCGCGTCCAAGGTGACATCTGCATCAGCGTAGACGTGGTTTACAAGGCCGATTGCCGCTGCCCGCTCTGCATCTATGTCACCGCCCGTGAAAGCGAGCTCGGCGACGTGCCCCATGCCGATTATCCTCGGGAGCCGCTGCAGGCTGCCCAGGTCGGCGACGATGGCGACCTTCGTCTCACGCACTGAGAGCCTCGCGTCTGCTGCAGCCAGGCGGACGTCGCATGCTGCTGCCAAGTCCACGCCGCCGCCAATGCACCAGCCCCAGATGGCCGCGATCGTGGGCTTCGGGCAGCGCTCCACGCTGGTGATCGCGTCCTGGAGCCGGCGGATCTCACGGAGGCTGGCCTGGGCCTGCCTGGCAGCGGAAGGCTGGCGCTGCGCTTCGCTGGCCGAAGGCAGGGCTCCAGCCTCGCTGGCGGAGCGTGGAGGCTTCGAGGAGTGAGGACCAGCGAGCGGGCCTGACGATAGCGCTACGAGGTCCAGGCCCACACTGAAGTCTGTACCCCGGGGGGCTATGACTATGGCGCGAGTATCGGGATCCTCTGCGAGCTCGGCCATGAGGAGCGGGAGCTCGGTGAAGAAGGGCATACCCATGGCGTTCCGTTTTGCCGGTCGGGAGAGCCAGAGCGTGGCCACGTGCCCCGAGCGCTCCACGGTTAGAACCGGCTGATCCGAGTCGTCCATGTGGCCAGAGACTAGACGCCTTCGGGCTGTCTTCGCTGCAGTCTCCGTGAGGAGCTGGCAAGCGCCCCCGAGAACCCCGAGCGGCGCCCGCGAGCGCCCAGGGAAGGACCCGGAACGGCGCCGCGAGCGCGCAGGAGCGCCCGGGAGCGCCCAGGGAAGCACACCTCACTTCCGGTACACTGATGCTCATGCGCATAGCCGTCGGCTCCGATCATGCCGGATTCAGGTTGAAGCAGGATCTGGCCAAGCATCTGAGCGAGCTGGGCCACGAGGTGCTCGACTGCGGGACTGACAGCGAGGCGCCGGTGGACTACCCGATCTACGGAGCAGCAGTGGGCAGGGCCGTGGTCGCGGGCCGTGCCGAGAGAGGGGTGTGCGTTTGCGGCACCGGTATAGGCATAGGCATCGCGGCAAACAAGGTTCCCGGCATCCGCGCTGCCGTTGCTCACGATGTCTCCTCGGCTCGCCTCGCCCGCCAGCACAATGATGCGAACGTCATCTGCTTCGGTGAGCGGCTCATAGGTCGCCAGACCGCCCTGGACGCCCTCGACGACTTCCTAGCTCAGGATTTCCTGGGAGGGCGTCACCAGCGGCGCATCTCCGAGATATCGGAGCTCGATGGCAGCTCGGAGGCGGGCGTCTCCGATCAGCGCAGCGTGCCTGACAGCGCCATGGTGCAGCTCCTGGCAGCAGAGATGGAACGCCAATCCACCACGCTACAGCTCATAGCGTCGGAGAACTTCACCTCGAGAGCAGTGCTGACGGCGACGGCTTCCGTTCTCACTAATAAGTACTCAGAGGGCTACCCTGGGCGGCGTTATTACGGAGGGAACACGGTAGTCGACCAGGTGGAAGACTTGGCCCGCGAGCGAGCCAAGTCACTTTTCGGTGCAGAGCATGCGAATGTCCAGCCGCACTCGGGAGCCTCGGCGAACCTCGCTGTTTACCTCGGACTGCTGCAGCCGGGGGATACCATTCTGGCCATGCCGCTCGACAAGGGAGGCCATCTCACCCACGGTGCCCCGGTAAGCATCACGGGGAAGCTGTACAAGGTAGCCACCTACGGTCTGACCCCGGAGCGTTCCGATGGATCGGGCGAGCGTATCGATCTGGATCAGGTGCGGGACGCCGCCCTCAGAGAGCGCCCAAGGCTCATAATCGTGGGCACCAGCGCTTATGCCAGAGTGATAGAGCCGGAGCCTTTCCGGGCTATAGCAGACGAAGTCGATGCTCTCCTGATGTTCGACATAGCCCACCCCGCAGGACTCGTAGCTGGTGGTGCTCATCCGAATCCCGTGGGGATAGCAGACGTAGTTACGTTTACGACGCACAAGACCCTCCGTGGACCACGTGGTGGGGCGATTCTTTGCCGGAAGGATCTGGCGAAGGCGATAGATTCGGCGGTTTTCCCCGGTCTTCAAGGGGGACCCCTCGAGCACGTCATCGCAGCGAAGGCCGTTGCCTTTGCCGAGGCATCGTCGCCCGATTTCCGGATCTATGCGTCCAAGGTGATCTCGAATGCCAAGGCGCTCGCCGGGGCACTTGAAGGCCACGGATTCAGGCTCGTCTCCGGCGGAACCGATACTCACCAGGTCCTGGTCGATCTGAGGACATTCGATAGCGAGCTTACGGGCAAGGTGGCCCAGGATGCCCTGGACCGGGCCGGCATCACGGTGAATCGTAACCAGATTCCTGATGATCCGCGCCCTCCGTTCGTGTCATCTGGCCTGCGCCTTGGCACGCCAGCGGAGACGACCGCAGGCATGGGCGAGGCCGAGATGGTGCTTATAGCGGATCTCATAGCTCGTGTTCTGGAAGCCCCGGAGGATGGCGAAGTTCGTGAGGCCGTTCTCGGGGAGGTGCATGAGCTGACGGCTGCCTTTCCTCCCTATGGAAGAACCCTGGGCCATGGAAGAACCCTGGGGAGCGGCGCCGCATCCGATGCAGGTTCCGCGATGATACCGGCAGCCGCGCCGGTGGGCAGCTAGGCCGGCAGCACGCCGGGCCGAGCGCTGTCGGAGCCGGAGCGTGGCAACAGGAGCGGTGGCGCCGTGGGCTTGGCTGCATAGCTACATCGCCTACGTGGTGGTCGGTGTAGTAGCGGCTGTCGTTACGTGGGCCGCTACCTTTCTCGTGCGTCGCTATGCCCGGTCGGCTGGGATCATGGAGTTTCCCGGCGAGCGCCGCGTGCATCTGAAGGCCACGCCTACCGCCGGGGGAGCGGCTATGTTCATCGGGTTCCTTGCCGCTATCGTCGTCGCCTCACGGCTGTCACCGCTCGGCCCGCTATTCTCGCGTTCCTCCGAGCCAGTGGGAGTCGTGCTCGCCCTCTCTGTGGTCTTCGCTGTCTGCCTCTACGACGACATAAAGGAGGTCTCTGCTCCAGCGAAGATAGCCGCGCAGGTTCTCGGTGCGATGGTGCTCTATTTCTTCGGCGTGACCATGTTCCAGTTCAAGCTGCCATTCGCCGGGTTCCTCGTCCTGTCCCCTGGCATCACGCCCTTGCTGACGGCGTTATGGGTGGTGGGCGTTGCCAATGCAGTGAATCTGATCGACGGTTTGGATGGCCTGGCGGCTGGGATAGTAGCGATAGCTTCTGCTGCCCTGTGTGTCTATGGACTGCGCCTCGAGTCCCTCGGAGTGCTCTCCGCGACCAACCTGGGGCCCCTGCTGGCTGCCATAGTCTGCGGGCTGTCTGTCGGCTTCCTGCCTCACAATTATCATCCGGCTAAGATATTTATGGGTGACGCGGGCGCTAACTCGCTCGGGCTTCTGATGGCAGCCGCGACGATGCTCATAGGCGGCAGGAGCCCGGACGTGAGCGGGGAGACCTATTTCTTCTTCGCTCCTCTGTTCATCCCTTTCTTCATCCTGGGGGTCCCGCTTCTCGACATGGCATTTGCCATCGTCCGGCGCACTGCAAGGCGTACGGGGGTGGCCACTGCCGACAAGGACCACCTCCATCACCGGTTGCTGCGCCTGGGCCACGGGCATAGGCGGGCGGTCCTGATTCTCTGGGCCTGGACTGCCGTGCTATCGGGCTTCGTGTTGTATCCGACCTTTGATCCCGGGATAGATGTGTTCATCCCATTCGGTGCGGCTGTCCTGGGTGTCGCCCTCTATACCCTGTTCCACCCCGCTCTGCGCCAGCAGGGGGGGGCTGCTCAGGCGGGGGCTGGCCCAGGTTGCGAAGACGCTGGCCAAGATGGGAGGATGGCCGCCGTGCCAGGTGAGGGTTTCGTGCCAGGTGAGGGCGAGGGTGACAGCGGTATGCTGTCCCCCTTTCCAGAGCGGCGTGGCTGATCTCGCCGCCGGCCCGAATGCCCGGTGCCAGCGGCGAGAGGCCGGATCTCCCTGGATCCCGGGCGCGCCAGAGGCGGCGAGCCGGTCGACGATCCGCAGGGACTCAGTCCGCTGGCGCGCAGTCATCGGGGAGCCCTCGATGGGGGGAATCCTGGACGAGAGATCTGAGCGTCCTCTTCGGCATGGGGGTAACGGTGGCGGCCTGTGTTGCCATAGGGCTGTTCCTCGGTGTCGCTGCCGACGCTCGCTTCCACACTGGTCCCGTCTTCACCTTCGTCGGTCTCGGAGCCGGGCTGGCTCTGGGCGTGCTGTCGGTCTGGGCGGAAGTCCGGAGGTTCCTCTCTTGATCAGATCTCGGGCCACTGCCTTGACCAGGGGTGGGGCCCCCAGGGCCAGGGGCTTGACCAGGGGTGGGGCCCCCAGGGCCAGGGGCTTGACCAGGGGTGGGGCCCCCACGGGCGTGGCGCGCCTGGCCTGTCCTGGGGAGGGCTGTAATGCTGGGG
>DAHXND010000015.1 GCA_027366675.1 Acidimicrobiales bacterium
ATAACCGCCCTGGTCATGCTGGCACGAGTCGTGCCGAGCCCCAGGTTCAGGAAGGAACCGCGCAGGCGCGTGTCCTCGACCGGGCTCCGCTCTCCGGCCAGCCACGGAGCGAACAGGACCCCGCCGCTACCCGGTGCTATCTGGCCCGCCTCATCCACCAGATCACTCAGGGTGGGCCGCCCATCCTCCCTTCCCCGGGTTCGCGTCTGGGTCGATCTCACCGTATCCATGGACCCACCAGGCGCTGGCGCCCCAGCCACCTGCTCGGCCCACCATGCCAGGCAGGCACCTGCCGTCTCGTGGTTATTCGCCACGAGATACCTGCCGGGACGAGCTCCCACCACCGTAGCTATCTGGCGAAATGGGTCTGTCTTCTTCTTCTTCACGTGGCAGGAGATCCAGGAGGTCGTAGATATGGCCAGATGAGCCGAAAGATCTCCCACCGCGCCAGTGCCGAGCGTTGCGCTGAGAAGATCCGGCGTACCCGCCACCACAGGAATCCCCTCCGCAATACCCAGCTCACGAGCGACCGGCGGCAGCACTGTCCCCACGACGGAACCCATCGGCACGAGCTCTGGCATCTTCATCCCATCCGTGGCCGTCTCGGCCATGAGATCCTCAGCGTATTTGCAAAGCCTTGTGGCGCGAGCGGCCCCCCGCCCGCCAGCAGCTCCCATCCCCCGGATATCCACTAACCACGACAGGATCATCGAGCCTGCCGTGGCAGCGGATCGCCCCGTCAGGCGCATACCCAGGTAGTCAACCGGTTCCAGGAAGCACGCAGCAGCGCGGTAGAGATCCGGTTCCTCCTCGCGCAGGTAGAGCCGGTGCCCCAGGGGATCACGACCGCGCGGCGAGGGTGCTCCGCCGGTCTTGCGCAGGAACCTCAGAGCCGTCAGCGGGGCATATCCTGCGATAGGCCCGCCCATGACACGTGCTGAATAGCTCCCGCCCCGCGCGTCCATCCACAGGAGGCAATCGCCAAGCGCATCGCCTCCCTCGCCAACTGCCACAGTGCTGCCCCACTGACCAGTGCAGCTCACGGCGGCCACGCGCGCCAGGGGGGCTTTCCCACGCTCAGCTATCATCTGGCAGCAGGTCACGAGCCCGTCCCACCACTCATTCGGGTCCTGCGTGGCACCCGAGGAACCGATTACCCGGGTCCTGATCCCCACCTGCCCACTGTCGAGCACGCTACCAGCCAGATCCACGACCCCTACCTTCAGGCCAGTAGTGCCGAGATCTATCCCGAGGATCAGGCGCTCTCCTTCGCTAGACCCAGAGTCGTGCATACTCAGGCCCGCAGGCTAGCCGACCACGATGAGTGGATCTCCCGTAACGGGCGCGAGACATGCACGTCGCCGCGAACCCACCATCTCCAGGGCAGCTCCGTTCCGTTGCGAATACCGACCCTCACTCCCACTGCGGGATCCGCCGGGGGCTCGACACCGTCGTCTCCGACCCATACGCCTGATGCACCGGAGACCAGATCGATGCCATCCGCCTGCCGGGTGAGTCCAAGCGCCTTGCATAGCTTGGCCGGACCATTCAGGAGCTCACGGTCACCTATCTCCCTGGCGCGTGCTCTCCTCATCGCCTCGAGTCCGGACAGGGGAGCAGCAGCCCTGAGCAACACTGCGCCCGCGCGCCCAGGCGGCCAGCAGACGACGTTCGCGCAGTGGTGCATGCCGTAGGTGAAGTACACGTAGAGATGCCCTGGAGGACCGAACATAGTCGCATTCCGAGGCGTACTGCCCCGGTAGGCATGGCTGGCAGGGTCCTCGCTTCCACGGTAGGCCTCGACCTCTACGATCCGGGCGACGAGACGATCGGGTCCAGCGCTCACCACGAGCAGCTTGTTCAACAGGTCCGGCGCTACGTCCAGGGGATCTCTCTCGTAGAAGCCCCTTGCCAACCGATTCATCCAGCCGCTCGCATAGATCTCACCGTGCACCAGACACTATGCTCGCGGTCACGACTACGCCCCTTCCCCGGCAATAAGAGCGGAGAACTGCTCTATCCTCTCTCGATCTAGCTCGATATGCCCGAGGAACCTGCCGAGCTGAACCTCTACGGGCTTCGGCCCGGCCCCACCCTGCGTAGTCCTCCTCGTGACAGCGACGCCTGGTGCCAGCAGCCACAGTGCCCGGCTCCCGAGGGCAGGATGTGCCTCCACCAGCTCCGCGAGGGGAACGTGACGCTCGAGGGAGTCCCTGACCATACCACCAACGAGGGCATGTGCCTGGCGGAATGGCATCCCTTCCTCCACGAGCAGCTCAGCCAGATCGACCGCACTCGATGTAGCGTCATCTGCCCGCGCCTTCATCGCCACAAGATTGAATGTCGCAGTCTCCAGCAGGCCCCCTAGCGCCGGCAACGCGCGATGAACCTGCTCGAACGCATCGAACAAGGGCTCCTTGTCCTCTTGCAGATCCCTGTTGTACGAGAGCGGGAGCCCTTTCAGGGTCGCGAGCAGACCCGTCAGATGGCCTATGAGACGTCCGGACTTCCCTCGCGCCAGCTCGGCTATGTCTGGATTCTTCTTCTGGGGAAGCATAGAGCTGCCTGTGGCAAAGGCGTCATCGAGCTGCAGGAAGCCGAACTCCTCGCTTGCCCAGAGCACCAGCTCCTCACCCATCCGTGACAGGTGCACGCCCAGCATTGCCAGAACGAACAATGCCTCAGCCACGAAATCCCTATCGCTAACGGCATCCAGAGAGTTATCGAAGCTCGAGGTGAACCCCAGGCTGCGCGCCGACTCGGCAGGGTCAAGATTCAGCGAGGATCCTGCCAGGGCCCCCGCACCGAGCGGTGACACGTTCAGACGGCGGAGCGCGTCCATGATCCGGTCGACGTCTCTCGACAACGCCCAACCATGCGCCAAGAGGTGATGGCCAAGTAGCACCGGCTGGGCATGCTGGAGATGTGTATAGCCCGGCAGGTAGGCATCGTCAGCCTCGACAGCCCGCTTGTACAGCACTTCCTCCAGAGCCAACAGCTCCCGTGCCACTACCAACAGCTCACGGCGTGAATACAGCCTGAGATCCAAAGCCACTTGGTCGTTGCGTGATCGCCCTGTATGGAGCTTCTCCCCGATGTCCCCGCATAGCTCGGTCACGCGCCGCTCGACCAGGCTGTGAACGTCTTCGTCCTTCGATTCGGCGGACCGGGTAGCGCCCAGGTCTGACGCGCCGGCCTCGCCCTGGCTCGGTCCGTCCTGCGACCTCGCGCCGGCGGAAGCCAGTTCTTCTCCTACCCGGTTCAGAGCAGCCTCCAGGATGCTCCCCTCCTCGGCGCTCAGAATGCCCCCACGCACCAGCCCTCGCACATGCGCCTTGGATCCCGCGATGTCATCGGCAGCGAGTCTCCTGTCGAAAGAGAAGCTCTCGGTGAACTCGAAGAGAGGTCCTGCCGACCCCTCAGGCAGTCGCCCTTGCCAGAGCGTCACGATCCCTCACCTGACGAGATCCCCGATGGAGCTCCCGATGCCTCATCCCCTGCCGCCCGCACCGGGCTCTCATCCCCTGCCGCCCGCACCGGGCTCTCGTCCCCTGCCGCCGTGCCGCCGGGGAGCCGCCCCGCTCCATGCGCAATCTCCTCGAGAGCACTGGGCGCTCCGCGAGCGATACCACCCTGCTTCGCCCCCCACGTCTCGAGACCAAGACCGAAAAGCCTCACGAAACCTGCAGCATCCTCATGGCGGAACCGATCGGCAGCATCGTAGGTAGCCAAGCCATAGTCGTAGAGGCCATACTGGCTCCGCCGACCACCAACCACGCAACCTCCCCCAGGAGACACCTCGAGGCGAACCTCGCCACTCACCGGGGCCTCGGCGCTAGCGAAGAACGCGTCGAGCGATTTCCTGAGCGGCGAGTACCAGAGCCCGTCGTATACGAGCTCCGCCCACCGCGACTCCAGCTTCAGCTTCTCGTGTAGGAGATCCCTCTCCAGCGTGAGGCCCTCCAGATCTCTGTGAGCCATGAGGATCGCCAGGGCTCCCGGGCACTCGTAGACCTCACGGCTCTTTATGCCGACTCTCCTGCTCTCCACCATGTCCACGCGGCCGAATCCCCGCGATCCCATGACCGTGTTCAGCTCTCCTATCAAATCGACTAGATCGAGACGCCTGCCGTCCAGCGCCACAGGTACGCCGCCATCGAACTCGAGGACCACACTTGCCGGCTGGCCAGCCACTACGCGGGTAAGCGTAAAGGCGTCATCTGGAGGCGACGCCCACGGGTCTTCCATCGCTCCACATTCTATTGCCCTACCCCAGATATTCTCGTCTATCGAATATATCTGCTGACTGCTAGCGCTCACAGGGATATGATGGTGATCCGCATACTTCACAGCGTCCTCCCGGGTCATGCCCCAGGAGCGAACAGGTGATAAGACCTCGAGGTCCGGAGCCAGTGTGCGCAGCCCCACCTCGAAGCGTACCTGGTCATTACCCTTTCCTGTGCAACCGTGCGCCACAGCGGCGGCCCCGTACCTGCGTGCCTCGGCCACCAGGTAAGCCACTATCACCGGCCGCGATAGCGCCGACAGGAGCGGATAGCGTCCCTCGTAGGTGGCATTCGCATGCACAGATGGCACCAACACCTCGCTGGCGTAGGCACTGCGGGCGTCAACCACCACCGCATCTATGGCGCCAGCAGCAAGTGCACGCTCGCGCGTCGAGGCGGGGTCCACCCCCTGACCGACGTCCACTGCGACAGCTATCACATCGGCATCCCACTGCTCGCGCATCCAATGCACTGCCACCGATGTATCCAGCCCGCCGCTGTAAGCCAACACGATTCTCTTTCTCATTCGTCAACTCCTCCGCTGCTAGGTATATCCGACCCAAGGCGCCTTGCCTGGGACCCGTT
>DAHXND010000065.1 GCA_027366675.1 Acidimicrobiales bacterium
GGCCTCTTCCCGCACGCTGCTCACTTACCTCGCGCTGCTGTTCGTGGGAGCCTGGCTGGCGATCCGGCTGAAGAGCGTGGTGCGCTCGCTGCTCTCTCTGGTGCCGGTTCTCATAGCTGTCGGGGGTGTGACCCTCATAGCGGTAGGGTTCGGCCTGCATCTGAGCCCCATGACCGCCGTGTCGGGTCCCCTCGTGGTAGCTACATGCACGGAGTTCACCTCGATAATCCTTCTCCGCTTCGTCGAGGAGCGTGGCAGGGGCCTGGCACCACGCGATGCCGCTGATGTGGTGGCGCGGCGCACCGGAAGGGCGTTCATGGTCTCGGCCATGACTGCCGTAGTAGGCATAGGCGTGATGGCCACATCGTCGATGCCTCTTCTCAGGGGATTCGGGATCCTGGTTGCTCTGAACGTCGGGGCGGCCCTCGTGGCTGCACTGGTGGTCCTGCCCCCTATCCTGATCTGGGCTGAACAGTGGAACCTCGTTACACGAGGGCTGCTGCGCGGTGATGAGACGCCTCGGATGAGCACGGGCCGGATCGCTCTGGGGCTGGATGGCTATGCCGCTGCAGGTGAAGGTGCAGGTGCCGCTGCAGGTACAGGGGCAGGGGTCGCCACTGGCGCAGTGACCGAAGCGGGTTGGTACCTGGACCCGCTGGGCTTCGGCACTGGGCGGTTGCGATATTTCGATGGGCGCAGCTGGACTCAGCACGTTCATGATGGGCATGGTGCTTTCTCCTCGGGTGCTCGGGATGCTGGTGCCAGACCCGGAGGCATGGGAGCTGCCGTGGACAGTGGGGAGAGGGGTAGGGATAGTATCGCAGGAGGTACCCAGGGGGCTGTGGGCGGTGACGCTGGTGGATGACGCGTGGCAGCTGGAGCCGCTCGCGAGGGCGGAGTGCCTGGATCTTCTGGCAGATGTGCGCTTTGGAAGGGTGGGCGTGACGGTGGACGCGATCCCGGCGATCTTCCCGATAAACTGCTCGTATACAGATGGAGCTGTCTGGTTCTGGACTTCTGAAGGTACGAAGCTGCATGCCGCGGTGCGCGAAGCGATCGTGGCATTCGAGGTGGACGAGGTGGACTGGACATATCACAGCGGGTGGAGTGTTCTCGTCGTCGGTAGAGCGCGCCACGTTACGGACTCGGATCTTCTCGCATGGGCGAGGCGGCTTCCGGTGCATCCGTGGGCTGCAGGAGCGCACAGCGAGCTGGTGCGCATCGAGGCCAATCTCGTGTCGGGGAGGAGGATCGTAGCTCCAGGATGAGGGGTCGATCCTCTGGCCGCTCGACTCGCCGGACGGTCTTGGTTGCCAGGTGAGGTACCGCTCGCTGCCAGGTGAGGTACGTACAGATGCTGCGGGCTGTACCTCTGCGATCTCCGGGCGCTGCAGCCAGCACCGGCGAGTCGTATGCTTGACCGCACCTCCGGATGGGGCCGTTAGGCCCTTGTAAAGAGGGCTTTATAGGTGCATTATTCCGATTATGGGTAAAATGCCCGGATCGAACCCCCGTGAGCCGAATCCCCGGAGCACGGCGGGGCGAGGGGGCGCTCGCGAGCAGCTGGGCGGAACGCTGATCGGCCTGGACAGGTCCCGCAGGGAAGCATGCGATTGGCCGGTGGCTGCCGATCTGGCGCAGCGAGTCCGCGGTCTTCTGACCGACGTCTGGGATGCCGTGGAGAATCTCGGCACCACTGCATGGGATACGTACCGTGATGATCGAGGGTGGACGGTATGTGACCACCTGGCCGCAGCATCGCAGATAGCTACGGTTATCCTGCACCGGATCAGCCATGTTCGCGCTTCTGGTGGCGATGGCGGTGTCCCGTACGTGGTCCCGCTACCGAACCTGGAGCCGCCCGTGGCCCTTGCATCGCAGAACGCGAGCGTAGTGCTGCGCTCCGCGACTCGCTCTATCGAGGACTTCGCGAGGATGGTAGAGGTGTTCACTCTTGCAGATGAGGAAGCTCCCTGCAGCGACGCCTCTGGCCTGTGCACGGTGCATGATCTCGTGACAAGGGCTCACGAGGAAGTAGTCGGTCATTTGAACGAGGTTGTCCGGAAGCTTCGTTCTCGAGACCCTCGGGAGGATGCTCGGCTCGAGGGCCGTTTGACCAGCAGCGCAGTGACAGGCGGGGCGGCGGGGACGATAGGGAAGGAAGCGGGGATA
The DNA here is from genome assembly GCA_027366675.1 of Acidimicrobiales bacterium. Classification (GTDB taxonomy): domain Bacteria; phylum Actinomycetota; class Acidimicrobiia; order Acidimicrobiales; family JAMCQF01; genus DAHXND01. The sequence goes on from DAHXND010000065.1 coordinate 2,173, forward strand.
GCCTCACGTCCATGGGTACCCGAGCTTCCCACCGGCATAGCGCTGCACTAGAGACTGCCATCCCCTGCCCGTTTCCCCGGGGATCTGGCATAAGCCGTCGCATGCGACGCAGGAGGTGCCCTCGGGTGGCCCTGGGCTCTACCGGCTCCGAGGCGGCGGGCCGGGCCAACGCTGCGGCTGCAGCTCCGACGCAAACTAGTAGCCTTGGGCTCTACCGGCTGCGAGGCGGCAGGCCGGTGACGCTGTGACGAACCAGTCCATTACCTTCGCTGGTGACGTTGGCCGCAGCAGGGTGGCCAACGAAGATCTCGTGGCAGCCTTCGAGGCAGGCAGGGGGGTGGATGTCCTTTTGTCCGACGGTTCGACTGCACACATACGCCCGATAAGCCCGGCAGACGGCGAGGAGATACATGCTTTCCACGGTCGCCTGTCCTCTGAGGCAGTGTGGCTGCGCTACTTCACCGCGCATCCCGAGCTTTCGGACGGCGAAGTGGCCCGCCTTACCGACAACCGTGATCCGGACCATCTGGCGCTCGTGGTCCAGCGGGACGGCCGGATCATCGGAGTCGCCCAGTACGAGCGTGAGGTGGGCCGTGACGATGCCGAGGTGGCATTCGTTATCGAGGATCGGTTCCAGGGCCGGGGCATAGGCCCCATCCTCCTGGAGCACCTGGCCGTCATGGGCAGGCACCATGGGATAAAGCGTTTCGTAGCTGACACCCTCACGGTTAACACTCGCATGGTGCGCGTGTTCGCAGACGCTGGCTATGTCCGGCATTCCTCCATGCGTGATGGAGTGATCCGGGTCATCTTGGATATCGCTCCCACCGAGGAGGCGCGCAGCGCAGCCGAGCACAGGGACGAGGTAGCCATCCGGGCATCCATAGCTCGCCTTCTACAGCCGCGTTCAGTGGCGGTCGTGGGTGCAGCGCGCGAGGCGGGAAAGATCGGGCACGAGCTACTGGTGAACCTGGTAAGAGCTGGGTTCACCGGGCCCGTTTATCCCGTGAACCCGAATGCGGCGTCGGTATCGAGCATTCCATGCTGGCCGAACCTGGCTGCGATCCCGGGAACAGTGGACATGGCTGTCATAGCGGTTCCTGCTGCGCTCGTCCCAGATGCAGTGCGGGAGTGCGGGGAGAAGGGTGTAGGTGGCTTGGTGATAGTGTCGTCCGGCTTCGCCGAGTCCGGCAAGGACGGTAGCAAGTCGCAGGCAGCCATCGTGCGCCTGGCCCACTCCTACGGCATGAGGCTCGTAGGTCCGAACTGCTTCGGGGTCCTGAACACCGACCTGGACTATTCGCTGAACGCGACGTTCGCTCCTGATCTTCCCTACCCTGGCGAGATAGGATTCGTATCGCAATCTGGTGGGCTCGGGATCGCCATCCTCGCAGAGGCGCGCGCTCGAGCTACCGGGCTGTCTGGCTTCGTGTCCATGGGGAACAAGGCCGATGTCAGCGGTAACGATCTCCTGGTCTGGTGGGACGAGGACGAGCGGACCAGCGTCATTCTCATGTACCTGGAGTCCTTCGGTAACCCAAGGAGATTTTCCCATCTGGCGCGCCGCATCTCGAGGTCGAAGCCAATCGTGGTGGTAAAGAGTGGCCGCTCGGCCGCCGGCCAGCGCGCAGCCTCATCGCACACGGCAGCGCTTGCCAGTCCTGACCGGATGGTGGATGCCCTGTTCGACCAGACGGGGGTGATCCGGGTGGATACGATCGAAGAGCTGTTCGACGTGAGCGAGGTGCTGTCGAACCAGCCAATGATGGAAGGTCCTCGCATAGGGATCTTGACGAACTCTGGCGGCCCAGGTGTTCTCTGCGCGGATGCGAGTGAAGGTCATGGCCTCTCTGTAGTGACCTTGTCTGGGGAGCTGCAGGCTCGCATCCGCCAGGTCGATCCTTCGGCGGCGGGGGCTTCGAACCCCATCGACCTGGGAGCGGGCGCGAGCGCCGAGGCGTACCGGCAATGCCTGGAGATCCTGCTCGAGTCGGGCGAGGTAGATGCCGTGGTGGTGGTCTTCACGCCGCCACTCGTCACGCGAACCGATGACGTTCAGCGGGCGATCCTGGCTGCCATAGACCACGCTTCGAGCCACGGCGTCAGGCGGCCGGTGGTAGCCAGCCTGCTCGGAACCGGCGAGGGTCGGGCCCTACTCACGAGCGGCCCCAGGAAGGTTCCGTGCTTCACCTATCCCGAGACTGCTGTGCGCGCGCTTGCTCGCATCTCTCGCCATGTCGAGTGGCGCAGGACTCCGCGAGGCGAGCTTCCGCCCCGGGAGGGCTTGGATCCGAACACAGCGCTCCGT
>DAHXND010000077.1 GCA_027366675.1 Acidimicrobiales bacterium
GGAAACTCCACCGCGACCACCAGTCCTGGAAGCCCGCCACCAGAGCCGAGATCAAGCACCTTCTGCGGCGGACCTACGCCTCCCCGAGGTGCCCCACGATCCTCATCGGCATACTGGGGTATTCCGGCGGTTCCGGCGAATGCAAACCCCCGTGCGTGCTCAACCTGGACCTCGATCGGCATCGGTCCCAGGATCCCTACATCCCGAGCTTCCTTCAGCATCTTCAGCAAAGCTGCGTGCTGCTCTACGGAATCCATGCCACCACCGCCACTTCCACACTCAAATTCTCGATGGTAGGACGCAGCACGGGAGGCCGCCGGTCTTGTGAGGATCTGTCCGCTTGGTATCCAAAAGGACCGCAAACGCAATGGAAGACGAGGGAGCGCCAGCTACCCTGCAGCAGCTATTACAACATGGCGAGTCAAGTCTTCGCCCTCGGAGCGGGTGACGACTCCGTCGATCTCGTTGATAGCGTCATGCACAACCTTGCGGTCCGCCGGCGACATCGGCTCCAGCGCCCGCTCCGTGCCGCTCTCGATCACCTCACCAGCTATCTGCTCGGCAAACTTCCTCAGTGCAGCAGCCCGGCGCTCGCGATACCCGGCCACATCCACCAATATCCGGTCGGTCCGACTCGGGCACCGCCGCTGTACCACAGTCCGGGTAACGTCTTGCAGGGCTGCCAGGGTCGATCCCTTCGGACCTACGAGCAAGCCCAGTCCCTCTCCGTTCGCGGCTATCTCCACCGTCTCTGCGTCGATGAATCGAGTTTCGAGCGATGCCTCGAATCCATACTCATCCAGCAGCCCCGCCAAAAACGTCTTGGCTACCTCGGCCTGCTCTTCTAGCGTCATTCCCTCAGCCATCTCGGTACTCTCCTTCGTTCGCGATCGTTTAGGAGCCCCGGCTCGGCTACCTTGCCGCTCTCCATCGCCCTGCGCCATTCCCTCGTCATTCCCCAAGTCCTTGGGTCTGGCAACCGCATCGGACCCTTTTGACCCAGCCCGGCCACGTCGCCGTCGTGAGGAACGACTCCGTTCGTCACCTTCTCCGGGTTGCCGTGCCGCGATCTCCTTCTCGTCCGACTTCTCGCGGCCGCGTTCATTGCCTTCGCTCTGTCGCTGAGACGTCTGGCGATCCCCGGCCTGCTCGCGAATACCTCCACTCGCACCACTGTCGGTGCTTCCAGCGGATCCATTCTTCCCGCCGCCCCCATCGCCCGCGCTGATTGCCTTGCCTCCGCGTACCGAACCGCTCTTACGATCACGCGAAGAGCGGCGCTGCCGCCTCGGTCGTGGCCCCACTGGGCGCACACGGGCTCTTACGCGAGCTTCACCCCTTACCCTCCCGAAGAGACCGGTTTTCGGCTCGCTGACGACGATCATCTCGGCGTCGGCCTCGGCCACACCCAGCTGTTCCAGCGCTGCTTCCTTAGCCTCACCGACTGTCTTGCCGGTCACTTCTACCCACTCCACGCGTCAGCGCACCTTTCTTTCTCGTTTTGATTTGGATCTGGGGTGCGGCTTGGGCTGCGTGCTCGCTTGGGTATTACTATCGGTATCACCATTCGACACCGACCCCTTGCCGTTCCCTTTCGCTCCGCCTGGCCGTGCAATTCCGGCTCCAGCCGTCTTCGAGGTGCCGGCCTTCGCCTGGCGCGCTCTGTTAGACGCCGCTTTGGACTGAGGCGGCTTGGCCTGCCCCGCTGCTAGCGGACCACCACTCTTCTTGACTGCACCCGCTGCGTTTCCGTCTTTCGCGAGCGAAGACTCCGCGGCTATCACCCCGGTCGATCCAGAGCTCTTCCCCCCCGCCGCGATCACCCGCTCACCCGGTCGCTGTACAATTCCTGAACGGAAAATAAGGTCCTGGGTAAGAATCCGAATAGCCGAAGAAACAATCATATAAATAACCACACCAGCAGGAATGAGAAAGTAGATGTAAGCGAAGATGAGCGGCATGATCTTCTGCATCGTTTGCATCTGGGGATTCATCTGTGCCGCGGCCTTGTTACGCTTGGTCATCTGGTTCATCTGGACATACTGAAGCACAACAGCAGCTGCTACCAGGGCCATGTAGGGGATATAGTCATACCAGTTAGAGTGGTGTGTAAGCGGCTTTATCGCCAGGTTCATCCCGAACGACTTCATCACTCCCGGCGATCCAACCAGTTTGTGGTACATCTTGGAGGTCGTGGGGATATACCTTGGGACAGCGCACACTTTCTCAGCGCACTTCTGCCCAACCTTGGCGATCGAACCACCGGGAAGGACGGTTCCAGTTGGGAATACTGTTCCCCTTTTAATGGTATTGGCAAGTCCCCGCAGGATGTCGTAAAGGACAATCAACGCCGGCATCTGCAGGAACATCGGTAGACAGCCCCCGGTGGGGCTCACGCCCTGTTCCTTGTAGAGGCGCATCATCTCCTGGTTGAGCTGCTCTCGGTTGTCCGCCCCCTTGTATTTCTGGCGAAGCTTCTGGAGCTCGGGCTGCAGAGCCTGCATGGCCAGCATCGACCTGGTGCTCTTGACCGTCAGAGGAGTCAGGATCGCCATGATCAAGACGGTCAGAAGAATGATTGCCACTGCGTAGTTCGGGACAACCCCGTATATGTACGCCAGGACGGTGGCAACCAGGACGAAGAGCGGGTGGAATATGTCGCCAACGGCTTTGAACAGGGAGTTCTCCCCTAAAATGGGGGTGATCCGGGCGAACATCGTCATCTCAGCTCCCTATCCGCTCCGCTCCGATGGACCGGGACCAGATCGACTCCATGGCCTCCGAACGGATGGCAGCGGGAGATACGCCGGGCAGCCAGCAAACCACCGCTCCACATCCCGTGCTTCTCCACCGCCTCGGCGGCATAGGCCGAGCAACTGGGGTAGAACCGGCATGGAGAGGGGTGGCCGGCTCTGAGTCCCTGGTAGACATGGATCAGGACCAAGATAAGTCGTTGACCTATTCCGCGGGCCATTTGCTCCCTGGTGTCCAGCGAATTTGCCGGCTCCGCTTCCGTGCGACGCACGTTCATCGAGGCTCCCTCTTGCTCTTGTTCCCGTCCGGCTGCAAAGCCCTGTTGGCGGCCGTGATCATCGCAGCGCGGACGCTTGCGGTGAGCTCGCAGTGGGAAAGTGATCCGGTCGCGGGGTCCGGGCGCAGCAAATAACCGCCGGGCGATATCTCCGGCGCCAGTTCCCGCACGACTGCCCGGAGTCGCCGGCGAAGCCGGTTACGCCGGACAGCATTTCCATATTGACGCCCAATTGCGTAACCCACCTGGACAAACTCTTCACCGGCCCCGTTGGTGACGACGAAGATCGCCCTGACCGGCCCGCGCTTCGCCTGCCCCGCCGGTCGACGAAACTTCCGCTGGGTAGAGCGGTCCCGGATCCTGCCCACAGCAGGTGCCATCATGAGTGGATCAGCCCGCCGGTTCAGACCGTGAGCCGATGGCGCCCCTTGAGCCTTCTCGCCCGCAGGATCGCTCGTCCACCCCGCGTCGACATGCGCCGGCGGAAGCCGTGCGTCTTCGCCCGCTTACGCGTATTGGGCTGGTAGGTTCGCTTCAAGTTCATCAGCCTTTCGCCGCTGCGGCCTGGTCGAACTGCAAATCTCCACCTCCACAGGCCGACGTGGAAGAGAGTCACCGCCCAGCGGGGAACTGCGTCGATCTCACGCCACAGGAGCCGCCGACCGCGATTTCTACCTAGATGCTAGGCGATATCCGGGGCTCTCGACTAGTCGAGCCCCTTAGATACGGTTTTCCTACCTGCCCGGCCCCGTTGTCATGGACTTCCCGAGTCTGCCTGCGAGCCCCTCCACTCCCCTGGGTTAGAATCCCCGTCACCCGGATCCACTAGCCGGATCGAGCCACACGGTGTACGTTCGACCCACTGCCACCACGCGCATGGTCCACACCTGTGGAGCACGTTGTGGATAATCGGGTGATTTTGCGCACGGAGGATCAGGTGGAAGAAACCGGCGGTCTGTGGACACTATGCACAGCGTCGCTGCGTGACCAGGTGTCGGACACCACGTGGCAGGTGTGGCTCTCTGGTATCAAGCCGGTTTCGTTCGCTGGTGGAGTCATGGTCCTCGCGATGCCAAACTCCGTCGTCCGCGATCGGGTGGAGAGCCGCTTCCTGTCGCTTATCCGCGGCACCCTCGAGGGGGTAGCCGGCACTCCGGTCCAAGTCCGCTTGGAAGTGATGGACCGAGCGCCAACCGATAACGCCAATTCCGATACTCCCGGCGAGCCGCTAGATTCACGATCGAGCCAGGCGACCGTCTTGTATCCAGATGTGAAATCGGACTTTCCTCAAGATAATCGCAACCGGCAAGACCGGCGTGGGGTGGAAGGACGAGACACGCCCATGGTCTCCCTCGACCCACGCTTCACTTTCGAGACCTTCGTCACCGCCTCGTCCAACCGTCTCGCCCATGCTGCAGCCCAAGCTGTAGCCGAGACTCCGGGTCGGTCATACAATCCGTTGTTCATCTACGGTGACTCCGGGCTGGGGAAGACCCACTTACTACACGCCATCGGCAACTACGTGCAGGAGAACTACCCCACCAAGACGGTTCTGTATGTCACTACCGAGACCTTCATGAACGACTTCGTAGACTCTCTCAGGACGTCTACCACCATGACCTTCAAGCGCCGTTACCGCGTATGTGATGTGCTGCTCATCGACGACGTGCAGTTCATGGAGAACAAAGAAGGTTTGCAAGAAGAGTTCTTCCATACCTACAACGACCTTCACGGCGCGGGCAAACAGATCGTGCTCACGTCCGACCGGGCTCCCAAGTCCATCGGAACCTTGGAGGATCGCCTGAGCAGTAGGTTCATGTCTGGACTGATAACCGAGGTGGATCCCCCTGATATAGAGACCCGCTTGGCCATCCTCCACTCCAAAGCGGAAGCAGATCACGATGAAATCCCTTACGAAGTAATGGAATTCATCGCGACCAACGTCAAGAGCAACATCAGAGAACTAGAAGGGGCACTGATCCGTGTAACCGCATTTGCCAGCCTCAGCCGCGAGCCAGTAACCATATCCTTGGCGGAGCGCGTGCTCTCCGACATCATTTCCGGAGGAGATTCCCGCCAGATCACCCCACAGATGATCATTGACGCCACCGCCGCCAGCTACGGGTTCACTGTCGACGCCTTGTGCGGGCCAAGCCGTACGCGCCCTCTGGTCACCGCCAGGCAGGTAGCGATGTACCTAGTCCGCAACCTGACTGATTACAGCTATCCGGCGATAGGCCGTATATTCGGCGGGCGGGACCACACGACCGTAATTCATGCCGTCGACAAAATATCCACCCAGATGAGAGAGCGCCGGCAGATTTACCAGCAAGTCACCGATCTCACCCTTCAGTTCAGAAATAAGACGTGATCTGTGTACCCCTCGAGATCGAGTTGGATAACCGAGAACCAGCCTCATCCTGTGGGTAGAGGCGGTCTATCCTGGGGACATACTCACGGTTCTTCCACAACCAGGCCGCTCGCCCGACCCAGCTCCCCAGTTCCATCCACCTGGTCAGTGGACCCAGTGGACAACCGAATAGCATGCCACCAGGGAATATCCCCTTTCGTCCACAATCCCCAGGCATTACTACCTCTAGACAGATTAATTACCTCTTCTAACACAACACACCCCGTGTGCTCTGTGCCGAAAGGAATAACCCAGTGAAGTTCCGATCCGAACGCGACTCCCTCGCCGAAGTCCTTTCCACCGCTGCCAGAGCTGTAGGTAGCCGGGGGGCTTCGTCCCCCGTCTTGTCGGGTGTGCTGTTGGGATGCAAGGGCAATCGCTTGGTGGTAACCGGCACCGACCTCGACCTGACTATTCGGATGGAGCAGGAGGTGATCGGGCTCGAGGATGGTGATTGTGTCGTTCCAGCCCGGTTGATCACCGACATCGTGCGCTCTCTGGAGCCTGGAGCTGTCACCGTGGAAGGGGGTGACGAGAAGATCGAGATATCGGCGTCCCGTTCCCGATTCGGCCTTCGAGCACTGCCGCTCGTGGAGTTTCCGACTGTCACGGCTTCTAATTCTCCTACCGTCATCCTGCCAGGAGATTTGGTAGGAGAGGGACTTCGCCAGGTCGTGAGGGCCGCATCGAATGACGACGCGAGACCGATGCTGACCGGCGTGCTGATCACCAACGAGGAAGGAAGGATCCGCCTGGTCGCGACCGACTCGTATCGGCTTGCGCTACGAGATTTGGAAGGGACCAGTGGACTGGGTGAGGGTGAGGACGTCCTGGTGCCGGCTCGTGCTCTGGCGGAGCTTCAGCGCCTTTCGGCATCCGCCGGATCAGGATCGCATTCCGCCGAAGCGGGAAGCGCAAGCCGGGGGAGTGACGTGGGAGTCACTATCGGAGCCAAGGAGATCACGTTCACCCGCGGCTCGGTGAGGATAAGCAGCCGACTGCTCGAGGGGACCTACCCCGATTATCGCCAGCTGATACCGGACCACTACCCGAACCTTCTCCATCTTGGGAAGGAATCGCTGATA
>DAHXND010000088.1 GCA_027366675.1 Acidimicrobiales bacterium
CGCGCGCGGCATTTCTGGTGGCCGCGCGCGCGGCATTTCTGGTGGCCGCGCGCGAGGACTTTTACTGGCCGCCGTTGAGCATTATTGCATGGCCGCCGTCATCAGGTGGTCCCGAAGCTTGAGAACCTGGGATGTCACCGATCCCCACGTCGTCACCGTCGATTCCGTCTTTCGCCGGCCCGTGCCGGCTACGCGCACGCAGACCTTCGCGTCACGCTTCGAGATGTCGATCCCCGCACACCGCGAATGGACGACTTCCATATTCTTGTCTCCTCTCTTCAATCGAACGAACCACTCCAAGTGTTCGTCCCGGGGAAGGCAGGGAAATTCGTAAGTCTGACACTCGTGCTAGTAGCAACAATCCACGGTTCCCGTGGGAGCCCTCCACCACCATGCTGACCTACAGGATCGAAGGCACCGCGGAGGCGTCGGCGTCTAACCGGGGCGAACGATTCATCCTGGCTTACATTCCGCCAGGCGCGCAGGCCCGACCACTTCCAGCCACCGGCAGGCAAGTCACAGGCCCATGGCACAATAAACTTACGCTTGAACGTGAAGTGGCGACGTCGTCAAATCTGAAGACGTCCTGGCTGGCGGGGGAGGGCTCGAACCTCCAACCTCCTGATCCAAAGTCAGGCGTTCTGCCGGTTGAACTACCCGCCAAAGATCCCGGCACCAAGCTATGCCTCGGGTCACCGCGAACGACAGTCACGCCAAGCATAAGGGCCTTCCCGGTACAGAACAGACCTCTTCCCGGTACAGTTGGCCCGTGCCGCTTCGACGCCCTGGGCTCCGCTCATGGCTCTCCGGACTTGCCCTGCTAATGGCATGCTGCCTGATCCTCGTCGCCTGTGGAAACAGCCCATCTGCCACTGGTCGCTCCGGCACCGACTCGATCCGAAGATCGGGGGCTCCCACAGCCGAAGGGCTCCAGTTCGGCGTGATACCAGGCGGTAGCCCCATGTCAAAGGTACTGTCCCTCCTTCACACGCTCTCAGGCCATCACCAGCTCCTGCTCCATCTCTATGCCGGCTGGCACGCGGCAGACGGCACCGACCCACCGTGGCTCCCTGGCTTCGATAGAGAGGTACGCTCCTATGCACGTAACGGGTTCTCGATCGAGGTGGTCCTGCGTTACGAGTCCAAGCAGGGCGACTGGAAGGGCTACGCCCGATTCGTCGCGGCCATGGTGAGCCACTTCTCGAGTACCCGAGCCGTGCGCTATATCCAGGTTACCAACGAGGCCAATGCACCCCTCGACCCTGCCGCCTCCGATGGCGCGTACCCTGGCGCCACTTCCGCCCTGGTGGCCGGTGTCGAAGCAGCCCATCACGAAGCGCTATCCCTGGAAGGAAAGACCCATCGCCACATCCTGATCGGCTTCAACGTGGCCTGGGCGCCGACCCCTATCCTCTCGAACTGGTTCTCCGGCCTCTGGGGCGACGGCGGCAGAGAGCTCTCGAGCTCGGTCAACTGGGTGGGGCTCGACCTGTACCCCGGGACCTACCTCCCAGGCCTTCCTAGCAGCACTCCGAGCGGTATCGCCAGGTCTGCACCGGCTGTGGTCCGAGAAGAGCTCGTTGCCATGCGCAACGCGGTTCTCCCTGCCGCCCATCTCGGTCGCACGGTCGCTCTACAGCTCACCGAGATCGGCTACGCGACCAGCCTCGCCGATCACCACAGCGATGCCGACCAAGCGTCGGCGGTGAAGGCGTTCGCGAGGGGGGCATGCTCGGTCGCAAGCAAGGTCGGCCTTACTACCTTCGAATGGTTCGAGCTCACCGACGCTCCCGCCCCGGCTGCCGATCTGAGCCCGACGGCCCTGCACCTGCCCTGGAGGTTCGGCCTCCTGGACAACGACCTCGTACCCAAGCCAGCATTCTCCGAGTACGAGCACGTGATTGCCCGCGGCTGTCCGGCCTGACCTGGGGATCCACCGAGGTTCGAGGCACCAGCGGCCTCATAGGTCATGAGGTGGCTATGAGGTAAAGCGACAGACAAGGCCATCCGGTCGAGCAGTCGGAGCCCAGGTCGAGCTGACGTCCTCCCGCAGCAGGCCCACGTTCCGCAGCAGGCCCAAGGATGCAGCCCGGAGCTGCCAACGGCTTGCGCCAGCTGTGTGCCAAGCCACGCCAGTTGGCGGTTTCAAGCCCTGAGCCACTAGTCTCGCCCCGTCATGGGTTCGCTCATAAAGAAGCGCCGCAAGCGCATGCGCAAGAAGAAGCACAAGAAGCTCCTCAAGAAGACGCGCTGGCAGCGGCGCAGCACGGGCCACTGAGCAGGGACCTCGCTGGCAGCGGTCCAGCACGGGGTACTGAGCAGGGACCCGCTGGCAGCAGCGCTGGCCTCCCTGCACCAAGGCGCTAGCTGCGGGGAGGGACGGCCTTCACTCGGACCAACCAGGCCACGTCAGGAGAGCCAGGCAGCCTGACCATCCCTAATCCGTGTCCGATCCAGGGGCCGGACTCTCCTCTCCCGCATCCTGCCGTGCCGGAGTCCGCCGTCCCGGAGACCGCCGTCCCTGATGAGATCTGCTCCCCACGGGCCATGCCATGGCAACCAGGCATGCCATCTGGCAGTGTCTGCAACGCCTCGATGTCGAACCATCCCTCCACGTACCACGTGGACCCGCTGCCCGCCAGCACCGGCGTCATCCCACTCGCTGCTCCGAGCCATTCACGCCACTGCAGGAGTCGTGGCTCCACGGCAATTGCCGCCGGCTCCAGGTCGTTCCCGAAAGCGCCCTCCGGGCTGCCCATGGCATCCCACTGCTCGTATACCGAAGGGGTATCAATACCGAAACCAGGGAGCAGGAGAGTAAAGCGCTCCTCCACATACTGAAGGGGCTCTACGATCTCACCGAGCCCCGTGACCCGAGCCCGGCCGCCAGACAGACAGAAAGGCACATCAGCTCCGAGCTTGGCACTGGCGGCAACGTCCAACCAGCCACCAGCATATAGAACGGCCCCTGCGTCACTGGATCCACCGCCAAGCCCGCCACCTGGCGGGATGCGCTTCGTGACCTTCACCCGGGCTCCCAGGCCAAGCATCCCCAGAGCTCGCCTGACGCTGTTGCCAGGATCATCGCAGAGGGGGCTGAGGTCGTCACCCGAGCAAGGTGGATGCGCCTCGAAACCGACTTCGATCTCACCGTTCGCCTGCCACTCGATCGTCAGGGTATCGGCAAGGTCAACGCTGACCATCTCGGCAGCCAGATCGTGGTAGCCATCCGTTCGCCTGCCCACCACCCGAAGTGAGCGGGTCAGCTTCGCCGGAGCCTCTACCCGGCTGGCCCAGCCATAACGAGCCGCTCCAGGGGAACCGGCCTCGCCAGCGGATCCGGCCGCTCCAGCAGAAGGAGCCTCGCCAGCGGGACCAGGGTAGCCACCCGCCCTTACGGAAGGGGGTTGCGGCCGCGCCTCGTTCACGAACCGCCTCTCCGGCTCTCGCTTCGTAGGGTATCTCTCGCGACCAGCTCCGTTGACGCAGGGGACGTGCCTGTGGGCACGCGCGCTGCTGCGGCAAGGCGACCCCATGCTTCGATGCCGAGCTCCTCGGCCCGAGCCTCAGGTGAGATCCCTGACGAAGAGAACACGCCGGGCCCGAGAGCCTTGCCCAGCGATCCCCTGAGCATCTTTCTCCTGCTCGAAAACGCCATCCGTAGCACCGAAGCCAGCTCCTGATATGACACAGCTCCTTCGTCGATGGCCAGTGCTTCGCGGCGCACGATCCGCACCAGGGCCGATCCCACGGCTGGCTGCGGGAAGAAGACCGTCGACCGGATTCTCGCCACCACCTCGGCTCTAGCCCAGTAGGCAACCTTCACCGACACCGCGCCATAGCCCGGAGCACGTGGCACTGCCGTGAGGCGCTCTGCCACTTCCTCCTGGACCATCACGAACAGCTCATCTATGGCAGGTGCCTTCTCCAGCACCTGCATGATCAGAGGTGTAGCAACGGCATAGGGCAGGTTCGCCACCAGGCGCCATGTGGCCCGCCAATCCCCAGATCGGCAGGTATCAGGATCCCCGGCAGGGCCGCCAGATCGGCAGGCTGGAGTCCCCGGGCTCACGGCTCCTGTGACTACCGGCCAGTCCATCCGAAGGGCGTCCGCGACGACTATCTCGACCTGCGGCGCTTTCCGACCCGGGGGAGAGATCTCCGCCGCGGGCAGCTTCCGAGCATTGCCTCCCCATCCCCGAGCAGTGCCTCCCGGTCTCCGAGCAGTGCCTCCCCATCCCCCAGGCATCATCTTCCAGCTGATGCCTGCCGCGTCGAGCACCTCGCACAGGGCGCTGGCCAGGCGCGGATCCATCTCGATAGCGCGGATGCTCACCTTCGCGCGGACAAGCGCTAGCGTGAGCGCCCCAAGGCCGGGACCTACCTCCACCACCCTATCTCCCTCCCGGACCCCGCTCAGAGAGACGATCCTCTCCACCGTGTTCGGGTCGATCACGAAGTTCTGTCCTAGCGCCTTGCTCGGGTGAATATCATATCGTGATAGGAGCTCTCTAACGCGACGAGCCCCGAGTCGAAATGCGAGGTCACTATCGCGTCCCGGATCGGAACCGGCCACCTCCTCCCATGGCATCGCACTCTCGGGGACGGGACTCCCGGGAAGCGCACTCTCGGGCAGGGCACTCTCGGGAAGCGCACTCTCGGGGATGGGGCTCTCGGGGATGGGGCTCTCGGGGATGGGACTCCCGGAAAGCGCACTCTCGGGGATGGGGCTCTCGGGCATCGGTTCGCTCAGGAGCCGGGATCGAGCAGCCCGAAAGCCCGGCAAGTAACGCCCCTGCACACCTCAGCCAGATCCTCGGGCGCGACGTCGCGCAGGCCTGCCACTCTCTCGCCGACTGCCACGACGTAGGCAGGCTCGTTCCGCTGGCCGCGATAGGGCACGGGCGCCAGCCACGGGGAATCTGTCTCCACGAGCAGGCGATCGGCTGGACACCATGAGGCTGCCTCGGCAAGCGCGCCGGCATTCTTGAACGTAACTATGCCACTGAAAGAGAGCCAGGCTCCCAGATCGATGCAGCGTTTGGCTTCCTCCAACCCTCCCGTGAAGCAGTGAAAGATGACCCGCTCCGGAAGACGCTCCTTCCCGAGGATGGCGAACGTATCATCCCAGGCATCGCGGGTGTGGATCACGAGCGTCAGATCGTGCTCCCTGGCCATGGCAATCTGGGATATGAACGCATCGCGCTGGGCATCTCGAGGCGAGTGCTCGTAGTGGTAGTCGAGCCCGCATTCGCCTATGCCGACAAGCCTCGCTGCGTGAAAGCCCCCCGGAGCCCCCGACAAGCCTTCCAGGAGGCGCGCCATGCCTTCGGTGCCACGAGAGGCCTCATGGGGATGGAGTCCAACCGTAGCAAAGAGCTCTGGAACCACACAGCCGCTGGACTCAGTGGACTCGGCCTGACCTGAGGACCCGGCCTCATCGGACCAGCCGGCCCGATCTCCAATATTATCGCGACCCACCAGATCGAGCGCGGCCCTAGACGTATCCTCGTTCGTGCCCACGCAGACGACCATGCTCACGCCAGCAGCGCCGGCACGCTCGAGCAGCGCTACAGGATCGGCATCCTCATGGACATGGCAATGGCTGTCGAGCCACGCAGCAGGTGGGCTCACGGCGTGGCTACCTTCCTCGGGAACAGCGGGGAGCCCTTCGTGACGAGGAGACCCCCAGGGTAGCCACCCCAGGCAGCGTCGTCCGGCAGCCGGCAGTCCCCCGGTGACCCAGCCATACCTATGCGCTCCCAGACGACCCCTGCGGCGCGAGGCATCGCGGGGTACGCGAGGATAGCCACTATTCGCAACGCTTCGAGAGCTGCTCCCATCACCTCGTCCACCTCGGGCCCGGGGCTCGCTTTCCATGGCTCTGCGCTCTCCAGAAGAGAGTTCGCCTCGTGGATGAGCGCCCACGTTGCCTCGAGAGCAAGATGGGGAGCGTAACGCGACCAGGCTGAGACAGCCGCCGCTACACCACCCGTGGCCGCAGCGGCTAATCCCTCCACGCTCGCATGCGAAGCAGGCTCGGCGGCTTCTCGGGCGGATGGCTGGGGCGCAGCGGGCCCTATCCCCGCACACTTCGAGTGCACGACAGCAGCTACCCGCTGGAGGAGATTGCCAAGATTGTTGGCGAGATCCGCGTTGTAGCGGGAGATCATCCCCTCGTAGGAGAAGTCGCCATCAGCCCCAAGAGGCGTGTCCCGAAGTAGATGGTATCGAACCGCGTCGACTCCGAACTCCTTCACTAACTCACCCGGTGCGATGTTATTCAGGCGGGTCTTCGACATCTTCTCCCCGCCGACCAGGAGCCATCCGTGAACGAGAACCTGGTGCGGAGGGTCTATGCCCGCAGCCATGCACATCGCCGGCCACCAGACACAGTGAAACCGCAGGATATCCTTGGCGATCAGGTGATGAACACCGGGCCACCATGTAGAGAACCTCTGGAGATCTGTACCGTACCCTATCGCCGTAAGGTAGTTGACGAGAGCATCGTACCAAACATAGAAAACATGATCAGGATCCCAGGGGACACGTACTCCCCAGTCGATGGACACCCGCGTGATCGAGATGTCCTTCAGGCCACCCCTCACGAAGCCGGCTGCCTCGTTCCGCCGAGATTCCGGGAGTATGGCAGTAGGACACTTCTCGTACCAAGAGAGCAACCTGTCCTGGAAACGACTTAGCTGGAAGAAGTAGTTCTCCTCCTTCATTAGCTCTACGGGACGGTCGTGGACCGGGCAGTTACCACCTACGAGCTCCTCGTCCGTGTAGTAGTCCTCACATGCGACGCAGTAGAGTCCCTCGAAGGTCCCCAGCTGTATGTAGCCACGATCCTTTATCTCGCCCAGAAAGCGCTGCACGACTTCGTGATGGCGTGGCTCGGTCGTCCTTATGAAGTCGTCGGGCGCCACGTCCAGCTCTACCCACGCGTCCCGGAATCGCCGGCTGGTCAGGTCAGCCCACTCTCTCGGGCTCATACCTCTCTCGGCCGCCGCCTCAGCCACCTTCCTTCCGTGCTCATCCGTACCGGTGAGGAACCATACGTCGTCCCCGAGCAACCGGTGCCAGCGCGCGAATGCATCGGCGTTTACCGTCGTATAGGCATGCCCGATGTGAGGGGCATCGTTCACGTAATAGATAGGTGTCGTCTGGTAGAAGCGCGCCACCCGCCAAGCCTACCCAGTAACGTGCATCAGCCGATAGACGCGACCCCTGGCTACTCCAAGGTGGTCGGCCACCGTGGCCACGGCATCGCGACGGCTCGCCCCGCGGCCCACCTCCAAGGCCAACTCAGCTCTGATGACCTCGTCATCGATATCTGCCACATCGGCTCCGGGACGCTCTGTCGCTCCTCCCCCACCGACGACGATGGTGCACTCCCCTCGAGGCTTTACCTCCTCAGCCCACGCAACCAGCTCGGGGAGGCTCCCACGCACGGTCTCCTCGAAGATCTTGGTCATCTCCCGAGAGACTGCGGCTCGGCGTGAATGCCCACACACGCTCGCGAGCTCGCCAAGCGTCGATGCCAGCCGCCCCGGAGCCTCGAAGATGATGCACGGCCGCTCCTCGGCGGCGATGACCTCCAGGCGGCGGCGGCGCTCTGCGCCCTTGCGTGGCAAGAAACCCTCGAAGCAGAACCTGTCCGCTGCCATCCCGCTAAGCGCCAGCGCTCCCAGCACCGCAGAAGGTCCTGGGACGACTCTCACGCTGGCACCAGCTTCCAGCGCCTGCTCGACCAGGTGCCTGCCTGGATCCGAAACCAGGGGCATACCAGCGTCGCTTACCAGAGCAACTACCTTGCCAGCCGCAAGCGCTTCCAGTATCATGCCCGTGCGCTGCCACTCGTCATAGGCGGGGATCGCCACGAGCCGTTCCGCTGCAGGTATCCCAGCGTGGGCCAGCAGCTTCCGCGTCCGTCGGGTATCCTCGCAGGCAAGCAGGTCCGCCTCCGCAAGGGCCTGGATTGCCCTGGGGGAGAGATCTCCGAGATTCCCTATCGGCGTGCCCACGATCAGCAGCGTCCCAGGTACTTCGCCCGTTTCCTTCACTACTCCCTGATCTCGAGCTGGTCGCCAGATCGCAGCCCCCAGCGCTCCATCGCACCTGCCTGCGCTTCCAAGACGTAGTGGGCTCGTAGGCGCGGGTAAGTCATGTGATGAGGTCGCATGGTGATGATGTCGAGAACAACCAGTGTCTTATCGCAGAACGCTACGTCTATAGCAAAGCGCATGCCGATCGTGTGAACGCCCTTCGTGTGATGGAGAAGCATGGCTCCTTCCGTGCCAGAGCGCCCGAGCAGCCCTTTGCTACGCGCTACAAACGAGCGCGCCTCTTCCAGGCTGGCCAGGACCTGTCCATCCCTGAGAAGCCACGCCACTATGCCTGCCCTCGCCCCCTGGTCATCGAACGGTAGGTGCCGGTGGATATCAATGATCGAGCGGCGGCACCGGATGGCTGGGTGGAACGTGCTCCCAGGTCATACGTTGAACCGGATCTCCAGCACGTCTCCATCCTCCACCACATATTCCTTTCCCTCCAGCCGCAACTTCCCCGCTGCCTTGGCCTCGTTCCACGATCCTAGCTTCAGGAGCTCGTCCCAGTGGATCACCTCGGCGCGGATGAAGCCGCGCTCGAGGTCGGAGTGGATCACCCCGGCGCAGGTACGCGCCGTAGACCCGGCTCGGAAAGTCCAGGCCCTGCTCTCCTTGTCACCCGTGGTGAAGAAGGTTCGGCGGCCGAGAACCTGGTAGGCGACCTGCGCCAGCCTGGGAAGGACTCCTTCTCCGAGACCGAGCCCTTCCAGCAGCTCCGAGCGGTCAGACTCTGCCAGGCGGGATGCCTCGGCTTCGAGCTGAACCGCCACAGCGAGAACAGCTCCCGCCCCTGGCTCGCCGCCGGGCTGGTGTCCTGGCTCGCCTGCGATCGGGCCGGCCACACCGAGGGAACGTGCCACATCTGCCACCAGGCCATCTGCCGTGCCGAGCTGATCCTCTCCTATGTTCACGACGGCGAGGACCGGCTTGCTGGTTAGCAGGAACGCCTCGGCAAGACGACCGCGAACGGCAGGGGCCAGACCCGACCTGTAGAGCGGCGTACCAGCCCCCAGCTCCTCGTAAGCAGCCTCCATCGCTTCGACGAGCTCAGCCATCTGCTTGTCACCTTTGGCAGCCTTCATGGCCTTCCTCCGGCGATCTATCTGACCTTCGATCGTGGCTATGTCCGCCAGCACGAGCTCCATCTCCAGAGCTTCCAAAGCCCCCACGGGGTCTACATCCCCAGGAACCTCAGCGTCCTCGAACGCACGAAGGACGTAGCAGAGGGCGTCGACCTCCCTGATCCCAGCCAGGAACCGGTTGCCCAGGCCTTCCCCCCCAGCAGCACCGGAAGCCAGGCCAGCTATGTCGACCACGTCTACACCTGCATGCACCACCTTCCGGCTCGCGCTCATCTCGGCCAGGGCGTCGAGGCGCGGGTCCGGGACACGAGCTACCCCTACGGTCGTCTCGGTTGTGGTGTAGGGGTGAGCTGCAACTGGAACGTCCCCGCCGGTGAGAGCGTTGAACAGCGAGCTCTTCCCCGCATTTGGCAGACCGAGCAGACCGATACGCTCCACAGACCGACGAGGCTAGCCGGTCACCACGGTCCGCCAGCGACTCGAGCGAACGAGTGAGCAGCGGAGAGCACCGAGCCCGATGCCCTGGGAACCACCTCCCCCGAAGAGCCCGAGCTCCGAAACCACTCGGTCCCCTGAAGCCTCATCTCCGCCATAGCACGTGCCATGACGTCGCCTAGCGCTCCGGGATCGGCGATCAGCCACGCGTGGCTACCCGCCACGACCGCCCCAGGGCAACCGAGCGTGCTGCAGAGATGCTCGAACCCGAAGCGCGATACCAGACGATCCCTGTCCGACCAGACTGCGAGAGCTGGAACTCGCCTGCGTCGAAGCTCCGACAGCTCGGGGGCCAGGTCTGCGTGGCGTATGATGTTCGCCACGCTCCAGAGCGCACGTGGATTCTGGAACAGGTTCGGCACCACGTCCTCGAGCACGGCCGGCAACACGTTGGTGAGCTCAGGGAGGGACAGGAGGTCGGTCCCCAGGTTCCGCCCCCAGTCCCACAGGGGGCGCTCGCTCGTCAGGCGCTCCACCTCCTCGCCACGGCGTGAAAGCCAGTACCGGCTTCCCACCGAGTTCAGCAGCACGAGACCACCGACCCGCTCGGGAAAATCATGGGCAAGCTGCGTAACCACCCCTCCACCGAAAGAGTGACCCACGGCCAGCACCGGCTCGTCCACACCGGCCGCGTCGATACAGGACCCCAGCCAGCGCCCGTACCCGGGGAACCCATGATCGGACCCGACCAGCTCCCTGGTGCCAGCAAATCCCGGCAGCGCAGGGGCGATAACGCTGCATCCGAGCGCCGCCATGGCCTCTATGGATCGCCTGTAAGCACGCGGTCCCAGCCCCCAGCCATGAACGAAGAGCACAGGGGGGCCCGTGCCCGCTCTGGCGAGCAGCACGGGAGCGCCGTCCACTGAGAGGCTCTCCCATCTCACGGCACCCGAGTCTGATCCATCTACGTATGGTGCCCGCGGAGTAGAAGCAGGTGCCGCGAGGAAGCCCGGCAACCAAGATGGAACGGAGCGTAACACTCCCCCTATATGTGGCGCGCTAACCACAGACAGCATTCTAGCCATCTGAAGCACCGGCCAGTGGGATCTACCGGGTGGACCTACAATCGAGCCAGCGTGGCTGAAGACAGCGGAAACTCTCCCGAGACCCATGGCCCTGACGCCAACGACCTGGATGCCCACGGCGCTGGTGGCCCTGGGACCGCTAACCCTGGGACCGGCGAGCCTGGCGCTGATGAGCCTGGGACCGGTAACGCGGCATCGGAGGGGAACGCAGGCGCCATCTTCGATGAGGAGCACCTGGCACACCGCCGCATGATCCGAGCACGCTGGACATGGCTCATAACTGTGGCAGTTGTCACAGTGGCGGCAGTAGCGATAACCGCCATCCAGCGCGAGGAATCCGCCCCCGTAGCGCATCCGGTCGTCACGCTGGCGCCCGCTTCCACCGTGCAGGCCGTAGCTGGCATCCCGGCTGCAGCCTTACAAACCGTCGGGACGGGATCCATATCACGGGGTCTCACCCCGTTACGCGGCCTCCCCTACATGGAAAGCGGAGGGCTCCCGGTCATCCGGTACGTAACGAACGAGGCATGTCCCTACTGCGCAGCGGAGAGCTGGGTGGTGGTCGCTGCTCTCAGCCAGTTCGGAAGCTTCCATGACCTGGGCCTGAGTGAGTCCGCCAATAAGGAGGTTTTCGCCAACGTCCCTGCGTTCACCTTCTACGGGGCCACCTATTCCAGCCGGTACCTGATCTTCCGGGCGGCAGAGACGACCAGCAACGAGCCGGGCAAGAGCGGCAGCTTCCTGCCTCTGGAGCGTCTGGGAACCGCGGATCAGGCCATGGTGAGCCTTCTCGACGGAGCCAGAGCCACCACCGCAGGTGCCCTGCCCGGGACCGCCCCAGTGTTGGATGTGGCAAACCGCTTCTACGAGATCGGCGCGCCTTTCAGCCCGGCACTCCTTGCCAACCAGAGCATGGCAGCTGTAGCAACAGCTCTGACCCAGCCAGCCAGCCCCATAGCGCAGGCTGTGGACGGGGCAGCGAACTGGCTGGCCGCAGCCATCTGCTCGACCGACGGCTTCGCCCCTGCTCGAACCTGTGATCCAGTCACCCAGCTCTCCGGCCGATGAGCGCCTTCCGCTCCTGCTCTGTCAAGCCTCCCCAGATCCCGTGCGGCTCTTCGATCTCCAGCGCATATTCCAGGCATGCCTTCGCTACGAGGCAGCGGGCGCAGATGGCCTTCGCAGCGGCTTCTCGTGCCAGCTTCTCGGCCTTGCGCTCAGCATGCACTGGGGGAAAGAACAGGGCGAGGGACTGTGGCGACTTGCACGCCGCCCTCTCCTGCCACGGCTCATCCGCTGCCAAGAACACAGGATCACCCCTCCCCTTCCGGGCCCGGCATACCTACGAGCCCTCTATCCAAGCCCATCTCCTGGAACCGACCTTCACTTCGCAGCAGAGAACCCCCTACGGGGCGATCAGCAACCAGCCACCCCAAGCCATCCCTGCTGCACCCTTCGCAAAGCCTTCCCGCACTCTTTCCTGCTACTCACCTTACCCTTTCCGGCACCATGAAACAATAGGTTTGAGCAGGCTATTTCCTTTCTGAAGTCACCAACGGTGCGAGACGGACACCCGGAGCGGGGACCCCGTGGGAACAGGGAGCATTCGCCAGCGCCTAGTGTTCCGGAGGGATGGATGTTGCTTCATTCTGCAAGCAGAGCCATGTCGTCATCGTCGCCGGCAAGGGTGGCGTAGGCAAGACAACGGTGGCGGCTGCTCTCGCGCAATGCGCAGCCAACGCAGGACTCGACGCGCTCCTCGTGGAGCTGGAGGGCAGGCAGAACCTCGCACGGGCATTCGATGCCACAACAGTGCTCGGCTACGAAGAGACCGTGCTGGACGCAGGCAGGGACGGAGAGGGAGAAGCCCACGATCCGCAGGCAGGCGAGGCGGCCCGGGAAAGCTCAGGAGGCAGCTCAGGAGGCAGGGTACGTGCTCGGTGGCTCACCCCCGACGACGCCCTGCTCGAGTACCTCGCCGACCACGGACTGAAGCGTATCTCGAAACGCCTCGTCTCCTCGGGCGCGCTGGACATCGTCGCGACAGCCGTCCCCGGCCTGAGAGATATCCTCGTCCTCGGGAAGATCAAGCAGCTGGAGCAGGCAGGTGCTGCCGACTGCATCGTCGTAGACGCTCCTGCCTCAGGTCATGCGCTGCGCTTCCTGACAAGCGCCAAGGGTTTGCTGGAAGCTGCCCGCTCCGGGCCTGTGCGCAAGCAGGCGTCCGACGTGATGGAGCTTCTCCAGGACGCTTCGCGATGCCAGGTCGTGCTGGTCACGCTGCCGGAGGATCTCCCGGTCAGCGAGACCGTAGAGACGGCCTATCACATAGAGGAGCAGGCAGGAATCGCTCTTGGCCCGATCATAGTGAACGGGTGCTACCCGGTGCTCGAGGCCATGAAGGACGATCCATCAGACCTCGCCGCCATGGCAGGGGAAACGCTCACCGAGGAGGAAGCGGGCCGCCTGAGGCAGGCCGCCGCCTTTCGCTCCGCGGAGCAGGACCAGCAGAGCACTGCGCTGGAGCGGCTCGCCGAAGAGCTCCCGCTTCCGCAGATCTGCTTGGACCAGATCTTCAGCCCGAGCATGGCAAGCGCGGAAATAGGCAAGCTCGCGCGGGTGATGGAGCAGCAGCTTTCCCTGTTGCCGGAACCGGGCAGCGAGGTCGGAGCGTGACTGCAGTGCCCTCCAGGTCAGGCTTCCCGGATCTCTTGAAGCAGTATCGTGTTATCATATGTTGTGGTAGCGGTGGCGTTGGAAAGACTACGACAGCAGCCTCGCTAGCCCTCCTTGCCGCAGAGGAAGGGGCACGCGCCTGCGTGGTCACGATAGATCCGGCACGCCGGCTGGCCGATGCCCTATCGGTGTCCGCTCTAACCAATTCTCCGCAACGACTGGACCTGGATGTCACAGGTGAGCTCTGGGCGATGATGCTCGACCCTAAGCAGACCTTCGACGATCTCGTCGGCCGCTATGCCAAGTCCCCTGATCAGGCAGAGCGCATCCTGGGAAACTCCCTGTACCAGAGCCTCTCGGCCAATCTATCCGGCACGCACGAGTACATGGCGATGGAAAAGCTCTACGAGCTCCACGAAACCGGGTCTTTCGACTGCATAGTCGTGGATACGCCACCCACTCGTAACGCGCTGGACTTTCTCGATGCGCCACGGCGACTCACGCGCTTTCTGGAGAACCGGTTCCTACGTGTCCTGCTCATGCCCACACGCGCGTACCTGAAAGCAGTGAGCGCAGCCACCAGGATCTTCCTCCACACCATCGCACGCGTCGCCGGCACCGAAGTCGTGGAGGACGCCGTAGCGTTCTTCCAGGCTTTCGAGGGCATGGAGCAGGGCTTTCACGACAGAGCGGCCAGTGTCGACCGGCTCATATCAGGGCCAGATACAGCATTCGTGCTCGTCGCAAGTCCACGCTCGGACACGATCGGGGAAGCTCTCTTCTTCGCCGACAAGCTGCTCCGAGCCGGCATCCCTGTTAGAGGTCTCGTAGCCAACAGGGTGCTCCCGAGCTTCGCCGGCACATCCGAGCGACGAGAGGAGCCTGACGAGACAGCGAGCTACCCTGCCAGAGAAGCAGCCCGAAGGCTGTCACAGCTCAGGTCCAACCTCGCAGAGCTCGAGAACGCATCCAAGCAGCAAAGAGCCCGCCTCGGTGAGCTGGAGGGCGCCATCGATCCCGGAGGACCTTTCGCCGTCGTCCCCCTCTTCCCCGGCGCGATAGGAGATCTGGACGGGCTCCACCAGATCGCTTCCGAGCTCTCCCGCAGCTAGGCCCAGATGCCGGGCTGGCGCTCGGGGCGCTCTCGATGAGCTAACCTTGGGGCCGTGGCCCGCATACTCGTGGCAAGCGACGTACCAATGACAGCGCATCAGATCGAAGGGGCCGTTCACGAGCCCGATACCACCATCGAGGCGGTAACGAGCGGCAGGGAGGTACTGGATGCCGTGCGGGCTGATCCGTGGGACCTGGTGATCCTCGACCTCCAGATCGGCTCGATGGGGGGCATGGCAATCTGCATGGACCTTCGCCTTGACGAGTCGGCCGGGCTCCTGCCATACGTGCCGGTGCTAATGCTTCTCGACCGGCGAGCCGATGTCTTCCTTGCCCGGCGATGCGGTGCAGAGGGCTGGCTCGCCAAACCACTGGATCCCCTGCGGATACGTCGCGCTGTGCGCTCACTCGTATCCGGTGGCACTTTCCACGATTCCTCCTATACTCCGACCGCCGTGCCGGTGATCCGAGAACGCGGAGGTACGGCTGTGGGCGGCACGACTGAGGACATAGCCCAGACCACCCTCTCTCGGTGAGCGGCTCGGACCGATCCGCCCAAGAGCACGCGAACCCGGCAACTCCAGCGTCAGAGCCTCCTCCCCGGCGCCGCTTTCACCTACGAGCGCCCAGGGCCTCTGCTTCGTCAGGGCTGGGAGCCGCAGCACAGCGGAGAGGACGAAGCGCTCCGGATAGCGATAAAGATGCCTACGGCACATCGGATGCGGGCGCCCAGGAACGCCAGATCCTGGACGCGCTGCGGGAGCTCAGGGACACGACTGTTCGGGAGATAATGACGCCGCGGGTCGACGTGGTGGCTCTTCCGATCCCGGTCCGTGCCGAAGACGTCGCGCGGGTCGTCAGGGAGTCGGGGCACAGCGCCTTCCCGGTCTACGACGACGACCTCGACCGCTTGATCGGTATCTTGTTCGTGCCGGACCTGTTCCGAGCGGGCTGGCAGGTCACCACCGGCGGTCACACCCCAAGTCCCCTCGACATCTCGAGGAGGCTGCGCCAACCGTTCGTAGTGCCAGAGCATGCTCATGTCCTGGATGTCCTTGCGGCCATGCGAACACGGCGCCGCAGCTTCGCGGTGGTTGTCGACGAGTTCGGGGGAGTGGCGGGAATACTCACGGCGAAGGATGTGGCCGGGCGTCTGGTCGGTGGCCTTCACGACGAGATAGAGCCTGAGGACGAGCCGGAGATCACCAGGGTCGATCAGAGCCGCTGGCTGGTCGACGGGAGTTGCTCTGTGGACGAGATTCGCTCACGCCTTGGCATCCCCATCCCCCCGGGGGAGTACGTGACCCTGGGCGGTTACCTCTTCGATGCCCTGGGCCGGATCCCGGCCGAGGGAACCTCGCATGCAACCGACGGCTGGAGCCTACGCGTAGCGGAGATGGACCGCCGCCGGGTGGCCAAGGTGGTCATACAGGCACCAACGGCTAGCATGGACAAAGACCGAGCTGGAAGCGATCCCTCGCCGGTCGGGGGGAAGCCTGAAGCTTGAGTTGCGCCGTATGGCGCTAGCGGGAAGTGGCGCAGCTTGGCAGCGCGCAGCGTTCGGGACGCTGAGGTCGCGGGTTCAAATCCCGCCTTCCCGACCGGGGCCGTGTAGGTAACTACACGCCAGTTCTCTGCGCGGCACCAGTGCTTTGCGCGGCACCAACGATCTGCGCGGTCCCAGTTCTCTGCGCGGTCCCAGTGCTTTGCGCGGCACCAACGATCTGCGCGGTGCCAGTTCTCTGCGCGGTGCCAGCGATCTGTGTGGTGCCAGCGATCTGTGTGGTGCCAGCGACGCTCCCGGGACGGCAGTGGGGGCCGCCAGATACGGGCATCGATCTATGCTGTTCACGTGCCAACAGAAGCTCCGGCAAGCTCCTCCCCAGACGTACCGAATACAGAGGTGTCCGATATATCATCCCACCACCCAGGGCTAGCGCTGTCTGTGGTGATGATAGGGGTTCTCATAACCGCGATTGACACCACGATCGTCATCCTCGCATTACCGGAGATCGAGCGATCACTCCACCTGGCCGTGGCAAGCGTCGTCTGGGTCATAATCGCCTATCTCCTGGTCATCACACTCCTCGCCACGCAGGTAGGCAAGCTGGGTGACATGTTCGGAAGGGTCCGGATGTACGAGGCTGGCTTCCTGATCTTCATAGTCGGCTCTGCTCTGTGCGCGATATCTACCAGTGAGACGACGATCGTGGTATTCCGGATCATCCAAGGCGTCGGCGGCGCTTTCATCACGGCGAACTCAGGTGCCGTGATAGCCGACAACTTCCCGCCGGAGAAGCGTGGCCGCGCATACGGTTTCAACGGCGTCGGCTGGAGCGCTGGGGCCGTCCTGGGAATCCTGCTCGGCGGCGCCATAGTAACTTACATCTCCTGGCGTTGGGTCTTCTGGATAAACGTGCCGATAGGGATCTTCGCCTTCATCCTCGCGCTACGCGTACTGAGAGATAGAGGCGAGCGGGTATCACACCGCCTCGATATCCCAGGGATGCTTACCTTCGGGCTCGGGCTCTTCGGCTTGCTGTGGGTGGTCACGGAGCTTGCCTCGCGTTCCATGGACCTCTCTCTTTACATCTGGCTGGCCGTGGGCGCAGTCATGCTGGCGGTCTTCGTCCTGGTCGAGCGGGCCAGAGCCGAGCCTATGATCCCGCTCGGTTTCTTCCGCCAACCCACGATGACTCCGACCCTGTCTGCGTCGCTAGCCCAGAGCCTCGGGAACTATGCAGTGCTGTTTCTCATCATCATGTACCTCCAGGGGGTGCGGCACCTGACCCCCCTCCACGCCTCCCTGCTCCTGGTCCCCGGCTACGTGCTGGGCAGCATCTTCGGACCCTTCGCAGGCAAGCTCGCAGACCGCATCGGAGCAGCCTGGCCAGCCACGATAGGACTGGCCATAGAGGTCATAGCTCTCGCCATGTACGCCCAGCTCGGAACAGCCAGCGGTGAGTGGCTGGTGGTGCTGGCAGCGATCGTGAACGGCATAGGAGCCACCCTGTTCTTCCCCGCCAACAACGCAGCTGTCATGCATGCTGCCCAGGGAGCCGACTACGGCATAGCTGCCGGCATGCTGAGAACGTTCGCGAACGTAGGCATGGTGTTCTCGTTCTCCGTGGCGATCCTCGTGACCTCGCACGCGATACCTCGCGGACTCGCGTTCGCCATCTTCGTCGGCACGACCTCGCTGCGTAGCAGCGTGACCGGTACCTTCACCACGGGCCTGCACGCGGCATTCTACGCGTCCATGGGACTCATGGCTATAGCGGCTGTGCTCTCCAGCACACGCCTGTTCACCGCTCACCACCGCTCGCACAGAACAGCCGGCCGGGCTCTAGCGGTGTCTGGCGCCAGTCAGGAGCCAGACACAGACACTGTCCGAACGGGTGCATCTTCGGGGTAGGCGACCAAATCCCCTTCGCCCTCCCAGACGGCATGGAGCGCACCCGTCCCGGAATCTGCCTTCGTGGCCCCTGGCTCGCCTGCCTCGCCCGAGCTGCTGGTTCGGCCCGGCTGTACAGTCACACGATCGCGTCGCCAGGGTCCGTAGCCGTCCCCCGAATCGCGATATAGCGTTCCGGCCGCACCCCCCGAAGCGTCTCGAAAAGCAAGCAGCTCCAGATGGCCCGCGACCTCCACCGGGAGAATGCTGCCTGCCCGGACGAACACGGCCAAGCACTCCATCGGCATGTCGGCAAGCACGGTGCGTGGCCCGATCACGGCCGCCTCTACACCTTTCCCGCTTTCGCCACCTTTCCCGCCTTCCCGGCCTTCCCGGCCTTCCCGGCCTTCGCCGCCTTTGCCGCCTTTGCCGCCTTCCCGGCCGCTGAGCAAAGGATCGTTAGGCCAGGACAACCGGTGCCAGGCACCGGAGGGCAAGCTCACCTCGCGCACCCTCATTCCCGGCCTCGTGGCAGGAGCGACGAGCAGGGAGTCCCCGAGCAGGAACGCATCATCTACGTCCAGGCTGGCCTTTCCAGGAGAGCGGGGGTGCTCTCCTGGCCACCACAGCGGCCGGACAAGAGGGGCGCCGGTTCTAGCGCACTCCTCTGCGAGGGTATACAGGTAGGGCCTGATCGATCGCCGGAAGCGAAGGGCAGAGACGATGAGGTGCCGGAATGGCTCCTCGAAGGTCCACGGCTCGCGCGGACGAGCGCCGATAACAGAATGAGTCCTGCAGAACGGCAGGAACACCGCCAGCTGGAGCCAGCGCAGGTACAGCTCCGGGTCAGGCTCTCCCATGAACCCCCCCACGTCTGGTCCGCTGTATGGCATGCCGGACATGCCGAGGCCAAGGAGGGTGGGCACAGTCTGCGCCAGGGCCGCCCAAGAGGACTCCGTGTCCCCTGTCCAGCTCCACGCGTAGCGCTGGATCCCAGCCCAGCCAGATCGGCTGAGGATGAACGGGCGCTTATCGGGCGCTCGCTCCGTGAGCGCTGCAAAGCCCGCGCGATCCATGAGAAGTCCGTAATAGTTGTGAGCTTCTCGATGATCTCCCCCGCGGCCCTCCAGCCCGTGAACTGTGTCCAGAGGCAGCGTGCGGTCACCCAGTGGAATCGTCATGCTGGGCTCATTCATATCGTGCCATACTCCAGAAACGCCGGCATCCACGAGCACCTGGTAGTTGGCGCCCCACCAGGCCCTGGCTCCGGCATCGGTGAAATCGGGAAAAGCCACCGGGCCTGGCCATGCCGCCCCCACCGCCAGGCGCCCATCAGGGAGCCGGCAGAAACGACCCTCTGCCATCCCAGTATCGTAGACCGAGTATCCGTTGTCAACCTTCACCCCGGGATCGATAATCGTTACAAGATGAACATCGCTCTTACCCAGCTCACTCGAAAGGGCTGCCATATCCCCGAAACGCTTGCCATCTATGGTGAAGACCCTGTATCCGTCCATGTAGTCGAGGTCCAGGTGGATCGCGTCGAGTGGTGCCCCCATCTCCACGAAACGCCTCACCACCTCTCGTACCTGGTCAGCCGTACGGTATCCCCAGCGCGACTGGTGGTACCCGAGTGCCCAACGGGGCGGCAGCGGCGCCATACCCGTAAGCTCGCCATATCGCTGCAGCGCGTGGGCGACACTCCCGCCTATCACATAGAGACGAAGCTGCCCTCCGGAAAAGCTCGCTTCCAAGGTGGCCTCAGTGGCGCCCTCGTGCGGCACCTTTACCGAACCTCGGAAGCTGTTCTCGAAGAAGACCAGGTAGCTTCCCGCTCCGTGGCGCCCGACCATGACCGGGATTCCCAGGTAGAGTGGAGTCAGCCCGGGGCCATAGGTGCCGCCAGCGTCACGATTCCACAGCCGGTACACCTGGGCGCCCGAGACACTCTGGCTCCGTGAAGGCGAAATATGGCGATGGCGACGGCGGGCAGCGGGCTCACGCAGGTTGAACGAACCGGCCTGCTCCCCCAGGCCATAGAGAGCTTCACCAGGAGCAAGCCTGGAACGATAGGTCCATCCTGCTCCACGGCGAACCGGTGGAAGCTGGTGCAGGAGAACACCTCCAGAGCCATCAGCAAGCACTACCTGCCCATCCCTACTAACCCTTACGGCGAGCTCGCATTCACCCGACCCGTCCGAGGAAGGCTGCTTCGCTGCGGAAGAGCTCCCCTTCGAAGCCTCCAACGTGAGCCCAGCATCACCCTCGTCGCACGCCACCTGCGGCCGCTCCCATGCAGGAACCTGCTCCGACAACGCATAGGGGACGGGGGCCGACCCAGGCGACCAGGTAAGGCGTACTACATCGCTGGCCAGGTAGGAGACCTCGAGCTCCGCCTCAGGGAAGCTCAGGGTCGCCCCGCTGCGGCTCTGATGCCAGCCCTGAAGCCAGCCTGGGAGCACCCAGCCACGCTGCGCCCTTCGCTCCACATGGCGCTCCCTCCGCTCACGCCATGGCTGAGCCAAGCCGTAAACGACAAGGTGGCGGCCCGTCTCGGTGCCGAGCGCCTGGAGGCCCTTGGCGCCGGCAACCACCGGGAACGCCCACCTGCGCAGGGAGGCTGGAAGGAGATCGCGGCTTTCGCCGGCCGGTGACGCTGGCATGTGTGACGCTGGCCTGTGTGAAGTCATCGCGACGAGTCTTGCACGGCTGCCGGACGGGCGAGAGCAGGCGGAGCGCGAACGTGGATGCCCAGGTCTCTCGCCTGACATGGGGGAGCAGGCGGAGCGCCCGAGCGTGGATGCCCAGGTCTCTCGCCTAACATGGGACTCCATGCCATCCGCTCCAGCCGAGGAAGGCGACCTCGCGCCGGCAAGCCCTCGTAGCCTCACGCTGCGCCAGCTCCTGTCACGTGGACTCACCGTATTCGAGAAGCCAGTACAACTAGCCTCGGGCGCGTGGAGCCGGGAGTTCATAGACGTGAAAGCAGCACTGGCACGCGGGAGCGACCTGGCAGTGGCATGCAGGGCCGTGCTGGAGCTCTTCCCTGAAGTGGAGTTCGACGTGGTCGGGGGGCTGACGATGGGAGCAGATCAGTTCGCTCACGGCATCGCCATCCTGGCTGATGCATCGTGGTTCGTCGTACGGAAGGAACCGAAGAGCCGCGGTACGAACCGCCTCACAGAGGGCGCAACTCTCGGGCCGTCTACCAGGGTTCTGCTGGTAGACGATGTCATAACCAGTGGCGGTTCGATACTGAAGGCGTTCGCTGCGTTGGAGAGGCTCGGTGCTCCCGTCGTGGCCGCCAGCACCATCGTGGACCGGGGGGACTCCGCGAGGGCCTTCTTCGCCAGCCACTCCGTGCCTTACAGGCCACTTTTCACCTACGCCGACCTGGGGATACCCCCAGTGGAGAAGGCTGGCTGACGTCCTTCCGTGGCCTGAGGAGCGCACTCCAGAGTGCTCTCGGTACACAGCGGGACCAGGGTGCGGCGCATGGTGCGGTGCGGGAGCACGATGCTCGGCGGGAGCACGGTGCACGGCGGGAGCACGGCGCTCCGCACGTTGCGGTGCACGGTGCGCCATATCCCAGCCTTATCCCGGTCTTGCACAGGACCAGCACCGGGAATCATGCTGTGCGGCGTGGCAAGTGCTGGCCAGCCGTTCGATCCAGGGGCGTGGGCTCCAGTTGAAGGCTTTGATCTCGAAGATGTCACTTACCACATATCGGAAGAGGGAACCACCGTTCGTATCGCCTTCGATCGCCCTGAGGTCCGTAACGCTTTCCGACCCCAGACCGTAGACGAGCTGTACCGCGCTCTGGACCACGCACGTAGCCAGACTCGCGTCGGCTGCATTCTCTTGACAGGAAACGGCCCTTCTCCGAAGGATGGAGGCTGGGCATTCTGCTCTGGCGGGGACCAACGAGTGCGGGGACCTGGCGGATACGAGTACAAAGACGGTCAAGGCGGGGCCGGGCGCCTACACATTCTCGAAGTCCAGCGCCTCATCCGCACCATGCCGAAAGTGGTCATCTGCCTGGTGCCAGGATGGGCTGTCGGTGGAGGGCACAGCCTGCACGTCGTGTGCGACCTGACGATCGCGAGTGCCGAGCACGCTCGCTTCCAGCAGACCGACACAGCCGTTGCGAGCTTCGATGGGGGTTATGGCTCGGCATACCTTGCTCGGATGGTGGGCCAGAAACGTGCGCGCGAGATCTTCTTCCTGGGCCGCTCCTACAGCGCTGAAGAGGCTCTCCGCATGGGCATGGTGAATGCTGTCGTGCCACACAGCGAGCTCGAGACCACCGGACTCAGATGGGCTGGCGAGGTCAACGCCAGGAGCCCCATGGCACAGCGAATGGCCAAGTTCGCGCTGAACCTCGTGGACGACGGACTCGCAGGCCAGCAGGTATTCGCGGGAGAAGCCACGCGGCTCGCATACATGACGGAGGAGGCGACGGAAGGCCGGAATGCGTTTCTGGAGAAGCGTACGCCCGACTGGTCGCAGTTTCCCTGGTACTACTGACGCGAACCAGGTGGCGAGGCAACCGTAGTGGAAGTGGCGAGGCGGTCGGCCGCGCGGCTAGCCTGCAGGTGCAGTCAAGACCGCGAGGTGCCCCTTCGGGGGAGAATCGGGAAGCCGGTGTGAGTCCGGCACGGGCCCGCCACTGTGAGCGAGGAGCCCCACCCACTGCCACTGGGCGCTGGTCGCCTGGGAAGGCGGGTGCGGGTGATGATCCGTGAGCCAGGAGACCGGCCTCGTCGGTGAGAACATCGGTTGCCGGTGGTACGGCAGCCCGGCAACGGGAGATTTGCCAGATGCGCGTACGTACTGTCCCTGACTCTTGTGACCCGGGTACCGTCGAGCCTTCGATAACCCCGGTCGTCACCTCGCCCGGTTCGGAGGGAGGTGAACTGGGAGGAGCCCGGCTCGCGCGGCCTGTCATAGTCGCGTACCGAAAAGCGTGCCGGCCAGACGGCACCGGTCTGTCGCACTACCTGCTCATGGCCGCCGCCCTGCCAAGAGACGACCAACCTCAGCAGGCTAAGCGTCGGTGACCCGGCGCCCCGTGCCAGGGGGACGTGCCGTGCCAGGGGGACGTGCCGTGCCGGAGAAACGTGCCGTGGCGGGGAGAGCCGCCGTGGCGGACGACTTCCAGCGCGCATCTCGCGACAACCGCCGCCGGAGGGCCGGCAAGAACACGCTGGCCAAGCCCGCGGCGCCGGTCTACGCGAACAGCGGCAACGGGCCCGCTCTCGTCCCGGTCGACATCGGCCACGACGCCTACACTGCTCTCGTCGAGCCGGATACGGCTTTCTGGTCGCTGGTGCGAAAGGAGCGCTTGGTCGAGGTCCTAGCTGACCCCGCCTTCGTAGGCGAGGTCCACGACCACGGCGAGGCCTTCACCGCCGAGATGGACCTGCTGCGCTTCAAGCTCGTGCCCTCGGCCGTGTACTTCAACCCCACCGAGCGATGCAACCTCAACTGCACCTACTGCTATCTCCCCGAAAAGACGCGCCGCCGCGGCGTGCGCATGAGCAAGGCCCGCCTCTTCGAAGCACTCGAGATCCTGCTCGAGTTCTTCCACCACACCTCGCCCGACGGTGTCCGGCCGCAGGTGATCTTCCACGGGGCCGAGCCGATGCACGAGCGCAGGGCGATCTTCGCGGCGATAGACCATTTCGCCAGCGAGATCGTCTTCGGAGTTCAGACCAACGGCACGCTCCTCGACCACGAGGCGATCGAGTTCCTCACCTCCAGGCGGATAAGCCTGGGCCTGTCGCTCGACGGGCCGCTCGCCGAGATCAGCGATCGCACCCGGCACACCCACAGCGGGCATACCACCCACGAGCGGGTGCTCGGCGTGCTCGAAGCGCTTCGCGGCTACGAGCACCATGCGGTGATCTGCACGGTGACGACCGAGAACCTGGCGCACCTGGTCGGCATCGTCGAGCTGTTCCACGGACTCGAGGTGCCGACGTGCATGCTGAACCCTGTCCGCTGCACCCTGCCGGGTGGCCGGGCGGTGCGCCCGGCGGATGAAGACCTTGCCGTGGCGTACCTGGCAGCGCTGGAACGTACCGAGGAGCTCTACCGCGAGACAGGACGCAAGCTCGTCGTCGCCAACTTCGCCAACATCGTCCTCGCAGTGGTGGCGCCCACAGCACGCCGGCTCATGTGCGACATCTCACCCTGCGGTGCCGGCCGGTGCTTTTTCGCCGTCGACGCCCACGGGAACCTGTTCCCCTGCAGCGAGTTCATCGGGCTCTCGGGCTTCGAGGGCGGCAACCTCTTCGCCGGCGACCTGGAGGGCTGCTTTGGCACCGATGCCTTCCGTGCCGTCACCGCCCGCCGGGTCGAGACGATCGAGTGCTGCCAAAGGGGCGCGATCCGCCACTTCTGCGGCGCGCCGTGCCCGGCCGAGGCCCACGAGATCCACGGTGACCTGGCACAACAGGGGGCGTACTGCCGGTTCTACGAGGAACAGCTGCGCTTCGCGCTGCGCCTCATCGCCGATGGCCGCGAGCACGCTTACCTCGCGAACGGCTGGGACGCCGCGACCTCGACCGTGTTCGAGGTGACGCACTCATGACCTGTCCGTTCGCTACCGCGGCCCGGTCGGTGGGCCGGGAACAGCCTTGGCTACTCGGCTGCGACACCAACGACCACGGCGGTGCCGTCCGTCGGGCTCATCTGCTTCTTGCCAGCCGGCGCCCGACAATGCAACCGAGGGCCGCGACGAGAGGGACTGCCGCAAGGAGACGGTGGTGACCCAGCACAGCAGACGGGTCTGCCACGCCTTTGCCGAAGCCGAGAAGGAGGCGCTGTACCGGGTGATCGCAGCGCGGCGCGATCTGCGCCGCGGCTTTCGCGATGCCCCTGTGTCCGATGCGGTCCTCACTCGGATCCTGGCCGCGGCGCACCAGGCGCCCAGCGTCGGACTGTCCCAGCCCTGGGACTTCCTGCTCGTGCGGGACTGCGGGACCCGCGCGGCGGTGCACGCGCTCGCGATGCGCCAACGCGAGGCGTTCGCCGCCTCCCTCCCCTCGGCAAGGGCCAAAGGATTCCGGGACATCAGGGTCGAGGCGATCCTCGACGCTCCGCTCAACATCGTGGTCACCTCCGATCCCACTCGCGGTGGGC
>DAHXND010000114.1 GCA_027366675.1 Acidimicrobiales bacterium
TATCACCTTCGACGCGACCGTGAAAGTAAGCCATATCCTGAAGCATGGATCCATCCTCGAGGAGATGGCCTCCGCGGGATGCAGATTCGTCATCTCGGCCTTCGAGTCGACCAGCGACCTCGTCCTGGAGAAGCTCGCTAAGGGTCATACGCGAGCCGACATCATCAGGGCTGCGGGGATAGTGGCGTCGCTTGGCATAGCGCTCCGACCCTCCCTCGTGCCCTTCACACCCTGGACGCAGATCGAAGACCTGGTGGACCTGGTCGACACGATCGTGGAGCTCGATCTCGTAGGCAAAGTAGACGTCGTGCAGTACTCGATCCGCCTCCTCGTGCCCCCGGGGTCTCTTCTTCTCTCGGCAGGCTGCGATGCAGCCTCCTGGTGCGGACCCTACGATCCTGATCTGCTCAGCTACCGGTGGGCTGCCCCGGACCCTGCCCTCGACGACCTGCAGGGCCGCCTCGCGGAGCTGGCCGAGAGCCACTGCAGCGACCGCGATCCAGTGCCCGGGTTCCTTGCTGTGCGCGAGGAGGTGCTCGATACAGCTCGTGTCCTCAAGAGCAGCTCCAGCCGCGTCAGCCCGGAGAGGCTCGAGCGCGCCTGCGACATAGCCAGGAGCGCGCCTGGCCCCAGGCTGAGCGAATCCTGGTTCTGCTGTGCCGAACCGACAGGCGGTCAGATCGATCGTATACGCATAGGCGCAGAGCGGGAGGAGGCCGCGGGCAACAGTGCTCACGGCTGTTGCAGCTATCGTCTATGAGAATGAACGAGGTAGAAGGGCATCAAGACAGCCACGAATGGATAAGCCTGCCTGACCCCGAGGAGGAACGTACGTGGGTGTTCGACGTCACCTTCCTCCTGAGCTCATGGCGGTGCATCTACGGGCAGGGGTGCCAGGGTGTCCTGACGGCCCCGGCCCCCGAGCTCGAGCAGGGCTGCTGCTCTTACGGCGCGCATTTCACCGACAGCGCAGACCGCAAACGCGTGGAGCGCGCGGCGAGCCGGCTGGATCCGGATCGCTGGCAGTTTCACCGGCAGGGGAAGCGCTCCATATCGAAGAAGAACGATGATGGCGAGTGGGTAACCCGGATCGTGGACGGGGCGTGCATATTCCTGAATCGCCCGGGATTTCCCGCCGGCCCGGGTTGCGCACTTCACCAGGCAGCCCTCGCGGACGGCGCGGCGCCGCATACCGTGAAGCCTGACGTATGCTGGCAGCTTCCTCTCAGACGTGACGAGCACGCGGCAGACGACGGAAGTGTCACGAGCGTCATAGGTCAGTGGGACCGCCGCCACTGGGGCGCCGGGGGCGAGGAGTTCGCCTGGTGGTGCACGGAGGCTCCGGAGGCCTTCCGGGCTGATTCCTGCGACACAGGAGAGGGTACCGCTCGTAACCTGGATCCCGTCTACGTGACGATGCGCGACGAGCTGACGGCCTTGACCGGGAAGCAGGTCTACGACGAGCTCGCTCACTACCTCGACTGGCGGGCGAGAACCGGGACTGCCCTTCCCCACCCCACCCTCCGGGCCCGAGGCAGTAGAGCAGCCGGCAAGCAGACCAAAGACGCCTAGGCGCCCGAGGCTTACCTTTCCCCAGGCTCTGGTGCGGGCTTCCTCGATTGCACGCCATTCCCACCTGTAGGCGTCTCCACTACCTCTACCTCCTCGACCTCAGCGAGGCACCAGCTGGCGTGTGCCGTCCCAGCCGGCGCACCGCACTCAGCGCAGTCCTCCCCCTGGGGTCTCGGCGGCTCCCTGTCCAGATCGAGGCTGAGGCGCGAGACATCGAGAGTGCTGCGCTTCATGCTCCTCGCTTCTTCGAACCGGCGATGGCGTCCTTTTTTCACGGCTTGCTCCCCATCTCGTCCAGTTTCGCACCTGCGTTCATCCCGTGTCCTGTGGCATGGGCTCTACCGTCTGTTCAGCGCCTCTGTGTACCCAGCCAGAGGATGGGCCACTGCCCTGCCCGCCTTCTTCCGGCGACCGGCTCGCCGGACTACCTCTTAGAGCTTACCGGCCCTACGCCCATGCACGTACTCGGCACTACTGAGGCCTGGCGATCGAACACTACCGCAACAGCCGGGATGGCGGTGCCTTCATGGATAGCGCTCCTCCACGGTCACCACCCCGGCCCAGGCTATGGGCGCAACAGCCGGGATGGCGGTGCCTTCATGGATAGCGCTCCAGATGAGCCAGCACGCCTGCGGCCTCCTCCAGCTCGGAGATACCCAGGTTCATCGTGGCTATGGACCTGATTGCCCTCCTGCCTGCCTCACCAGCGCTGTAGCATGTCTCGGCTCCTGCCTCGAGTGTGGTGTAGGCGCTCGAGAAGTCGTCGGTAACGGCCTGGTCCGGGCTCGGTAGATCACCGTTCGCAGAGCGCACATCGTCGGACAGGACGACGCAACCGGTCGCCAGCTGCCTACCACCACCTAGAGCTGACAGCTTCTTCACATGGCTCACGTCCGTCCGAATCGTAACCACGGATCCGCCGACATTGTTTGCCGAGGCCCAGCTACGTAGCGCACCCGCTAGCCCCTTGCCGGATACCGAGCTGGAAGTGCCACACGCCGCGAGGAAAGCGACCACGAGGATCAGCGCGAGAAGCACTCCGGGGGCCGGCTTCCGGCGCGCCGGAACAGGCCATCTGGAGCGCCCCCTGCAGCCCGCGCCGAAATGCCATCTGGAGCGCTCCTTCCGGCCTGCGTGCCCATCCAGACTCGGCCACGTAGGCGTCGGTGCCCCGATCACATCTGCGAAGCGTAGCGCCGAACGTCACCCGCCCGGCATTACCTCTGGAAACGAAGCAAGTGATAGTCCTTCCGTCCCTTCCGCAGCACGACATATGCGCCGAACAGCAGATCCTCCCGGAGAAGGCTGCGATCCGCGTCGCTTACGATCTCTCCGTTCACCGAGCAACCGCCCTGCGCTATGAGGCGGCGCACCGCGGTCTTCGATGGAGCGAGACCCGATGAGACGAACGCGTCAACGACCGGCCAGCCGGGTGCCTGGAGGACAGACGCAGGCTTGGTGCTGGTCGGAGCACCCTCCAGGGCTGTGAGTAGCTGGTCCTCGTCGAGCAGGCGCAGGTCATCGCTGAAGAGCGCTGCTGCGGCACCTGCCGCCAGCTTCGCCTCGTCAGTCCCGTGCACGATGCGGCATACCTCGAACGCGAGCCTGCGCTGGGCCTCGCGCCGTTCCGGTGCCTCCTGCGCCCTCTGATCCAGATCCCTTATGGTGTCGTGGTCGAGGAAGGTGAACCAGCGAAGGTACTGGCCGACCACGGTGTCATCGCTTCGCAAGAAGAACTGGTAGAGCTCGTATGGACTCGTCCTGGCGGCATCCAGCCAGACCGTGCCGGTCTCCGTCTTCCCGAGCTTCGTCCCGTCTGGGTTCGTCGCCAGGGGTGTGGTGAGACCGTAGGCCGCCTCTCCATGGACCCGGCGCACGAGGTCCACCCCCATCGTGATGTTGCCCCACTGGTCACTTGCCCCGACCTGGAGCCTGCAGCCTTGCTCCTCGTAGAGGTGGAGGAAGTCGTAAGCCTGCAGCAGCATGTAGGCGAACTCCGTGAACGAGATTCCCTGCTCGGGGCGGGCGAGCCTGGCATGGACCGACTCCTTCGCCATCATCTGGTTGACGGTGAAATGCTTCCCGGTCTCCCGGAGGAACTCGATCAGGCCCATGGGAGCGAGCCATTCAGCGTTGTCCAGGACAAGGCCCGCTGACCCTTCCTCGCCGCTGGCTGGCGGCGCGGTCCGAGCGCCGTCGACCTCGACGAACCTGGACACCTGCTTCGCTATCGCCCGGATATTCGCGTCGTGCTGCTCGCGGTCTGGCAATGGGCGCTCCGAGCTCTTCCCGCTCGGATCGCCGATCAGGCCCGTGCCCCCGCCCAGCAGCACGATAGGCCGGTGCCCGAGCTCTTGCAGCCTCCTGAGCAGGAGCAGGGGCACCAGGTTCCCGACCTGCAGGCTCGCTGCACTGGGGTCGAATCCCGCATAGCAGGTAAACCTCTCCTGATCCATCCTCGCGACTAGCTGCACATCGCTCACCTGCTTCACGAGCCCTCGGAATGACAGGTCTGCCGAGACAGTGTTCTCTGATCGCATCCTGCCAGCTTGCCACGGCCCGGGCATCTGCTCGAACATGTGACTCATGTACCCGAGACAGCGCGCCCAGGAGACTCCGGACAAGCCGGCCACGATCATGGCGGAGACGGGCGAGCAGGTAACCTACAGAGAGCTCGATTCCTGCTCTGTGCGCCTGGCCCAGCTACTGCGCTCCAGAGGCATCGGGCCGGGCGACGGGATCGCTATCCTCATGGAGAACCATCTCCGCTTCCCGGAGGTGGCGTGGGCGGCGCAACGCTCGGGCCTCTACTACACCCCCATCAGCTATCGCCTGACAGAAGACGAGGTCGCCTATATCCTGAACGACTCGGGAGCCAAGGCACTCGTCGTGTCCGCGCGCCAGCGCCACCTGGCAGCTCGAGCTGCAGACCAGGCCCCAGGCGTGCTCACCCGGCTCGTGATTGGCGACCCAGGCGAGGGATTCGAGTCTTACGACGAGGTGCTTGCCCTCGCGGAAGGCGGTGACCAGGGTGGCGAGATCGAGGGGTCCGACCTTCTGTACTCCTCTGGCACGACTGGCCAACCGAAAGGAGTGAAGCTGCCTCTCCAGGGCCGCCCCATAGGCACACCCGACGGGCTGACACTGGTAGTAGCCGGCCTCTACGGGGCCACGAGCGAAAGCGTCTACCTCTCCCCGGCCCCGCTCTACCATGCAGCGCCACTCCGCTTCTCTATGGCGTTCCAGCGACTGGGGGCGACAGATGTGATCATGGAGTCCTTCGACGCTGAGCGCTACCTTGCCGCCATGGAGCGCTTCCACGTCACCCATACCCAGCTCGTACCGACCATGTTCATCCGCATGCTGAAGCTGCCCGAAGAGGTGCGATCTCGCTACGACCTGTCGAGTCTCCAGTGTGCCGTTCATGCCGCGGCGCCATGTCCGGTGCCGGTGAAGGAGGAGATGATCGCCTGGTGGGGGCCTATCATCCATGAGTACTACGCGGGGACGGAAGGTAACGGATTCTGCGCGATAGACAGTAAGGAATGGCTCGCTCACCGTGGTTCCGTCGGAAGGCCCATTACCGGCGCAGTCCACATCCTGGATGAGAACGGTGACGATGTTCCCACCGGCCAGCAGGGCTTCGTTTTCTTCGAGGGTGGAAACGCCTTCGAGTACCTGAACGACTCAGCCAAGACTGCCTCGACACGCGATATACGAGGGCGGGGTTGGACTACCCTCGGGGATGTCGGACGCCTGGATGAGGACGGTTACCTGTACCTCACCGATCGTGCCAGCTTCATGATCGTCTCAGGAGGAGTAAACATCTACCCGCAGGAAGTTGAGAACGTGCTTGTCACCCATCCACTGGTCATGGACGCAGCAGTGTTCGGCATACCGGATCCCGAGATGGGCGAGCAGGTCAAGGCAGTGGTCGAGCTTGTCGACGGATCATCGGGCAGCCCATCCCTGGCCGCTCTCCTCGTGTCGTTCTGCAAGGAGCATCTCGCCTCCTATAAATGCCCCAGATCTATTGATTTCACAGCGGAGCTGCCCAGGCACCCGAATGGCAAGCTCTACAAGAGGGTTCTCCGGGATCCCTATTGGGAGGGGCGCGCGACCCGTATCCTGTGAGCGCCCGCAGGCGATCTCAGACCATCTCCAAGCTCTCCGCGACCGCTGCGTGGCACTCGCTGTAGCCAGCGGCTACACGCTCTGCCGCTATGGGGATCCGCGTCAGGTGATGGCCGCGGCAATGGTCACCGTTCCGTCCCGCCGACAGGACATCCGCAAGCTCGTCAACGCTGCAGGCGCTGTCCACGGACCACCCGAATCCCCTGGCTACAGGCTCTACCTCGACCACAGGCGCCGTGACGAAGAGGCGCTCGAAGGTCCCAGGATCCAGCTCGCGAGCTTGAGGTAGGAATCGGAATATGCCGCCTCCCCCGTTGTCCAGGACGAACACCTCTATATCGGGGACGGGTTCCAGGGCCGACAGCGCGGATACGTCATGAAGGAAGGCCAGGTCGCCGAGGAGCGCCGTTACGCGGCGTCCTCCGGAGGCAGCCACCCCGAGAGCCGTGGACAGGACACCATCTATGCCGTTGGCGCCGCGGTTCGCAATCACCCCTGGTGGATCCGCGTGTGCAGGCGCGAACCATTCGAGGGCGCGTACGGGCATGGAAGATGACACGACCAGCAAGTCGTCTCGTGAAAGAAACGACCAGATCATCCGCGAGGCATTCACCTCCGACAGCTCGTTATGAGATCCGAGGAAGTCAGCTAGATGCTTCTCGGCCCTCGCCTGGCAGTCCTGCCAGAGAAGCTCCCACGAGCGATCCTGGGCTCCAAAGTCGGCGAGGGCCGCCAGGACCGAGCGAAACAGGCTCCCCGGATCACAGGAGATCACCTTCGTGGCCACACGTGCCGGATCCCTTGGCTCGCCCCAGCGGTCCACGGCCCACATCTCGGAACCGTGGGTAGCCGCACTCGCCAACCATTGCGTCACGATCTTCGATGCAGGCGGCTCCCCGACCTGGATGATCACCTCGGGCAGGAGCTCCCTTGCCAGCCGTGGCACACGGAGCAACGGATCAGCCAGTGATACCACGACCGCATCGCTACCAGCCACACGTGCCCCGGAGCGAGGGTCTGCTATGACGGGCCAGCCCAGCGCGGCACCGAGCGCGAGCACCGATCCCGGATCGGCGCTGCTGGCGCCTCCTCCTGCTACGATGCAGCCTAACTTGTCGCGTAACGCGATAAGGGAATCGACTGTCTCGGGGCTGGCATCGGCTCCATCCGCTGCCATTGCATGCCATGCACCGCCCGAGGGGCGCCCTGCTGGCAACACCCCAGGCTCGCCGAGAAGAGGCTCCCTGAATGCGAGGTTGGCATGCACTGGTCCCGGCGCGCGCGCCCCACCGCACGCCTCGGCGTAGAGCCGGCTCGCGAGGGAGCGCCAGCTCCAACCGGCCTCCCAGGTCGGAACGCCAGGATCCACCGAGAAGCGCAGCAGCCCCGGATATATGCCGTGCTGGAGAACCGTCTGGGGGGCGCCGGTATCGTGAAGTTCCGGTGGGCGATCCGCCGTCAGCGCTATCAACGGGACCCGGGCGTGATGCGCCTCAACGAGTGCCGGGTGCAGCTCTACCGCAGCGGTGCCCGAGGTGGTGCACACGACGGCTGGCGTCCCCGTAGCGAGCCCTATGCCCAGCGCGTAGAACCCAGCGGAACGCTCGTCCAGCCTGACATGAAGCCTGATCCGCCGGTCCGCAGCCAGTGCGACGGCGAGCGGCGTCGAGCGCGAGCCGGGGCAGAGCACGGCATGGCGCACTCCGCAGCGCGAGAGCTCGTCGACGAGCGTCGCGGCGAAGGTCGCCTGGGCCGATACAGCCATCAATGCTTGCTCATCTGGAAGAGGCACTCTCCTATTCTCGCACTTGACGGCGATACGGTCGCTTCCCGGTAGCACTCGATGCAGGCGCACACGGTCTGGCCAGGTGCTCCCGTTGCGGAGACGGATCGCCGCCTACCCGGCTACTCTGTCCCGGTGAAGGTATCGGAACGGAGCGCGCTTGCGGTCGAGAGGCGCTCTCTCGGGCGAGGGCCCGTAGATCTCGTGCTCGTTCACGGCTTTACGCAGGACCACACTTCCTTCGAGCCTCTCCTGGGGGCATTGGTGCAACGGGTGCCAGATCTTCTGGGCAACGTGACGCTCGTCGATGCACCCGGTCACGGCGGCTCCGCTCGGGTGGAAACGACCTGGCAGGATGTGGCTGCCCTCCTGGCTGAGGTAGGAGGCTACGGGGTATATCTCGGATACTCGATGGGTGGACGCCTGTGCCTACGCTTGGCCCTCGGCCAGCCGGAGACCGTCAGAGCACTCGTTGTCATGGGCGCCAACCCCGGCATCAGGGACCCGGCCGAGCGGGAGCGCAGGCGCCAGTCAGATCGAGCCCTGGCCGATTGGCTCGATGGCGAGCGAGTCTCTTCCCTGCAGGGATCGACCGTTTCCGGCCTCCTCGAAGCGCTGGGTGAGCCCCCGCGCGACGAGCACGAGCGCCTTCGCTCCTTCCTCGAAGCCTGGACAATACAGCCTCTCTTCGCCGGGCTCACGGCTGAGCAGCGCGCTACCTCGAGGCGCCTGGCCGCGAATACTTGCGCGGGGCTCGCCTCCAGCCTGCGAACGCTCGGAAGCGGCACCCAGGAGCCGCTCTGGGATCGGCTAGCCGAGATCCGCATGCCAGCTCTTCTCATGGCTGGTGAGAATGACAGCACTTACCGTGAGGTATGCAGGGAGAGCGCTAGAGCCATGGGAGGGACATCGGATTTCCTGGTCATAGAGGGAGCCGGCCATGCATTGCACCTCGAGCAGCCGGCGCTCGCGGCGAGAGAAGTCGCCCGATTCCTCAGCTCTCTCAGCGAATGAGCAGACCCGCGCCAAGCAGCACTGCGAGCGCGAGTTGCGTGAGCCCGGTCAGGCCGAGGACGGGTACGAGAGCTCGGCCTTTCGCCCCCCGGACAACCCTCCAGCCTGCGAGGCCAGCGGGCAGACCTGCGCCGAGGCTGGCCAGTGCTGCGAGATGCCCGTAGGCCGAGAGACTGGCTGCTGCTAGGACGGCGACTACGAGCAGTGCCACGTAGAGAGCTCGCGCTCTCCTGTCACCGAGGCGCACCGCGAGGGTGCGCTTATGGCTCCGGCAGTCACTGTCCAGGTCGCGGAGGTTGTTCACGGCCAGGAGAGCGCTGGCTGCCAGACCCATAGGGACACCGGCAAGCACGGCCTCGAAGGTCAGATGCCCGAGGAGCACATACACGGTACCGGCAGTTGCCACGAGCCCGAAGAAGACGAACACGAAGAGCTCCCCCAGCCCTGCATAGCCGTAGGGATGCGAGCTCCCCGTGTAGAACCAACCAGCGGCGATACAGGCAGCACCGGCAGCTACAAGCCACCAGGACGTAGCTGCGGCGAGAGCCAGCCCAGCTACCCCGGCGACGGCGAAGCATCCGAATGAGGCATACTTTACGCTATGTGGCGGAGCCAGCCCTCCCGCCACGATGCGAAGCGGCCCCACTCGATTGTCGTCGGTCCCCCGAATGCCATCGCTGTAGTCGTTCGCGTAGTTCGTAGCTACCTGGATAGAGAGCGCCACCAGGCCGGCCGCCGCCACGCGCCACCAGATGAGCGCCACCCCGCTGCCTCCTACGAGCGCGCTGGCAACGAGCACGGGAGCGAGCGCGGCCGGAAGGGTCCGCGGTCTGGCACCCTCTACCCACACCTGCAGCCGTCCCGGGCTGTGCCCGCTGCTCAGGGCCGTGGCGCTTCCAGACATCCGGACCGTCTCTGCCGAGCAGGCCTCGAGCCCGGGGAGTGCCGAGCAAAACCGTTCACCGAGGAGCAGCCTCCACCATCTTCAGGAACCCGGACAGAAGCCCGAGCCCTGTCGAACCGGACTTCTCCGGGTGGAACTGCACTCCCCAGCACCGACCCCGCTCCGCAGCCGCGACGACCTCGCCTCCGTACTCACATGTGGCCACGACGTCGTCGTGGCGCTCCGGCGCGTAGGAGTGGACGAAGTACACCCACGCATCGGGCCCGAGCACGTCCATCATCCGACTCTGCGTCGTTCCTACGGGCCGTAGGAGGTTCCACTGCATCTGAGGGTGCTTCACCCCTTCGGGCAGCTCCCGGACTACACCGGGAAAGATGCCGAGCCCCTCTGCATTGGGGGCCTCCTCGGACCCCTCGTAGCACATCTGATAGCCGATGCAGATAGCGAGAAACGGCACCCGGCGAGCGATGGCGTCCACCAGGAGCTCGTCGAACCCGCTCCGCCTGAGCGCCTGGATGCACGGTCCGAAGGCCCCGACGCCCGGCAGGACCAGCGCATCTGCTCGATCGGCCTCAGCAGGGTCGCTAACCAGAGAGGCACGCGCCCCCACTCTCTGGAGAGCCTTCTCCGCCGAGCGCAGGTTCCCGATCCCATAGTCGATCACGGCGACTACGGGCCCGTCCCCTACTCCAGGGCTCAAGAGAGCATCCCCTTCGTCGACGCGATCGCGTCTCCCTGCCGGCGGCGCGCCTGGCGGAAGGCCCGCGCTGCACCCTTGAAGGACGCCTCCAGGACATGATGGGCGTTCTTCCCGCTCCGCTGCCGCAGGTGGAGGGTAAGACCAGCAGCCCCGGCAAGAGCCCTCCAGAACTCCTCGGCAAGCTGGGGATCGAAAGGCGGGTCACCCAGAGGAAGGGCCTCCGCCGGTGGCGTGACCTCGTAGACGAGGAACGCCCGGCCCGAGCAGTCAAGGGCCACCTCCACCATCGCCTCGTCGAGCGGGAGAAGGGCCCAGCCGAACCGCTCGATGCCAGCCTTGTCCCCGAGCGCTTCGCGGAGTACCCCTCCTAGCACGATACCTACATCCTCGACCGTGTGGTGTGCATCCACCTCGAGATCACCGCTCGCGACCACCTGGAGGTCCATGGCCCCATGGCGCCCGAAAGTCTCCAGCATGTGGTCGAAGAATGGAAG
Organism: Acidimicrobiales bacterium; assembly: GCA_027366675.1. Taxonomy (GTDB): domain Bacteria; phylum Actinomycetota; class Acidimicrobiia; order Acidimicrobiales; family JAMCQF01; genus DAHXND01. The sequence continues at coordinate 10,602 of DAHXND010000114.1, forward strand.
CCCCGTCCGGACCTCCTGGCGCCCGGCACCATCTTCGGGGTCGAGGTTCACGGATATCTCGATCGTGGTCTCCTTCGTGCGTCGCGCAGCGCGAGACATGCGAGCGGGCGGCGCCGGATCTGCAGATGGCCTCGACGCGCCCTCTCCCGGTGGAGATGTGGTCATGAGAGGGCCCCTGCCAGCGCATCGAGGAAAGCATCGTCCTCGGCCGGTGTGCCCACTGTGACACGGAGGCAGCCCTCCAGGCCCGGCCAGCTCGAGCAGTCCCTGACGAGCACAGATCTATCCAGCAGTGCCTGCCAGAGATCGCGCCCGCCCATACCGAGCGGCCTGAACAGGATGAAGTTAGCGTCCGAAGCCCACTGACGCACCGGAAGGTCGCCCAGCGCGCCGGCGAGGCGGCTGCGCTCGGCTACGATCTCCTCCACCCGCGACTCCATGTCTCGACCATATTCGAGAGCCAGCTCGGCAGCTACTTGCTGTGCGGCGTCAAGATGGTAAGGCAGCGTAACCTCGGTAACCGCACTTACGACCCGAGGGGCAGCGATCGCGTATCCCACCCGGAGACCCGCCATGGCCCACGTCTTCGAGAAGGTCCGCAGGACCACGAGGCGCTCAGCCGCCTCGTGCCTCTGGAGATCGAGGGCGCTGCTCGAAGCGAACTGCCCGTATGCCTCGTCTACCACCAGCAGACCCTCCGTGTGGTACGCCACAGCTTCGAGGACTCCCACGGTCAGGCGGAGTGGATCGGCATTGCCCGTAGGGTTGTTCGGGGAGCAGAGGAACGTGATCGCCGGGCGCCGCTCCGCAATCAGGGCGGTCGCGTGCCCGAGGTCCACTGCGTAGTCGCCGCCACGATCACCGGACACCACATCGGTTCCGGTCACCTGGGATATATGTCTGTGCAGCGCATAGGTAGGCTCGAAGACAAGAGCCTCGCGCCCAGGACCCCCGTAGGCAAGGCACAGAGACTGGATTACCTCGTTCGACCCGTTCGCCACGTACACCTGGCCGTCCCCCACTCCATGGACCGCGGCGATTCTGGAGCGTAAGCCACTCGCGCTCCGATCTGGATAGCGGTTCCAGGGGATCGCGCGTACAGCCGCGGCCAGAGACTTCACGAGCTCCTCTGGCGGTGGATACGGCGACTCGTTCGTGTTCAAACGTACAGCGACTTTCACCTGGGGAGAGTGATAGCCAGATACCAGCCCGAGCGTCGTTCGTGGTCTGGCTGGGCTCCCGCTGGCACGGATGCGCTCCATCTCGGGCCCAGACCTCCCGGCGCGTACACGGATCGACTCGGCGTGAGTGCTGAGCCCTTCCGCCTCTGCAAGCCTTTCCACAGTCCCGGCTATGCTCTCCAGACCTACCGGGGTTGCCTCGACAACGTGAATGTGCTTCAGGAAATCGTCCACCCTTAGCGCTGAGGCGTAACGTGCGGAGCGGTTTGTCGGAAGGACATGGTTAGGTCCCACCGCGTAGTCACCGATCGTCGCGGGAGCATCCGGTCCCAGGAACACGGCACCGGCATCTCGGACGAGATCGACGTAGGAGCGTGGTTTTTCCACCTGGAGCTCCAGGTGCTCAGGAGCGATGGCGTTTGCCACCTCCATGGCCGCCTCCGCGCTCGCCACGAGCACCGCGTAGCCTTGCTTCTCGAGTGTCCCCTCGATCTCGTGCCGCCTAGGCGCTCGCGATACGATCTGCGCGAGCGCCTCTTCCACCTCGCTGAGGACTTGCTCGTTCCAGGTGATGAGCCATGCGAGCCCATCCGGGCCGTGCTCGGCCTGCACTGCCAGGTCGATCGCCGCCAGGGCGGCGGGAGCGCTCCCGTCAGCGACTACCACCACCTCCGACGGCCCGGCGAACCCGGCCGCCACCCGGACCACTCCTGCCACCTGGCGCTCGGCCTCAGCTACATAGCGGTTGCCAGGGCCGGCGATCACATCCACCGGCGGGATGCTTTCCGTTCCATAGGCCATGGCTGCTATCGCCTGGGCGCCGCCTACGCGGAAGACCCGATCGGCCCGTGCTATGGCTGCAGCGGCCAGGCTAGCGTCGTCCACGGTCCCATCCGGTCGCGGCGGGATGCAAATAACGACCTCGTCGACACCTGCCACCCGCGCGGGCACAACGGTCATCAGCACGGTAGACGGGTAGCGTGCGCGCCCGCCTGGGGCGTATGCACCGGCGCGCCGTACCGGCCGGATGACGTCGTCCACGCAGAGATCAGCTGTGCCGAAACGGGCCTGGCTCGGCATCTGGTGGGCATGGTACGCGCTGATGCGGTCTCTGGCGTGCTCCAGGGCTCTGCGTAGATCGGGATCTATCCTGGCCAGAGCAGCACCGATCTCTTCTTCGGGTACCTCCAGGCTCGAAAGGGCTGCGCCGTCGAAGCGCGCGGTCAGCTCGCTGAGAGCGCTGTCGCCACCTGAGCGAACCTTCTCGATGATCGCCGCGACTTCCCCGGACGGAGGATCGGCTGAGGCCGGTCGGCGTGGCAGGTTGCCCGGACCTGGATGGAGGATCGCGCGAAGGTCCAACGACGTGAGAAGTGCGGCTGCTCGAGGCGTTCCGCCTCCAGCCAGGGAAATGCTCTCGGGCTCGGTTCGTGATTCCACGGCTGGCCCATGCTAGCTGCCATAGGCCATGATCGTCGGGTGGATAGCGTGGACGGGCACAAGCGTTCGGGACCGGCATCGCACGGCAGTTCCGCTCATTCTCCTGGCAGCTCGACGCGCAGGCTGAGCCGTCGCTCTCCGAGCAGCTTGGCGGGTGGCGACCACGCCGAACTCTCCTCGCTCACTGCGTCGCTGGAAGAGGTCGCGAGAAGGATCGGCACCCTCGCGCAGGCGGCTGCCACGGGCGGCGACGATGACCAAGCCTACGAGCTTTTCACGGTAGAGCGGGCGCTGCTGGGAGCCCTCCGGCGCCTCGGACGGCTCTGAGCTCGCAGGGAGATCGCGACCTCCCAGAGCCTCGCCGGGATGCGCCCAGGCTCTAGTGGAACCAGATTCGCTGGTAGCTGCGGCTCTGAGGATGGAGAAGGAGAGCGAGCAGCACGCCGGCAAAGAGGAGCTCGATGATGACACCGAACGAATGGCTCACCACGAAACCCCATAGGTAGAGAGCAACGAGGAGTGACGCCACTACCACGCCCACCACGTAGCCCCACTTGCGCTCGTTCGCCATCCCGAATGCGGGCGCGAAGCTGAGGAACGCAGCCACTATCAAGATCAGGCTGAGACCGCCCAGAAGTCCCGAGATCAGCGCCAGTGCCGCGTCCAAGTAGAACAGCATCACGGACGCCTGCAGGGTCTGCGGCAGGCTGGAGTTGAACCAGCGGCGTGGCTCGGACGATCTGGGGGCCGGGTTCCAGGACATGCCACCATTGTGCCAGGCCCGGGGCCGCCGCGCGCATCGCCTCCGTCCAGGCGCGGGCGGCAGCGATGAGGCCTATGGGCGAACATGAGCGCCCCGCTGCTACCTTCACTCCTTCGTATAACCTGGTCAGGTGAGCCTCGATAAGCCCATGGGCATACCCGACACAGCGGGATCCCAGTTCGTTCCGATGGAGTATCACCACAGGAACATCCAGGGAGGTGCTGCCAGGGCGGCTGTCTTCGGGTTCAGCGACGGCCTGGTCACGAACCTTGCACTCATCCTGGGTGTAGCGGGAGCCCACCCGCGTGCCGGGATCGTGCGCCTCGTGGGCCTGGCAGGCCTCGTCGCGGGGGCGTGCTCGATGGGCGCTGGCGAGTATGCATCGATGAGCGCGCAGAAAGAGCTGCTGCAGCGCGAGATCGACCTGGAGCGCCGCGAGCTCGCCCACCGGCCACGCCAGGAGCAGCAGGAGCTCGCCAGTATCTACATCCGGCGCGGTGTTCGCCCGGATCGAGCGCGTGAGATCGCTGCAGACATGATGAGTGATCCGGACCTTGCCCTCGAGACACACACACGCGAGGAGCTGGGCATAGATCCGACGAACCTGGGCTCCCCGGCTCGCGCTGCCCTGGCATCGCTGCTGACCTTCGCAGCCGGGGCATTGATCCCTCTGATCTCCTGGATAGCCACGAGCGGGGACACGGCCATCGCTGCCTCTGTAGCCCTGGCCGTGGTGGCCTCGCTTGGGATCGGGCTCGTGCTCGGATCTTTCACCGGCAGACCCCGGTGGAGAAGCGCGGTGCGCCAGCTCACCCTGCTCGTAGTGGCAGCGGGGATCACCTACGCCGTAGGCAGGATCGTAGGAGTCTCCGGAATTAGCTAGATCGCGCCGGGAACCCCGGCCCTTCAGGGCCGAGAGAAGTCACCTGGCAGGATCTCAGAATCGACCTGAGTACATCCTGTCGACATGGTGGAGGGAGAATCCCAGGGAGCCGTAGAGACGGCGAGCGGCCTCGTTCGTCTCGTCCACATAGAGCATCCCGACGGAGAGCCCCTTCGTTGCCAGGTAGTCGAGGCCGGCCAGAGTTAGCCCTCGTCCCAGCCCACGCCCGGAGAAGTCCGGATCGACCGCTATGACATATATCTCGCCGAGCGCTGGCTCCTCGTCAGGGTGTACCTTCGTCCAGCAGAAACCGGCCATGCGCCCCTCCCGCTCGTGAATCAGGAATCCCTGGGGATCGAACCATGCCTCGCTCTCCAGGGTCAGCAGACGCTGGACGCCCCAGCCGCCCTGGTCAGGATGCCCGGCAAACGCCCTGTTGTTCACAGCGACCCAGGCTTGCTCGTCCGAACCGGGGATGAAGTGGCGAATGGCCGGTACATCGCGGGCTCCCGGCACTTCACCCTCCTTCACCGGCAGGGGCCGGCGTAGCTGGTAGATTTCCCTGCTCTTCACGAGCCCCAGCTCCGCAGCCAGATCTTCCTCACTGGCCGTCGGTGCAGAGGCCCAGTATCCGAGCCATCCTCCCCCGCGCCTGCGCACATGCTCCGCCGCCGCCCGGAGCAGCCTCCTGGTGGCCTCTTCTGGCGGTGAGCTCGACTGCGGATGGAGCACCACCTGCACTTCCCAGCCAGTTCCCCGAGAGGCGGGATCTCCCGAGAGCGCGCTCCCGCCTGCGCTCCGGACCTTGTGCATATGTGCGTAGCCGGTTATACGGCAGGTCTCGCCATCACGCTCCAGTAGCGCCAGGAAGTCCCCACCGCTCCCTGCGTTGAGCTCGAGGCGCTGCTGCTCCCCGAGCACGTGAAGGGCATTCGCCTTCCTCGCCTCTGCCAGGAGCTCGGTGACCTGGGCCATGTCCTCTCTCGACATCCCTGCCCTGGCCTCCACGGCCTCGACGTGGCGCATGAGCTACGGCATACCAGGAGCAGTCCCTATCTCGTTCGCCAGCCCGGGCGAAGGACGGCTATCGCCCGCTGGCCGGCGAGGACGCCGGCTGTGGCTGACCGGCCGGCCGAGGACGCCGGCTGTGGCTGACTGGCCGGCCGAGGACGCCGGCTGTGGCTGACTGCACAGCCAGGTTCCACTATCCTCTGGTCGTGCCCGCCAAAGCTTCTCTCGATAGGAGGCGGTGGGCCCGCCTCGTGGACCAACGCCTCGCCAAGGAGTACGGGGGTACTGCCCGGTCACTCTGTGCGCTATCCTGGCACGATCCATTCGAGCTTCTGGTCGCGACGATACTCTCGGCGCAATGCACTGATGCCAGGGTGAACCAGGTAACGCCGGAGCTGTTTGCCCGTTACCCGAACCCGGCCAAGCTGGCCATGGCAGACGACACGGAGCTCGAAGGGCTGATCCAGCCAACCGGCTTCTTCCGCTCGAAGGCCAGGAGCCTGAAGGGCATGGCAGCAGCAGTGGCCGAGCGCTTTGGAGGAGAGGTACCACGATCCATGGAGGACCTGGTCAGCCTCCCAGGAGTCGGACGGAAAACTGCCAACGTGATCCGGAGCGTGGCCTTCGACCTACCTGGCTTGCCTGTCGACACCCACGTCGGCCGGGTGGCACGGAGGTTGGGGCTCACTGACAACGAGTCACCGGAGGCCGTCGAGGCTGATCTCATGGCCCTGCTCGCCGAGTCACATTGGGGGGCATTCAGCGGCCGCGTCATCCTTCACGGCAGGAGCATCTGCGTGGCCAGGCGAGCGAGATGCGGCGACTGCCTCCTGGCCGACCGCTGCCCGAGCGCCGGGCCGAGCTGACCCTGCCATCGGATCTAGGGCCCGCCACCACTTGCCAACGTCTCGTAGCTAGCATCGTTTGGCACGGAACCGGTTCCCGCCACCTGGTTCCGCAGACGAGTAGTGCGGGATCCGCCGCCCGCACTACTCCGCCATACGGCGCCCCTCGGGGCGCCGTTGGTGTTTTCACGGGGCCATACGGCGCCCCTCGGGGCGCCGTTGGTGTTTTCACGGGCCGGTTCCGGAAGGAGGCGGGTGAATGCGAGGCGCCACACGGGCAATGCCCAGACGTGGAACACGCTCTGCCAGCTGCGGGCACGCTAGCCGCGTACCTGGCAACTCGCCTGCCAGATGCTTAGTGGTGGCGCGAGCTTCGGAGGCTCGAGAGCGCACGTTCCCGGGCTTCCGGGGGGGTCGCGACGTTGTCGGCCACGCTCTGGAGCACGCGGGCTTCACTATCCCCGGCCAGGTCTGCCAGGATCTCGGGCGGCGCGCTCCTATTCGTCGCGATCGCCCTGCGTACCTCCCAATTGGCGTCCTTCGAAAGCGTTGCCAGCACAGAGGTGGGAGCTCCCGGATTCAGGGCCAGAGCCTGGCGTACTACCCAGTTCTGATCGTGCGATAGGGCTTCCAGGATATCCGGCGGCGTGTGCGGGTTCGAGGCCGGATGCCTACTGCCTCCCTCGCGCACCATCTCCTCCACTTCGTCGCGAAGCGAATCAGTGCAGGCTGGATTGCCCAGGAGGGCGCTACGCACCCTTGCTTCCCCATCGCCTGACAGCATCGAAAGCACTGCAATGGCGACCGTGGGATTCGCCGCCAGAGCGACGCGGACATCTACCGCATCATCGCGTGCAACCATTAGCGCGATCTCCTCTTCCAACCCAGGGTGCCTGGCCACCTCGATGCGAACTTCCCGGCTCTCATCTGTAGCCAACACTGCGAGCATCGCCATCGTCGCAAGGCTGCTGGCAGCTACAGCCTTACGCACCAGCCAATCGGAATCGTCAGTGAGGATCTCGAAGATCTCCTCTGGAAGGCTGGGATTGCCCGAGGCGGCTACCCGCACCGAGGAATCTCCGTCTCGCGCAAGCTTGGCCAGCGTCCTCTCTGGCATTCCTGCGTGCAGAGCGGCGATCGCACGTAGCTCGGGCGCGCCACTGCCTGCCAGAAGCTCCAGGGCATCCGTTGGTGTGTTCGGGTTCTGGGCAACGCGCGCCTTCACGGTCGGAGCCGGGTCAGTGGCGAGGGCGGCGAGAACGATCCTCGGAGCAGATGGGTTGGCAGCGACTGCCTCTCGGACGGACACCTCGGGATCACGCGCCAGGAACATCAGGGCTATATCGGTAGCCTGAGGATGTCGCGCGGCGAAGCGGCGGCGCGAAACGTCGTTGCCGGCAGCCGCCCTGGCTATCCCTCGCCACAGGTTCGAATTGCCTCCTGCATCCCCCGGCGCCGCCCTGTTCGTAGCTGCGCCAGACCCTCTGGAGCTCTCCTGGGTGGCGGCGATCGCCACTCTCCTGGATGCCTGCCCTTCCGGCACCCTGCCCTTTGCCCCGGGTTCTGAACGATGGAATCCGAAAAGACGCCCAGCGAAGGGCACGCGAGCCTGGACAGGCCCATCAGCCGGGACGGTGCCACCGCCATGCCTGCGACTATCTTCGCCATAGCCCATGTCAGAGTCCCTTCTGCTCACTTCTCCGGCACTGGCATTACTCTCCGGCGACGCCACGTTCCGCTGCCATCTGTCGCCATTTACCGGTAGAAGCCGGCACTGCAAGGTCGCACCTAGTAGATACGACCACTATCCGTGATCTCATCACTACTCAGTGTAGTCGATAATCTCAGGGCCGTCGCGGTGCTCCAGATGGGAACATGGCACCACCGTTCCCCTGCAGCCCGCGAGGAAGATCATCCTCACCTCCTAGCATCGACCGGGATGGGGAAAACCTCTGTGCCGAGCTTGCCGGTGGGCAGGGAGAAGCGCGAGATGGTGAGGGACATGTTCGACCGGATAGCCCCAGGCTATGAACGGTGCAATGCCATGCTCACCTTCGGCCTCGACAGGCGCTGGCGTGCTTCGTGCCTGGACATGCTGGCGCTCGCAGCTCCCGCTCGCGTGCTGGACCTGGCCTGCGGGACGGGAGATCTCACGCGCCTGCTAGAGGCCCGCCGGATGGAAGCGGTTGGAGCCGATCTCTCGTTCGGGATGCTGCGGCGTGCCCGGAGCCGGACCGTCCGAAGGCTGGTCGAAGGTGATGCGGAGACACTTCCGTTCCGTGACGGCTCCTTCGATGGGGCCGTGAGCGGCTTCGCCATGCGGAACCTATCGAACCTGCCAGCCAGCTTCGCTGAGCTTGCGCGTGTCATACGACCTGGCGGGCGCATCGCCATCCTCGACGTGGGCGAGCCAACTCTGCCGGTCGTGCGAGCTGCGCATGGGATATGGTTTCACCACGCCGTGCCGTTCATAGGCGGCCTCTTGTCGGATCGCAGCGCTTACGCGTACCTGCCGAGGTCTGTCTCCTACCTACCCGAGCCCCGGGTGATAGTCCGAATGATCGAAGACGCGGGATTCCTCGCCGTGAACCATAGCTCTCAGACCTTCGGGGTGGCCCGCTTCTACTCCGGAACCCGTGCCTGAGGCAAGCACGGACCCACCTGTGGCTCCCGAGGAACAGTCGCTTCCAGGGTCCTTCGACTCTCTTCCCCCGCCCACGGCCGGGCTCCATCCACCCGCGAAAGCCCTGCGCTCCTCGCCCACGGCCGGGCTCCATCCACCCGCGAAAGCCTTGCGCTCCATAACCGTCCCGGTAGACATGGAAGCCATGACCTCGATGCTGCCAGATGCCTTGACATCTGTCAGCC
>DAHXND010000126.1 GCA_027366675.1 Acidimicrobiales bacterium
AGTGATGCGGATCCGGCGCGGGCGCCCCGCATCGAGGGCTGCCTCGACCGCCGCACCGGCATCTTCTGTATGTATGTGGCAGTTCCACAGACCGTCGCCTCCCACTACCACTATCGAGTCTCCGATACCTGCCCATACCTCCTTGAACGCCGGGATCGCCGAGTCGGGCGCCTCCAGGAGGTACATGACCTCATAGCCGAGGTCGGCTCTGGTAGCTCCCTGTCCACTCCCCACCGGAGCGGAGAAGGGTTCCCCGGCGCGTAGCCCGCCTCCCTGTGCTGCATCGCCACCTGCCAGATCACCACCCGCCAGACCGCCACCTGCCAGATCGCCGCCCGCCAGATCACCGCCCGCCAGCATCGCCTTCGGGATCACCTCCAGGAGCTCGGGAACCGGCGCGGGCGCCTCGTCGATCCCGGCCAGGGAGCGCAGGAGCGCTACCAGGAGGAGCACGTAGCCTACGCCGCCCGAGTCGACCACCCCTGCCTCTGCCAGAACAGGCAGGAGCTCCGGCGTTCGGGACACGCTCTTGATCGCTGCCTGCTCAGCCTCCCCGAGCACCTTCGCCGCCGCTACACCGAGATCCCCGGCGACATCCCTGGCGGCCCGGGCTGCATCACGGGCGACCGTGAGCATGGTTCCCTCCACGGGCCGGAGAACTGCCTGGTCCGCAGCCTCGCTGGCAGCCTGCAGCGCTGCGGCCAGAGCAGCTGCCCCGACGGGCTGGTCCCTGCCGGCGAGCTGGCTTCCCGTGACAGGCTGGCTCCCCGTGACCGGCTGGCTCCCCGTGACAGGCTGGTTGCCGGGGTGTGGAGAGCAACGCTCTGGCGGCTGGTCCCCTACCGAAGCCTCCATGGAGCCAGCGAACCCGCGAAGTATCTGGCAGAGGATCACCCCGGAGTTCCCGCGTGCCCCCATGAGCGAGCCGTGCGAGATCGCCCTGCATACGCCAGCCAGCCCCTCGCCTGGAACTTCGTCCAGCTCGGACATCACAGACTCCAGGGTCAGAGCCATGTTCGTGCCCGTATCGCCGTCTGGGACGGGATAGACGTTCAAGCGGTTCAGAAGCGACTCGTGCTCGCGGAGCAGATCCCGGTAAGCCGCCATGGAGCGCGACAGCCACGCTGCCGCAACCGAAGCTTGCCCGGAGTCGAAAGGCACTTCCATGCGAGCGAATGCTAACCTACGCCCATGGCGTCAGTATGCGAGGTCTGCGGTAAGCACCCGTCCTTCGGGAAGGCGGTAAGCCACTCACACAGGCGGACGAACCGCCGCTGGAACCCGAACATCCAGAGAGTGCGGGCTCTGGTAAACGGGGCTCCGCGGCACATCTATGCTTGCACCTCCTGCATCCGGGCAGGCGCTGTGAAGAAACCGGCGCGGGGCCGGGCACAGGCCGGCTGACCCACCACCATCGAAGCCTGCAGCGCGGGCCTCACACCTAGCCCAGCCCGAACCCGTGCTCGTAACCGCTTACCTCGAATGGAGCACCGTTCAGCAAACGCTCCCCGGCGTCAGCAGTCGCGGTACCGACGCGTACCGGCTCGGCCAGCCCCCTGCGGGCAAACTCGGTGAGCATCGCCGTCTCTCTCTCCCTGGGGACGCTGAAGACGAGCTCGTAGTCCTCGCCACCATGGAGCGCCTGATGCTCGCTCGCTCCCGGGGCCACCGCCAGAAGATCGAGCGAGATGCCCACGCTAGAGGCCAGCGCCAGCGCGTCCAGCGAGGCAGCGAGCCCGTCCGAGCTGTCCATCATGGCACTCGCTCCTCCCGCCCGTGCCGCCTCTCCCTCTGCCAGGCGCGCAACGGGACGGGCGTGGGCACGGATCAGGGGCTCGAGAAGTGCAGGAGGATGCTCCCTGAGGCATCGGAGGGCTTCTCCGCCCTCCTCGCCTGCAGCAGAGAGAGCCGCGAGCCCGGCTGCGGCAGCGCCGAATCGCCCCGTCACGTAGATTGCATCACCGGGTCGCGCCCCCGAGCGAAGCACTGGCTCCCCGCCCCCGGCGCTTCCGATGACGGCAACGCTTACCACGAGGTCGCCCTCCAGGGTGTTTGCCAGATCGCCCCCCACTACAGGGCACCCATGGTAGGTGCCGGCTGCAGCGATCCCGCTCGCCAGCTCGTCGAGGGCTTCCGGGGAAGTCCCGCGCGGGGCAGCGAGCGACACGAGGGCGAACCTCACAGCACCACCCATCGCCGCGATGTCGCTCACAGCCCCGGCAAGAGCCTTCCAGCCCAGATCCTCCAGGCTGGTGAGCGAGAGATCCGCGTGGACGCCCGCTACGACCGTGTCGCTGGTGAGAAGGAGCGGGCCATCGTCTCCAGGCACGCTGGCAGCGTCATCGCCTATCCAGACCTGCCCAGGTGGCGAGGGCGGGAAGTGCCTGCAGATGAGATCCAGAGCGGACCTCTCGGACAGTGTCCCGGAGCGCTGCTGGTGGGCTATCCCACTCGCGCTGCCATTGGCCGCCACCACAGGATTTACCAGGCGGCAGTCTTAACCCTGAGGCCACCTCGTGTTTGCCGCAGGTTAAGCTGATTGATAGCGTACCTATAATTGTAGCGCGTACCTGCATCGTCACCGCAGCGCACCTTCCCGTGACCCGACAGGGACACAGAACCCACGGACCAAGTGGGCAGCCGTGACCAGGCGGGTTCATCTGGAGCAAGTCGCCTGGGCACAGCCGGATCTGCGAAGAGGCGCATACCCTGCGAGCGAAGTGCGTGCCGCATGCACAGAGAGCCTACCCACCGAGAGGAGCGAGGAACCATGAACGAACCCGCGACCACGAACCAGAAGCTGCTTGCCTGGGTCGAGGAGGTGGCACGTCTGACCCGCCCTGAGCGCGTCCAGTGGTGCGACGGATCGGAGGAGGAGTACGAGAGGCTCTGCGATCTCCTGGTGCAGCAGGGCACCTTCCATCGCCTGAACCCGTCGAAGAGAGCGAACAGTTTCTGGGCGCACTCTGACCCGGCCGACGTCGCCAGAGTGGAGGACCGGACCTTCATCTGCTCGAAGGACCCTGGGGACGCGGGACCCACCAATAACTGGCAGGACCCTGTCGAGATGCGCGAGACGCTGACCGAGCTGATGAGCGGGGCGATGGAGGGGCGGACCATGTACGTGGTGCCCTACTCCATGGGCCCGCTCGGCTCCCGGATCGCCCACATAGGGGTCCAGTGCACGGACTCCGCGTACGTCGCAGCGTCCATGAGGATCATGACCCGCATGGGCACCCCGGTCCTCGATGTCCTTGGCGACAAGGGCGAGTTCGTACCATGCCTGCACTCCGTCGGGGCGCCTCTGGGGCCGGGGCAGGAGGACGTGCCATGGCCTTGCGACGGCGACAGGAAGTACATAGTTCACTTCCCAGAGACCCGGGAGATCTGGTCCTATGGGTCGGGCTATGGTGGCAATGCCCTCTTGGGCAAGAAGTGCTTCGCGCTACGCATCGCTTCTGTGATGGCGAGAGACGACGGATGGCTGGCAGAGCACATGCTCATCTTGAAGCTCACCTCGCCGTCGGGGGAGGTGAGCTACGTAACAGGTGCCTTCCCGTCTGCGTGCGGCAAGACGAACCTGGCGATGCTCGTGCCCGCCCTCCCAGGCTGGAAGGTGGAGACCATAGGCGACGACATCTGCTGGATGAAGTTCGGCGCCGATGGACGCCTCTACGCGATAAACCCGGAGGCCGGGTTCTTCGGCGTGGCTCCGGGGACGAACATGAAGACGAACCCGAACGCCATGTACACCATGGAAAAGAACTGCATATTCACGAACACCGCGCTCACCGATGACGGCGACGTGTGGTGGGAGGGGATGACGAGCGAACCACCCGCCAGCTGCACGGACTGGCGAGGCGAGAGGTGGACACCTGCCTCAGGCACGACAGCTGCACACCCGAATGCCCGTTTCACCGTTCCGGCCAGCCAGGACCC
>DAHXND010000155.1 GCA_027366675.1 Acidimicrobiales bacterium
GCGGGCTGAACGCAGGGTCCAGCACCATAACGGTTACGGCGACTACCGGAAGCCTGACCTTCCCGACGTCAGCGAGCTCCTACTACGTGGACGGGGTGCAGGCATCGACGGTGTCAGTGGACGGGTCGAGCTGCACGACGCCGTGTGCTGTGATAACCCTCCCGGCGAACCTGCCGGCAGAGCTTGGCCCAAGCACCGCCTTCGGCGTTGACGTGGCATTCGCTACGGGTGGCACCGCGAATCCTGGTGGCACGCCGGCCTACGATCTCGGGTTCTCCAGCTCGAGCGATCCGGTGCCGGTGAGCGCGTCATTCACTATTAGGACTGCGCCCACGAGCATTACGCATCTGACCGGTCCGAGCCCGGCACCGGCAACAGAGGGTGCTCCGTCCAAGTACACGTTCACCTTCGACGCCAGCTCCGCGACTGCATCTGGTAGCAGCTATAACCTGGTAGGCGGCACGAGCACTATTACTATCGCTCTGAGCGGTGGCAGCTTGCCGACTACCGCGGGTGCCTACACGGTGAACAGCATTGCTACGACGGTAACACCCAGCTGCAATTCAAGCGATTCGAGCTGCACGATCACCGTGCCGAGTCAGGTGAACGTAGCCCCAGGTGGGGCCGTGACCGTGGTCGTCTCGGGCGTGACCAATCCCGCTGCAGGGTCGTACACGGCGACTCTTCTCACGTCGACGGATGCGGCGCCTGTAACGACATCGGCTTATACCATCTCGAGCTCGGTGAAGGCCAGGCTCGTGAGGTCAACGGTGTATCCGTTCCTGAGCCAGGACCCGTCGAACCTGCTGGAGGGTGCAAGCGGCTCTGAGTATGCACTGGACATGAAGACAAGCAGCACGGGTGCCCTCACGGGTGGCGTGAGCACGCTCACCCTCAGCCTGCCCGGTGCTACGTTCCCGAGCAGCGGCTCCGACTACACCTTCGACGGCACGGCTGCCACGACCGTTACAGGCGGCGGTACCTCATCGGTAACGGTGACGCTGCCCATGGGCCTGGATGTGGCTGACAGCACCCCTATGAAGGTCGTGGTCTCAGGCGTGACGAATCCGAGCACGAGTGGCAGCATGGAGGTGTCTACGTCGTCGGATATTGCACCAGTTCCCGTGGCCATCACAGTCGGTACTGAGGTGACGAAGGTGCAGGGTCCGGATGCTACGCCGGCGACTGCGGGCAGCTTATCGACCTATACGATCGACTTCGTTACGAGCGCCTCGGGTGCCCTGTCCACTACGCCCCCGCCGCCATCGACCATTACGTTGACTGCGCCCCCGTTTACGAACTTCAACACGGCAACGTCGTACGTGGTGAATAGCCTGGCCGCGTCATCGGAAAGCTACGCTGAGGCCAATGGAAGCACGACAGATAATCAGGTGGTCATAACTCCTGATGTGAACGTCGCCGCCTCGGGATCGGTGTCGATCACGATCGGTGGCGTCACGAACCCAGGTGTCGGGGCAAATGATGTGATCGAGGTGTCGACGAGCTCGGATATAGTGCCTGTCGCCACTCCCACGTACTCGATAGGGTCGCAGGTCACCGGAACGGCGGCTTGCCCGACCGGCAGGTCGAGCACCTGCCCGAGCGTCTCGGTTAGCCCGGCTGTAGGTGGCGAGACGGCTGCATACACGGTGGGCTTCGGCACCACGAGCAACGGGGCCCTGGTAGCCGGAACCGGAACCATCACGCTGGCCGGGCCAACAGGCACGGTCTTCTCATCGAACGCTGGTGAGTATGTGGTGACTTCAGGTTCGAACACCGCTACGGCCTCAACCGTTGCAGGTGGCGGCACAGATACCGTTACGATCACGAGTCCAATAGCCGTGGCCGACAGTGCATCAGTGACGGTGGTGGCGGAAGGCGTGACGAACCCCGCGGCTGGCACGTACAGCCTGGACGTGAGCACGTCGGCCGATACCATCCCGGCACCGAGCCACAGCTACAGCCTGGCCACACCGCCTGCACCAAGCGTGACCGGGGTGAGCCCGGCTGTCGGCTCGACGGCTGGTGGCACTGCCGTGACCATCACTGGTGCGGGCTTCGCGTCGGGTGACACGGTGGACTTCGGCACTGTGGCCGGTACTAGCGTCAGCGTGGTGTCGTCTACTGAGATAACAGTGGTGTCACCTGCTGAGCAGACCGGCACCGTGAATGTCACCGTTAGCCTGAGCGGCCAGGCGAGTGCGACTTCCTCGGCTGATCAGTTCACATACGAGGCGGCCTATACGGCGATCAGCCCGAGTAGGATCTGCGACACCAGACCGCTGTCGGATGTTGTCTCCGGTGTTACCGGCCAGTGCGCTAACTCCGGCACGCCGGTAAGCTCCTCGTCCCCGTTGGTCGTGCCAGTGGCCGGCCTGGCCGGTGTCCCCTCCAGCGGGGTCTCCGCGGTGGTCGTGAACGTGACAGCGGTAGATGAGGCAACTGGCGGCTACCTGACCGTCTTCCCGACGGGGTCGAGCATGCCGGCTACGTCGAACCTGAACTTCACGGCGGGCGACATAGTTGCGAACCTGACTGAGGTTGGGCTTGGCGGCAGTGGCTCCATCACCGTGGCCGTGGGTCCGGCTGGTGAGACGTCAAATGTGGTCGTGGATGTCGAGGGCTACTACTCGGTGCCTTCCTCCGCCGGGGCCGGGCTCTATAACCCGGTCTCGCCGGCGAGGATCGTGGACACCCGCTGCTCGGCCAGCCCCGCTCCGAGCTTCTGCTCCAGTGAGAACCGGCCATCGAACGATGCCAGCCTCACCGAGCTGTCGCCGAACACGCCAGAGACCGTGACGGTGGCTGGCGATGGCGGCATCCCGTCCTCGGGAGTGTCTGCAGTCGCCCTTAACGTTACGGCTGTCGGTTACACAGCAGGCGGTTACCTGGACGTGTACCCAGCGAGCGACACTACGGCGCCGACCGCGTCGAACATGAACTTCGCTGTCGGCCAGGGTCCGGTGCCGAACAGGGTTATCGTTCCGGTCAGCTCGACTGGTCAGATCGACGTCATCAGCAACGTGGCGAGTAACTTCGTGGTCGACGTGAACGGCTACTTCACGAGCGCAGGTGGAACGGGCTCCCAGTTCAACGCTGAGTCCAGCCCGGTCAGGATCTGCGACACGAGGGCTCCCAGCGCGACCGGCGTCGGTGCAGACGTGACGAGCGGCGTCTCGGGAGCTTGCGATAATTCAGGTACTGCACTGGCGGCTGGGGCTTCGATGACCGTTACAGTTAGCGGTCTCGCAGGTGTTCCTGCAGACGCGACCGCCGTTGATGCGAACGTCACGGTGGCAGGCGGAACTGGAGGCGGCTACCTTACGGTGTTCCCGGGTGGCACGATGCCGGTCATATCGGACCTGAACTGGAGGCCTGAGGAGACGGTGGCGAACCTGGTCATAGGTAAGCTCAGCTCGTCAGGTACGCTCACGATCTTTAACGGCTCCACCACCGGGTCCGTGAATGTGATCGTGGACGTGATGGGCTGGTACGTCCCGTAGTAGCTGCTCCAGCTAGCTGGGGGAACTGCCCGGACCGTAAGGTCCGGGCAGTTCCATGTCGGGGGTAGGCCGACATACTGGCATACCGAGTCTGTATGCCGAGATAGAAGAAGGGCGGGCCCAAATGGGCCCGCCCTCTTGTGGCTCTACCTTATTCGGTGCTCAGGCGTTGGTCACAGCCTCCGCCTGGAGGCCCTTCGGGCCCTGCTTTACCTCGAAGGAGACCTTCTGGCCTTCCTCGAGGGTGCGGTACCCCGTAGAGTTAATAGCGGTGTGGTGAACGAAGACCTCGGGTCCGCCCTCATCTGGGGTGATGAAGCCGTAGCCCTTCTCCGAGCTGAACCACTTTACCGTACCTGTAGGCATGTATTATTTCCTTGCTACTTGGATGACACTGCGCCCGGTCCTGGGAGGTTATCCCTGGCACGGACGGGCATGACTTCTGCCCCGACCGCGCCAAAGCTACTGCCAGGGTGGCCCCGCCTCATGCCCAGCCGGGACCAGTTCCAGCCTAGGCGAGGGAGCCACCAGGGGCAACCGGTCTGGCTCTCTGGGTGTGTAGCGGGCTCTTTGCCTGTGTAGGGGGCTCTGGGGGCGTCTAGCGGGGACAGGCAGGCAGAGCCGCCGCCTACGGGCCGCCTGGGCGTGTACCGGGGCTGGCGTGGGGGCAGGCTGGAAGACCCGGCCTCTGCCAGGCTCCCTGGAGGCGTGGTCTGCCTAGAAGGAAGCCGTGGTGTGCTTTATCTCGTTCAGCTCGGGATGGTCGAAGGCGACCCGGAGCGCGCGCTCGAGCGTCTCCAGGGCCGCCTCAGGATCCTTCGGTGGGTCCATGATACGGATGAATACCGCGTCGGACCCCATGATGAAAGTGGGGACTCCGAAGACTGCCAGCCTGTCCACGGCGTCAGTGTGCTCGCGGCGGAATAGCTCGCGGGGCCAGCCGGCCGCTACCGCTGCGAGCACTGGTTCAGGGTCGATGCCAGCGCCGGCCAGGATCGACGCCACGACTGCCTGATCCGTTATGTCGCGTGCTTCCTCGTGCCGTGCTCGGAAGAAGGCAGCGTGGGCGGTGAGGAACGCAGTCTCCGGGTAGCGTTCGCGGAGCACGAGTGCTGCCTCCATGGCAAGGCGGGACGGTGCCTGCGTGGCATCGTCCCAGACGGCGTCTTCGGAGTCATCGATGTGCGGCTGGTCCAGGGAGAAGGGTACGAAGCGCACATCCCAGGGCGCGCCAGCGGAGAGGACAGCTAGAACGTGCTCGGTGGCATTCCTGGCGAAGGGGCAACGGTAGTCCCACGTCAGAGCGAAGCGCCTGGGGGCGACCCCTGCGAGGACGGTATCGGGCGCCGTGGCCATGTCTTATGCAACGCTGCCATGTATGCGCGCATTCCCCGGATGGTTTCCCTCAGGGACATCCCTCGGGCGCCATCCTGGGGCTCAGCTCAGGGCTCCATTATGCGCTCCACTGAGCGCCCCACTGTGTGCGGGACTGTGCGCTCCACTGTGCGCTGGGCAGATTGGCTTGAACGTGCACCAGGAGCAGAGTGGTGAGGGCCTGGGTCGGAAGTCGCCTGTCGCACATCCGCGCTCTATAGCCTGCCAGATCCCTTTCGCCCGCCGGGCGAGTCCTGCGGTCCCACTGGGCGACGGCACCGCGCTCACGATGGTTCGGCTGCGCAGGTAGTAGAGATGGACGGCAGAAGGCAGGCGACCGAATACCTTCTCGCACAGCAAGGCATAGGTCTGTACTCCCTCGAGTCGCTGGAGCTCGCGGTTCGGGGCCGGTGGGCGGCCGGTCTTGTAGTCGATGACTACGAGCTCGCGATCCACGAAGTCCAGCCGGTCTATGATTCCCCGGATGCGCACGCCATCGATCTCCGCGTCGAGCTTCAGCTCGACGCCTATGGCAGTGACGGCGGCCGGGTCCTCCATGGCGAGGTAGCTCTGGACAAGGCTGGCCGCGTCATCGAAGAAGGCGCTGGCAGCAGCTCCATCGAAGTGGAGCTGCTGGTAGTCGGGGTCTTCCTCCATGATTTGGCGGGCTTCGGCTAGGCACTGCTCGGCTGCAGTATGGTCTCGCTCGCCTGCCTGGAGAGCGAAGAGCCGCTGGAGAGCGGAGTGCACGAGCGTTCCCTTCAGGGCCTCCGCGCTGGACGGTTCGGGCAGGCGGTCTATAGAGGAGAAGCGGAAAGCGAGCGGGCAGTTCTTGAACGCAGACATCTTCGACGGGGAGAGAGCGGAGGGCAGCGGAAGGGGAAGGGAGACTGCTGGCCCGCAGCCGTATCGATGCTCACCGGCAATTTCCAGTTCCCCGGTCAGTTCCCCGGTGGCGATGACGCTCATTTCATGCACCACGTGCTGTCCGCGGTCACTTCCTCGGTGGCGATCGAGCTCATGGCCTCCACCATATGTTGCCCCTGGGACATCGGCGCGGATGCTGGAGGGGAGCTGGGTATAGCCGCGAGATCCCGGACGTTTTCCAAGAATCGCACGGGAGCAGGGTGAACTGATGCTGGATATGTTTGACAGCGGGCTACTCACCCTGGTGTAATTAGATCCTCATCTTGTGGTTAGATCGTCTAATTCGGCCGGTCGCCCCTATATATAGGGGTCACTGTGGAAACTCCCAGGTCAATGCTCACCTGCCCAGGGGTTCTCCACGGGTGATGGCTGGCTCGGCGGGGGCAGAGCCACCAGAGGGCGAGATTGGCAGTTCGGCATGGTGATAGAGGCGGTCGAGGCTGGTCGGACACCGGTCAGAGAGCAGTACGGGAAGCTACGTTGATAGAGAGGGGAGTGTGGGATGGCAATAGCTCCGGAGCAGCTTGGAGAGGGAGCAAGCAGCGAGGTGGGGCGGTGCGTGGCAGAGCTTGCCTCCGCTGTCGAGCCGGCGCTCACGTTCCGGCGCTACTTCAGCTCGGAAGCGGTTCACCCTTATGACGAGGTCGCCTGGGAGAGGCGGGATGCCAGGATATCGAACCTTGCGAACGGCAGCATTGCCTTCGAGCAGCTCGACGTGGCGGTTCCCTCATTCTGGAGCGTGAACGCCACGAACATCCTCGCAGCTAAGTACTTCCGTGGTACCCCTGGTACGGCGAGTAGGGAGTGGTCGCTTCGCCAGGTTATTGATCGCGTGGTAGATACGATTCACGCGTGGGGAACGGCAGACGGTTACTTCGCAGATGCGGAGCAGGCGGGCATCTGGCGCGATGAGCTGAAGGCCCTGATCGTTCACCAAAGAGCAGCGTTCAACTCTCCCGTCTGGTTCAACATCGGCGTCCCGGGCGTACCTCAGCAGGCAAGCGCCTGCTTCATCCTCTCGGTAGACGATAAGATGAGCTCCATCCTGAACTGGTATGCAGAGGAGGGCATCATCTTCAAGGGGGGCTCAGGTGCCGGAGTGAACCTGTCACGCATCAGGGGCTCCATGGAGTCACTGCAGGGCGGTGGCACGGCGTCTGGGCCAGTGAGTTTCATGCGGGGTGCCGATGCCTCCGCAGGCACGATCAAGTCCGGGGGAAAGACCCGTAGGGCGGCGAAGATGGTGATCCTCGACGTCGATCATCCAGACATAGAGCAGTTTATCTGGTGCAAGGCTGTAGAGGAGCGGAAGGCTCGCGTGCTGGCAGAAGCCGGGTTCGACATGGACCTCGATGGATCAGACAGCTTCTCGGTCCAGTATCAGAACGCGAATAACTCGGTCAGGGTGACAGACGCCTTCATGGAGGCAGTTGCCGAAGATGGTGACTGGGCGCTGACAGCGCGAACCACCGGCGAGGTAGTACGGACGGTAAGAGCACGGGAGCTGTTTCGCCAGATCGCACAGGCGGCCTGGGAGTGCGCGGATCCCGGCATGCAGTTCGACGCCACGATAAACCGCTGGCACACCGCGCCAAACGCCGGGCGGATAAACGGGAGCAATCCCTGCTTCCCTGCGAGCTCGAAGGTCCACACCGACAAGGGACTCGTTCGCTTTGACGAGCTGATCAGCCGGGTGAACGCCGGTGAGCAGTTCGGCGTGTACACCCACGACATCACCAACGAGGGATCGCCAGCCTCGCGGGTGGAGATCACGACGCCGGAAGCGTTTATGATCACCGGGTTCAACGAGATCGTGCGCTTGCGCTTTGACAACGGAATGGAGCTGCGATGCACCCCCAACCACCGCATCTATACCGCCAATCGCGGATACGTCGAGGCGCAGCAGCTGACGGGGCAAGACGACGTCCAGTTGCTCGATCACTTTGCGCCGGCTGTGAACGCCGACCACTGCCTTCCCGTCCCTTCTGATCCGCTGCGCTACCGCTCGAAGGGCGACCACGACGAGACCCTCTTCTTCCCTGAGGAGTGGACAGAGGAGTTCGCTCACTACCTCGGCTGGCTCGTCGGGGATGGGTCGACATCGGGGAGCACGGTCTCCACGATCTACGGGAGCCCCGAAGACCGTGCAGAGATACTGCCACGCCATCTCGAGCTGGTGACGTGGATCAACGGCGCCGTCGCGCCGAAGCTATCGGAGCAGGTCAACGGCACGGCCCAACTCAGGATCTCCCGGCGTGCCTTCAAGTCGTTCTTGGAGGCGCTCGGCGTAAAGTCGGTTAAAGGGCCTCTCAAGGAGGTGCCCTGGGCGATCGAGCAGGCACCGGAGCATGCCGTGAGCGCGTTCCTTCGGGGTCTCTACGACGCCGACGGGTGCGTGCGGGTGGATCGTACCAAGGGTTCCTATGTTGGCCTCGGCTCGGCCTCCCGGAAACTGCTGCTCGATGTCCAGCGCCTTCTGACCACCTTCGGCATCTTCAGCCGTGTTTACAAGGTCCGCGACGCGTCGGAGAAAGGCGCCTTCTCCTACGTCAACAAGAGTGGCGAAACGGTCCGCTACGGTCAATCTGCCACTTACGATCTGCGCATCTCCTCGTCGTCAATCGTGGACTTTGCGCGGCAGGTAGGCTTCTCCCTGTCCCGCAAGGCTGCGTTGCTGCGGGAGCTGGTGGTCGAGCAGCCTGTCAACTTCTACAATACTCGCCGCAGCGCTCGCCTCGTCGAGAGGTCTGGCGACGGTGTCGAGCTCACCTACAACCTGTCGGAGCCCCGCAACCACTCCTACATCGTGGACGGCATCGTGGTGCGGAATTGTAGTGAGTACATGCACCTCGATAACTCGGCTTGCAACCTCGCGAGCTTGAACCTGCTCTCATTCCTTGCCGAGGACGGCACGCTTGACGTGGAGGGGTTCAGGCACGCGGTCGAGGTGGTGTTCACGGCCCAGGAGATACTGGTAGGGCACGCTGACTACCCGACGGAGAGGATCGCCGGGAGCTCCCGGCGATATCGCGAGCTGGGACTTGGTTACGCGAACCTCGGGGCGGCTCTTATGGCGCTCGGACTGCCTTACGATTCAGACGCAGGTCGCGCATGGGCAGGGGCCGTTACTGCCTTGATGACAGGGCACGCCTATGCTACGAGTGCCCGCATAGCCATGCGTATGGGGCCATTCGCCGGCTTCGATGGGGACCGTGACGCCATGCTCTCGGTCCTTCGCATGCACAGAGAGGCGGTCGCGGCGATAGACGAGGATCTGGTGGCCCCGGAGCTTCTCGGAGCAGCCCAGGAAGTGTGGGACACAGCGGTAGAGCTAGCTGACGTCTACGGCGTGAGGAACAGCCAGGCCAGCGTGCTCGCTCCCACAGGTACCATCGGTCTGCTCATGGACTGCGACACCACCGGCGTCGAGCCCGACCTGGGTCTCGTGAAGACGAAGAAGCTCGTTGGCGGTGGGAGCATGCAGATAGTGAACCAGACCATCCCGCGAGCCCTTAGACGGCTCGGATACGCCGAACCCGAGGTGGCTGCCATAACAGCTTACGTGGGTGAGCATCACTCCATTGTGGGAGCTCCGCATCTCGAGCCTGGCCACCTTCCCGTGTTCGCCTGCTCTATGGGTGATAACACGATCCACTACATGGGCCATGTCCGGATGATGGGCGCTGTGCAGCCGTTCATAAGCGGTGCCATCTCGAAGACGGTGAACATGCCCGAAGACGCCACCGTGGAAGATGTCGAGCAGCTCCACATCGAGGCGTGGAAGCTCGGTGTGAAGGCGATCGCCATATACCGTGACAACTGCAAGGTGGCCCAGCCGCTCCAGACCGGCCGTTCTTCTGCTCCCGGGCGGCTCGTTGCTCCACCTGCCTTCGCCATCGCACACGAGCGAGATCTCGAGGCGTCGGTCGCGCGCCTGGAGGCTCAGCTCGCTCATGAGCAGAGGCGCTCGTTCGACCCCGTAGTAGTGGGCGCTGTACGAGAGCGCCTGCCGAGGAAGCGGAGCTCCAAGACATTCGCGTTCCGTGTGGCCGACTGCGAGGGATATGTCACCGTCGGGGAGTACGAGGATGGACGTCCCGGCGAGGTGTTCATGAAGGTCTCGAAGCAGGGTTCGACGCTGGCGGGGATCATGGACGCCTTCTCCATCTCGGTAAGCCTGGGCCTCCAGCACCAGGTCCCGCTTGCCACCTACGTGCGCAAGTACACGAACATGCGCTTCGAGCCTGCGGGTATCACAGATGACCCGGAGCTTCGGATCGCCACGAGCCTGGTGGACTACATCTTCCGCCGGTTGGCCGTCGACTACCTGAGCCTGGAGGAGAGGGTGGAGCTTGGCGTGGCCACGACGGAGGAGCGCATGCAGCCGACTCTCCCGGGAGTCGAGGAAGCCGCCACCGTGAACGAGCCGTTCGAGCACCCTGTGGGAACGCCCGCCAGCTCTCCCGCCAGGGGAGTGTTGGACGTACCCTACTGCTACCAGTGTGGGAACGCCATGCAACGCTCTGGCGCTTGCTACGTTTGCGCCAGCTGCGGCACTACGAGCGGCTGCTCTTAGCCACCGTCCACTCAAGTCATGCTAATATCCGGATAGACGGATAAGGCGTTGCAACAGCGAGCAGCTGGTCCTGGCTCCACCTGGAGCCCAGCCGGGAGGCTGTGGTGCAGCGTAGATGGGTGGGCAGGGAGCGGTGAGCGCAGAGAAGAGGGGCCAGAGCTATGACCTGGCGATCATAGGGTCAGGGGGAGCAGGTTTCGCGGCGGCCATAGCTGCCAGTGCTCGGGGACTGTCGGTGGTCATGATCGAGCGCTCGACGATAGGTGGTACCTGCGTAAACGTTGGGTGCATCCCCTCGAAGGCATTGCTCGCGGCTGCCGAGGCGCGTTATGGAGCGGGTCATGCCCACTTCCCGGGCATCGAGACCTTCGCGTCCCCTACTGATATGGCCGGTATTCTAGCGGGCAAGTCCGAGATAACGGGGTTGCTCCGGCAGGAGAAGTACGAGGACCTGGTCGCAGATTACGGCTGGGAGCTACGCCGCGGGGACGCCCGCTTCGTCGCTGCGACCGAGCCCGATGAGCCTACTCCTGAGCGGCCTGCGCTGGAAGTGGGTGGGGAGATCCTGGAGGCAGGTCAGTACCTCATAGCCACTGGTGCTGCTCCGTGGATCCCTCCGGTGCCCGGGCTCGAAGAGACTGGCTACCTTACTTCCACGAGCGCGTGCCAGCTCACTTCTCTCCCGGAGTCGCTTATCGTGGTGGGTGGTAACTACGTGGGGCTGGAGCTCGGTCAGCTCTTTGCCCGTCTGGGCACCCGTGTGGTGCTTGCCGAGGCGCTTGGCCGCCTGGCGCCGGGTGAGGAGCCAGAGCTAGCCGAGGTGATCACCGGGGTGCTCTCCGACGAAGGCGTGGAAGTGTGGACCTCTGCCCGCCTGAGCACGGTGTCCAGGGAAGGTGGTGAGGTGGTATCCGTTATGGAGGACGGTCGCGAGGTGCGAGCGGAAGCGATCCTGATGGCGACCGGGCGCAGGCCCGTCACAGCCTCCCTGGGCCTGGATGCCGTAGGGGTGGAGACCGGTAGGGCGGGGGAGGTCGTGGTGGATGCCACGCTTCGCACGGCGAACCCCAGGATCTGGGCGGCAGGGGACGTGGCTGGGGCACCGCAGTTCGTCTACGTGGCCGGCCGGCACGGAACGATGGTCGTGGAGAACGCTTTCGACGGCGCAGGGCGCCGTGTGGACTACTCGCACCTGCCGAGGGTTACCTTCACTTCCCCGAACCTGGCGGCCGTCGGTCTGACTGATGCTCAGGTCGGGGAGGCGGGTTTGGACTGCACCTGCAGGGTCCTCCCACTGTCGAACATCCCGCGTGCAATAGTGAACCGGGATACGCGGGGCGTGGTGAAGATCGTAGCGGAGCAGGGGAGCGGCCGGGTGTTAGGCATCCACATGGCGGCGGCCAATGCAGGAGATTCGATACTGGCTGCTACCTATGCGCTGGAAGCCGGAATGACGGTCGATCAGCTTGCCTCGACATGGGCGCCTTACCTGACCATGGCCGAGGGGATAAAGCTCGCGGCGCAGAGCTTCCGTACCGATATCTCGAAGCTCTCGTGCTGCGCTACGTGAGGCTGGCCGGGCCCTGGGCCTGCAGCTAGACCCTGGGCCTGCACTGCTACCCCCGGCCTGCACTGCGACCCCCGGCCTGCACTGCGACCCCCGAGCGGTACTGCTACCCCCGGCTCACCTTGCAAGAGTCGCGCGTTCGGACAATGATGGTCTACGTGAGGCGGGCGCGGTCCCTGCGGGTGTTCGCGAAGCTGTTCTCGGTTTCGGCCATCATCGGGGCGGTTGCCGCAGTGGGGGTGCTACCTGCCTTACCAGCTCTTGCTGCTACACCCGCTTACACGATCACGTGCTCGGGGGTTCCGGTCATAGGCACTCTGAGCCTTCCGGGTTCCGTTACGGAGGGAACCCTGCCTGCCACCGTCGCTGCAGGGACCCGATTCAACCTGTCGGGATATGGCATAGAGATCACCATTCCAGCCTCGCTCGCCGGCGTCGTGAAGGGAAAGCAGATCTCAGGCACGATAGCGACCAGCCTCGCTGCGAGTGGTGCAATGCCAGCGACCGAGAGCGTGGATGCGAGCTTCTCGGTCATAGTCCCCTCTTCGGTTCCGTCGAGCGGGGTGGAGGCAACGGCTACCGGCACTCCTGCTCCGTTCACGGCGGGAGATACCGCAGGGACTGTCACGCTCAGCACTACAGGCACGGACAGGATCATCGATTTCACCGTTGCAGGAAGTGACCTCGGAAGCTTTTCGTGCACCAACTCTCCCGAGCCCCTCGCCATCGCCTCTACGGCTGTGACTACGGCTCCCACCCTGTCAGTCCAGACGCCAGGTCCCTATACCGTCCCGGCCGCAGGCAGCGAGCTACTGAGCGTGACAGGCTCGGACTGGCCCGCTGGCATTACCGGCGGTGTGCTCTCCTGGAGCGGTGGCCTGGGGAGAGATACGGACAGGGGGACTTTCGCGACCAGCAGCAGTGGCGAGCTGTCGGGCAGTATCGCGTTGTCGAAGGCTGAGGTCGCTGCTTCGAGCACCTACCCGTTCACCCTGACACTGACAGCGTCCGCGTCCTCTCTCACTGCTGAAGCCCCCGTTACCGTGAGCGCTGTATCGAGTGCCGGGGAACCGGGGGTTCCGACCGGCGTGCAGGCTGTGGCAGGCGACGGCTCGGCTCTCGTCTCCTGGAGGGCTCCAGCTTCGAGCCCGGCTCCGATCGACACCTATGAGCTGGACGCCTACCCGAGCTCCCGTTGCTCGGCTGTCTCGTGCACCGGGGCCCCTGTCGCGAGCACTGCCATATCGCCTGACTTTGCCTCGACTATGCCGCCGAGCGCTGCCACGACCCCGGCTGAGCTCCAGGCAGTGCTCGGCGGTCTCTCGAATGGCCTGGCTGTCCGCTTCACCGTGTCATCCAATACGGCAGAGGGCACGTTACCGCCCTCACTTCCCTCTCCCGCCGTCACTCCCGCTGTAGTCCTTCCTCCCGACACCAGCACATCGGTGTTAGATGCGTCTTCGGCAGTGCAGAACTACGCCACCATGCAACGCCTGCTCTTCTACCCTGAGTACGATCTGTACAGAGGTGGCTCGTCCGGGAACCTCCTGTCCTCGCAGTGGCCCTTCGATAATGCCTTCGCAGCGACGGATCTGATGGAGGGACTGCCTGCTTCCGATCAGTCGGTCACATCTGGTATCCAGGCGAGCGTGGGAGGGCTCTTGCACTACCAGAACCTGGACGAGACCGCTCCATCAGGCAGAGCGCAACCGCCGGCATTCGAGAGCGAGGTGGCTGCGCCGCTCGGTACCGGTGGCTATACCTACTACGACGACAATGCGTGGGCGGCGCTTGATCTGATCGATGCCTACCGCGCTACGGCGAACCCTGCCTACCTGGACCTCGCCGAGCGAACTTTCCAGTTCCTGGTGTCCGGTTGGTACACAGGTAGTGCCTACCCCTGTCCCGGCGGTATCTTCTGGGTGGATTCGTCCACCGGCAGATCCAGGAATACGGTCTCCAACGGTCCTTCGGCAGAGGTCGGTGCTGAGCTCTACCAGATAACCGGCCAGGCTACGTACCTTAACTGGGCCGAGCAGATATATCAGTGGGTGCGGAGCTGCCTGTCGAATGGCTCTGGGATGTATTACGACCATATAGAGCCGGATGGCACCATCGTGAAGACGCTCTGGAGCTATAACCAGGGAACCATGATCGGCGCCGGGGTGTTCCTCTACGAGGACACAGGGAATGCCACTTACCTGGACGAAGCGGTGCAGACAGCTCAGGCATCCCTTGCGTACTACGGAGATGGTGCGAGCACCAGCCAGCGCCTCTACTCTCAGGACCCTCCGTTCAACGCCATTTACTTCCGTAACCTGTTCCTGCTCGATCAGTTCGAGCCCGATCCCGCCTACATTGGCGAGGCACAGAGCTACCTGGACTCGAGCGAGTCAGATTTCTATAACCGCACGACCGGGGTCTTCGACTTCTCCGGCGAGTTCTCCACGCTCGGGCTGGTGAACTCCGATGCGCCCATGGTCGAGATCGAGGCACTGCTCGGTGGCGCTGCCCCCTTCGGGAGCAGCTACGTTCCGATATCGCCGACCCGTGTATGTGATACGAGGTCAGGTAACCCATCGGGTCTCAGTGGCTCAGCTCTTGCGCAGTGTGAGGGTAAGGCCATCGGACCGGGCGGCACGCTTACCGTGAAAGTGTCGGGAATCTCTGGGATCCCGGTCGGTGCCACTGCGGCTTTCGTGAACTTGACCACACTCGGCGACTCCGCTGCCACGAGCGTCGCGGTCTATCCATCCGCTGGGTCGTCTGACATGTCGCACACCATAGAAGTGACTTCAGCCAGGCCCGAGGCCAGCTCGTTCTGGGTCTCGGTACCGCCGGCTGGAACGATCGAGATACATAACACCTCTGGCACGGTCGAGGTCCTGGTAGGGGTCCAGGCATACATGGCCCCCCCGGCCCCTCCCCAGGCAGGATCTTCCTTCACCCCGATATCGCCGGACATCGTGTGCAACACGGCACCCGGTAATCCGTCCGGCCTCTCCGGCGTGGCACTCAGCCAGTGCGAGGGTAAGGGAGAGCGCTCCCCGGTCACCTTGGGCCTGGCGCTGCCCGGCGTGCCGGCGGATGCGACGGGGGTGCTTCTCGACGTGACTGCCTCCTCGGAGAGAGAGCCCGGGTACGTAACGGTGTTCGCTTCTTCCCCGATGCCTGTAGCCTCGGACCTGAACTACACGGCGTCAGGCGGCCCGGTGTCGAACCTGGTCATGGTACCCATCGTCGCCGGGAAGGTGCAGCTCTACATGGCGGGAGCGACCGAGATCGAGGTATCGGTGGATGGCTACTTCACCAGTTCCGCCTGAGCCTTCCGTCACGATGGCCCTGGCAGGAGTCCCTGACGGGAGGCCCTACAGGAGTCGCCTGGAACAGGATCTCTCTATGAGGTAGTGTGTGCGTGTAGGAAGTTCTGGCTGGGGCAATCGAGGCTCAGGGGGGAGTTGCACCGGTCCGATGGCTGGGTTGGCCGGTCGGGCTTCGCGGCTGGCTCTTGTGGCGGGCATAAGAGTCCGTCGGAAGAGAGCGTAAGGAGGAGAGGCCGTGAGAGAGCTACACCATAACCACGTACTTCGTCGTCTGGGGCTTCGCTGGCTGGGAGGAGCAGGAGCTCTGGCGCTGCTGGCAGGGTTCCTGGGAGCAGCCGGTGCAGTTGGCATCTCCGGCACGGCCTTAGCCGACACCCCGACTTACGATCTCACCTGCTCCGTGCCCGTCGTTGGAACTGTCACGATCACTGCGGTCACAGACGGCACTGCGACGCCCAGCTCAGTCGCGAGCGGTGGCACGGTAGGGCTGTCCGGGCTGGAGGACGTGCTGACGGTGCCTAAGAGCCTGATAAGCGAGGCTGACAGTCTCGGTTACGGGGGAAAGTCACTTACCCTCACGGCGAAGCAGCCCATAGACCTAACCGGCGCCACGCAGGCTTCGGTGACCGATACTTTCACCGGCACGGGCACCATACCGGCTACTGCAGCACCGCTTACCATAACGATGTCCCCTTCTGCAGCGGTGAGCGTAACGGCAGGAACGGGGAGCCAGGTGGTGTTCACGATCCCGGAGGCCACCTCTTCACAGCCCCTCCCCGTGACGATCGACCTGGGCGGTACGAACCTCTCGTCTTCCTGCACGACGTCGAGCTCCGAGCAGATCTCGAGCGCTACTATCCAGGCTGTATCCTCGGCGCCTCCTGTTTTCCACTCGATCAGCCCGGTTCGCATCTGCGATACCCGCTCCTTATCGCCGAGCGACGTAACGAGTGGCGTTACTGGACAGTGCGACAACTCGGGCAACATCGTCACGTCGGCTGGACCGCTAGTCGTGAAGGTCGCTGGACTGGGAGGGATCCCGAGCGAGGCGGCAGAGTCTGTTAGCGCTGTGGTCCTGAACGTCACTGCAGTAGGCGAGTCCGGGAGCGGCTACCTCACCGTCTACCCGACCGGGAGCGCGGCGCCAGCTACCTCGAATGTGAACTTCACGAAGAACGACACCGTGGCGAATCTCACTGAGGTGGGGCTGCCGTCGAGTGGCTCGGTGACCATAGCCGTGGGGCCGAGTGGCGTCAGCTCGAATGTGGTGGTGGATGTGGAAGGTTACTACGCTGCAGCGTCGAGCGCGGGTGGTGGGACGTACGAGCCGATCTCTCCGGCGCGGATCGTGGACACGCGCTGCTCGGCCAGCCCTGCTCCGAGCTTCTGCTCGAACGAGCATCTGCCTTCGAACGACGCAAAGGTGCCGCTCCAGGCCAACACGCCTGAGGCAGTGCAGGTGACCGGCGATGGAGGCATCCCCTCGTCAGGGGTCTCTGCGGTGGTGCTAAATCTTACGGCCGTTGACTATAGCGCAGACGGATATCTGACAGCGTACCCCGAGAGCTCCGGCCCGGCTCCAGTGGTCTCGAATGTGAACTTTTCTGTGGGGCAGGGCCCGGTTCCCAATAGGGTCATAGTTCAGGTCAGCTCCACCGGGGCAATCGATGTCGTGTCGAACGTCGGCAGCGATTTCATCGTCGATGTGAATGGCTATTTCACCTCTTCGGGGACCTCTGGCTCGGTTCTCACTGCCGAGTCGGAGCCGGTGAGGATCCTGGACACGAGATGTGCGGTGAGCCCGGTCCCGAGCTTCTGCTCGAACGAGGATATCCCGTCTGTCAACTCGACCATTGGCATGGTCGGAGGCGGCAAGAGCATCACAGTCCACGTGGTAGGCACGGCAGGCCTCCCAACGGCTGCCAGCGCTGCAGTGGCAAATGTCACTGTGACCGGAGGCTCGGTAGGCGGCTACCTCACCGTTTACCCGGGCAGTGGTAGCCCGCCCGTCATCTCTGACCTGAATTGGGTCTCCGGGGAGACTGTGGCGAACCTCGCAGTCGCGGATCTGAGCTCATCGGGAACGATAACGATCTACAATGGCTCTACCGCCCCCGTCAACGTCATCGTGGACGTCATGGGGTGGTACCAGCCAGGCTCCTAGTAGCCGGTCTGCAGCCTCGTACTGCCAGCTGTCCTTGGCGTGCTCGGTGCTGACTGCCCGGACCTGTTAGCGTGACGCGTAGGTCAGCACGCCTGCTCTGAGTCTCTGCTACCGGTGCACTGGCCGCAGAGGCCAGACCGGGGACCCCGGTTGTCTCGCCGCCTGGTGGGGGTCTGTGTTGGGAACACACAGGCAACTTATGCCCCCTAAGGAGCGAGCGTGAAGGCAGTCCCCAGATATGAGCGCCAGGATGGCACAGTCTCCCCGCAGGGAGATCTCGGCACAGTCTCTGGGCAGGGAGATTTCCGGTCATTGGCCATGCGTGTGCGTGAGGCCGGCCTTCTTGCTCGCAGGCCCGGCTACTACTGGCTGAAGATAAGCCTCACCCTGGCTGCTTTCGCAGCGGGCTGGGCGGCTCTGTTCGTCGTGGGGAACTCTTGGGCGTCACTTGGTATAGCCGTGTACCTTGGCCTGGCGTTCACGCAGCTCGGCTTCATAGGCCACGATGCCGGTCATCTGCAGGTAATGAGGACGAGAGGGGCGAACCGGGTGCTCGGCCTGGTGGTGGGCAACTGCCTTACGGGCCTTAGCTTCGGTTGGTGGGTTCCCAAGCACAACGCCCATCACGCGCACCCGAACCAGGCCGGCTTGGACCCAGATATCGGCGATGGGCTGGTCGCCATCGGCGTAGGCCACGAGACCGGCGCCCAGCCGGGCGCCCTCTCGCGGCTGCTGAGCCGCTTCCAGTCCTCGCTCTTCTTCCCGTTCATGCTGCTGCGAA
>DAHXND010000166.1 GCA_027366675.1 Acidimicrobiales bacterium
TCGAAACGCGAGCTGTCGAGCCCTGCCACCTTCACCACAGATCCTCTCGGAGCGAGTGATCCACTCAGTATCACGATCCCTCCGTCCGGATGGATCGGCCGATCGAGCGCGTGAATGACGATCCCATCAGGTGCCGGTGGATCGATCGCCTCGAGGTTCTCTGCGACGGTGCGCCCCGTTACAGTCAGGCAGTCGCCATGTATGAGCCCTGCGTCGAGCAGCTCGCGCATAACCACAGGTATGCCTCCGACACGGTCCACGTCACTCATGTGAAAAAGGCCATGGGGCTTCGTGTCAGCCAGGTGTGGCACCCTGGCTGCGATCCTGTTGAAATCATCCAGCTCCAACTCCACGCGGGCTTCGTTCGCGATCGCCAGCAGATGGAGAACCGCGTTCGTTGACCCGCCTAGTGCCATGACCACCGCTATGGCATTCTCGAAGGCGTCCCTGGTCATGATCTGGCGTGCCCTTATGTCCCTCGACAGCAGCTCCACCACGGCGCGGCCAGAGTCGTAGGCGTAATCATCGCGCCTGCGATCCACCGCTGGTGGGCTGGCGCTGCCCGGCAAAGCCATGCCCAACGCCTCGGCGACAGAGGACATCGTGTTCGCAGTGAACATCCCTGCGCAGGACCCGGCAGTAGGGCAGGCGTTCCGCTCGATTGCCCGCAACGTCTCCTCGTCCATCGTCTTGGCTGCGTATGCGCCCACAGCCTCGAACACGCTCACTATGTCGAGCGCCTGCCCGTTATGGTGCCCGGGCAGGATCGTCCCGCCGTAGAGGAACACCGACGGCAGGTCCAGGCGCGCGGCGGCCATGAGCATTCCCGGGAGCGACTTGTCGCAGCCGGCCAGCATGACGAGAGCGTCGAAGCGCTCTGCATGAACCATGACCTCCACGGAATCTGCGATTATCTCCCTGCTCACCAGGGAGGCACGCATACCCTCGTGACCCATCGAGATGCCATCTGACACGGCTATGGTGGTGAACTCGAGCGGGAAGGCGCCGCCCGCCCGCACGCCGTCTTTCGCCCGCTTGGCGAGATGATCGAGCGGGAGGTTGCACGGAGTGACCTCGTTCCACGACGACGCGACCGCCACCTGAGGCTTGTCCCAGTCATCGTCGGTCATACCCACGGCCCGCAGCATCGCTCGAGCCGGCGCGCGCCTGTAGCCCTCGGTCACCTCCTGGCTGTGGATCTTCGGTAGTGAGCCGGCCTTCCCGGTCGCTGGCGCCGAAGGGGTTAGATCCGCTGGTACGTGAGGGTCGGGCATGTCGCCCAGGTTAGATCCCTCCAGAGTCCCCCGCGCCACCTCGAACCTCCCCTGCTACGGCGCCCCGGCGCTACCTCGGAGAAGATCCGCCAGGAGCGCCATCACCGCCTTCCCGTCCGCCTTCTGGCGGGTGGCCTTCATCACCTGGCCGACGAAGAACTGCGCCATCTTCGCCTCACCCTCCTTGTAGCGCTCCCACTCGGCGCTATTGGCAGCGACCACCTCCTCTACGGCACGCCTGAGAGAGCCTGGGTCCAGAGCCTCGAAACCCTTCCGGCTGGCTATCGCTTCGGGAGGCTCTCCACTCGTGAGCATCTCGGCCAGCACCGCCTTCGCCTGGGTGGCCGTGAGGTCGCCTCTCGCCTCCATCGCCACGAGTGACGCGAAATGACCTGGCTCCAGCGCATCCAGCAGGGAAGCGTCCTCGGCGCAGGCCGCCGCCAGCTCGTTGGCGGCACGCGAGAGCGCCAGAGCGCCGGGAGCGCCGGCGTCGACAGCGGCCATGACATAGCCATCCAGATCCTGCGCCACCACGGTCGCGACGCGCTCGACCATGGCGGGACCCTCGGCTCCCACCGAATCGAGCAGCGCCCTCCTGCGCCCGGCGGGGAGTGGCGCCATCGCGCGCGAGATCCTCTCCTGCCAGGCGGCATCGGGCGCCAGTGGCACGAGATCAGGTTCCGGGAAGTACCGGTAGTCCTCCGCCTCCTCCTTCGAGCGCATGACGACCGTGTGCCCCGCCTGCTCGTCCCAGTGACGGGTCTCCTGCGCCACGGCGCCCCCCGACACCAGGAGATCCACTTGCCGGCGAGTCTCGTAATCCACGGCACGGCCAAGCGACCGGAGCGAGTTCAGGTTCTTTATCTCACAACGCGTGCCAAACGGCTCTCCAGGCCGGCGCACCGAGACGTTCGCGTCTACGCGCAGCGACCCTTCCTCCATGCGTCCGTCGGAGGCGCCCACAGCCACCAGCACGGCACGCAGCTCCGACACGTACTCTCGGGCCTGCTCGCCAGAGCGGATATCGGGCTCACTTACGATCTCAACGAGAGGTACTCCCGCTCTATTGTAATCTACAAGTGAGTACATCGCGTCGTGGATACGGCCACCCCCGCCGGAATGGGTGGTCTTGCCCGTGTCCTCCTCTATATGCGCACGGACGATCCCGACCCTGGCCCCGGATGGCAGATCGAGATACCCATCGGTATTTATCGGAATATCGTACTGACTGATCTGGTAGTCTTTTGGCATGTCAGGATAGAAATAGTTCTTCCTGTGGAAGATAGACGGTTGGACCGTGCAGTTCAACGCCAGCCCTATGCGCATGGCGAGCTCCACTGCGTGCCCGTTCAGGACTGGAAGCGATCCGGGGAGCCCCAGGCACACCGGGCAGGTGTTCGTATTCGGCTCGTCGCCGAACGCGTTCTTGCACCCGCAGAAAAGCTTCGTCGCAGTGAGCAGCTCGCAGTGCACTTCGAGCCCCACCACGCACTCGAAGCCCTCGTAGTCTCGGGCTCCGCCCTCTCTCCGGCGCTGCCGCTCGCTGCCGTAAGCGCTCATGGCGCCGCCTGCTCGAGGATGGTAGCGACCCGCACCATCACTGCCTCCGCGAGTGCGGGGGCCATGACCTGCACGCCTACGGGCATCCCAGCCTCGCCGGTACCAAATGGCACGCTGATCGCGGGATGGCCGGCCAAGTTGGAAGGGATGGTACATACATCCGATAGGTACATGGCAATAGGGTCCTCGACGCGCTCTTTGAGGCGGAACGCCGTCGTAGGAGCTGTCGGGGACAAGAGCGCGTCATACCTCTCGTAGGCAGCGTCGAATGCCCGGATGAGCAGCGTGCGGACGCGCTGGGCTTGCCCGTAGTACGCATCGTAGTAACCCGCCCTGAGGGCGTAAGTACCGAGCATGATGCGACGTTTCACCTCCGCGCCGAAGCCCACCGAGCGCGTCCGTGCATTCATGGTCGGGGTATCAGCTGCATTCACCCTCAGTCCGTATCGAACACCATCATATCGTGCCAGGTTAGATGATGCCTCTGCCGGCGCCAGGAGGTAATAAGCAGGCAGAGCGTAGGAGACCTCGGGAATCGAGCAGCTCTCGACCCGCGCACCGGCCCTCTCCAGGGACTCGGCTGCTTCGTCTAGCCGTCGCTTCACCTCGGGATCAGCTCCGTCACTCAGCTCCCTGACGATCCCTATGCTGAGACCCTCGGCACTATCGGCCGCCTGCCCCGCGAGCCGTGGAGCGGGCGCGTCCAGCGATGTGGAGTCCATATGATCGTGCCCCGCTATGATTTCCAGCAACAGGGCGGCGTCGGCGACGCTTCCTGCCAGGGGGCCGACCTGGTCGAGGGAGCTGGCGAAGGCGACAAGGCCGTAGCGGGATACGAGGCCGTAGGTGGGCTTCAGCCCTACCACACCACAGAAGGCCGCAGGCTGCCGGATAGAGCCACCGGTATCCGATCCAAGGGCTGCCTGCGCGAACCGGGCGGCCACTGCTGCCGCGCTCCCACCGCTCGATCCACCTGGAACACGTGTCATATCACGAGGATTATGCGTGGGACCTCTCGCTGAATGCTCTGTGGAGGAGCCCATGGCGAACTCGTCCATGTTCGTCTTGCCGACGATGATGGCATCTTCGGCAAGCAGCCTCGATAGCACGGTAGCATCGTAAGGCGGGTGCCAGTGCTCCAGTATCCGGGAAGCGCACGTCGTCGGTGCCCCCCGGAGGCAGAGGTTGTCTTTCACGGCTACCGGCACCCCCGCCAGCCTTCCGACGGGATCGCCGGCGGCTACCCGACTCGCGATCTCTCCGGCCTTCTGCCTCGCATGGTCGGCCAGGACGGTGATGAAGGCGTTCGTCGATGGCTCGTTCTCTTCGATCAGCTTCAGATGCTGATCCACCAGGGCGACCGGGTCGATCTCCCCGGATCTGACACCTGCCACGATGGCCTCTATGGTCTTTGCCACCTCACCGGCCCCCTTCACCGGCAGGCGTGGTTGCTGGCTGCTCCGCTCGCATCATGGCTCCTCCGGCTGGCACTCGCATCATGGCTCCTCCGGCTGGCGGCGCCTCACCGGCGGAACCCTGAACCGGCCCGCCTCGACATCCGGTGCCTGAGACAGGACATCGCCCTGCGCCAGACTTTCGCGCACCTCGTCAGTGCGCAGAACATTCACCAGTGGCAGGGGATGCGCCGTGGGATCGACGCCGGAGGTGTCAAGGGACAGTAGAGCTGCAGCATGGCTCAGGACCGCACTCATCTGCGCTGCCAGCTCGCGCGCCTCGCCGTCGTCTATCTCCAGCCGGCAGAGAAGAGCGACCTGCTCGACCTCCTCCCTGCTCACCGGGGCCTGCTCGGGGTCCTGCGCCGATCCTATCACGATCACCTACCTGTACGATCCTGTGCTCGCCCGGTCCGTGCCACGGGAGCCCGTGTCGAAGACTTGCCTCAGGAACTCCACGGTCCCCTGTTCTATCAGCTCCGCGTCCCAGTCAAGGGTGGCGACATGGTAGCTCCGCTCCAGCCATATGCGCTGCAGCCTGCCCGTGGCATGTGCGACCAGCCGGTCGCCCGAAGTGCTCGCCACCACGTGGTCCTGGCGGCTCGAATAGAGCAGGACCGGGCAGCGCACGCGGGTCAGCTCCGGAGCAAGAGACTCTACGGCGCTGAACAGTGAGAGCACCGCCGCTATCGGCGTCCCTTCGTAGCCGACCTCCTCTACCCCGGGATTCGCTATGTCCGAAGCTATGCCGGGAGCCACCTCTATGCCCTGGCGCCGGCTCTCGGTCAGGAGGTCGACCAGAGCTGGTGCCGCCGGCTCGAGCAGGGGGTTCACGAGCACGAGCCCCGAGATCTCCGGATGATGAACCGCCAGCCAGGCAGCAAGCGTCCCCCCCATGGACAAACCTACGACAGCCACCTGGTTGCACCTGGCAGAGAGCGCCTCGAAACCATCGAGGGCCGCCTGCGACCAGTCGATGAAGCGGGTAGGGATCATGTCCTCCATCGCCGTCCCATGGCCGGGAAGCAATGGGAGCTCCACCGTGTATCCCTCCGCCGCAACCGCCTTCGCGAGCGAGCGCATGGAAGATGGGTTCCCTGTGAAACCATGAAGCACCAGCACGCCGTGATCGTCGCCAGCGGAGGAGAACGGCTCCGCACCTCGCATCACAGGGGCGCTCATGTGGACAGGATGCTACGCGACCCCCAGGAAAAGCCAATTGACTGACTGGCCAGTCAATAAGAGGCGCGCCCCAGCGCTCCTGCGCTAATCTGCTTCATGTTCCGTGAGCTGGCGAGCCGGAAGCGTGACCTGACAGGCTCGCCTTCCGCTTGGGGGATCGAAGTGCCCATGGATAACCATACGAAAGGAATTGACATGCCAGAAAAATATCCGTTCCTGAGCGACGAGTGGATTGCGGAGGCGAAGAAGATCCGCGAGCAGCACGCCGGCGAAGCCCCAACGATCCCGCACCAGGTAAAGATGAACCAGGTAATAACCTCCGTACCATTCGGGGAGGGGACCGTGCACGCCCACCTGGACACTACGAATGGCCTTGAGCTCGACCTCGGCCACCTAGACAGCGCGGATCTTACCGTGACTCTGGAGTACGAGACCGCCAAGGCCATCCTCGTGGAAGGGAACCCTCAGGCGGGTATGCAGGCGTTCATGGCTGGGAAGATAAAGGTCGAGGGGGACATGGCGAAGCTGATGGCCCTCCAGTCCACCTCCCTCGACCTGGGCGGCGCTGCCGCGGTCGCGCAGCAGATAAAGGACATCACTGCCTGAGCATTACAGGATTTCCCCCACAGGGCTTTCCCCGCACAGGAAGGCCAGGGAGCACTAACCGGCATAGGGAGGCCCGGCATAGGGAGGCCCGGCAGGATCAGCCAGATCTCCCTATGCCTGCTTCGCTCAGTCGCTGTGCTCTCGTGGAGAGTCACGCCTGCCGGGAAGATCACGCCTGCCGGCATGAGCTTCCCGTTATCAGCCGAGGAGCGCCTTCATCTCGCTCTCCAGCTCGGCCACGCTGAACCGTCCAGACTTCTCGATCTTCTGCGTCATGGTCCATGGCTGGAAGAGGCGTACCTGCCCGCCCTGCACGAAGAACACTTTCCCGGTGGCGGGGCAGCTCTCGGTGGCAAGGTAAGCCACAAGCGGTGAGATGTTTGCAGGGTCCCAGATATCGAACGCGTCAGCGGCTGCAGGCGCTTTCACTATGTCCCCCAGGCCGGGAGTGGCCTCGGTCATGCGCGTGCGGGCAGCGGGAGCTATCGCGTTCACCCTCACCCCGTAACGTCCAAGCTCCTGAGACGCGATCACGGTAAGCGCCCCGATGCCCGCCTTCGCTGCACCGTAGTTCGCCTGTCCGGGATTGCCGAGCAGGCCCGAGGTGGAGGAGGTGTTCACTATGGCTGCCTTCACCTCTTTGCCTGCCTTGGACTGCTCCCTCCAGTATGAAGCAGCGTGGCGAAGCGGCACGAAGTGCCCCTTCAGGTGGACATGGATCACTGCGTCCCACTCATCCTCGGTCATGTTCACGATCACCCGGTCGCGTAGTATCCCGGCGTTGTTGACGAGCACGTGCAGATCGCCAAAGGCCTCGATGGCGCTATCGATCAACCGCTTGCCACCCTCCCAGTCTGCGACGTTGTCGTGATTTGCAACAGCCTCTCCACCCAGCGCCTTTATCTCTGCGACGACCTGCTCGGCCGCGCTGGCATCCTGCCCCGACCCCTCGATGCTCCCTCCGAGGTCGTTCACCACCACCTTTGCCCCCTCCTCGGCGAACAGTAGAGCGTGGCAGCGGCCGATCCCGCGGCCAGCTCCGGTTACAATCGCGACCCTTCCGTCCAATGCACCCATTCAGTCCTCCTCCTTTTCCTCATACATCGTCATATATCGTCGCCATTAGGGAGCTCCCAGCCCTTCCGGACTCCCAGCCCTTCTGGACTCCCAGCCCTGCCCGCAAATCGCGCTCCAGGGCGTAGCACCGCACGCCATGCTAGAGCCTGGCCGGCGCTCCGGGCTAACGCAGGGATCGCTCCATTCCTGCGGTGGGGCGGCGAACGGGCGGGCGGCCCGCCGGGTGCGCCGCTCTCAGCGCACGTAGAGAGCCACGACAGTCCCTACCGGCACGCTCTCGCCCTCGCTCGGCGCAGTAGCGAAGACCACGCCTCCCGCCGGTCCGTATACTGCCCCCGGAGACAGGCCGGCAGCCGTTATGGCCTGAGCTGCTGCAGTGATGCCATCCCCGTTCACCGGGGGAACTACGACGAGCCGGGGTCCTTTCGAGACCACCACGGTAACGTCCGTCCCCCGGGCAACCGTAGATCCGGCGCCGGGCGTAGTTCCTATTACCTGGCCTGCCGGCACCGCCGCGTCGTACTGCTCTGATTCCACGGGCACCAGCTTCATCCCCTGTAGCACCGTGGCTGCCTGGGGGTAAGCAGTGCCCGCTGCGAAAGAAGGAACTGTACGGGGCGCTGGCCCGAGGGACACGGTGAGCGTCACGACGCTTCCCCACGCCACGCGCCCGGTAGGCGACCATGACGCCACGTACCCGGCTGGCACTGCCCCGTTGTAGGCAGTCACGCTTCTCGCCACGAAGTGACCCTTCGTAAGAAGTGCTACGGCAGTGTCCTGGTCCATCCCCGAGAGCACCGGGATCGTCACCACCGGCAGCCCCATGGATAGTGTCAGGTGGACAACAGAATCTCGCTTCACATCCCTTCCATCTCCGGGGTAGGAAGTCACCACGTAGCCTGCTGGCACCGTAGTGCTGTAGCGCCGCGGCGAGAGCGCATAACGCAGATGGCGGGCCCGGAGTAGATGCAGCGCACCGGCCAGCGGCTCCCCAGCCAGGTGCGGTACCTGCGAATGCTGCTCGAACAGTCCTGCCCTAGCAGCGCCGATGCCGGCACCAGCAGCGAGGACGAGAACAGCGAGCAGCACGAGGACCACTCGCCTGAACCGGCGAGGGCGTTCCCGGACAGCTCGCGCCGCTCTTCGCCCAGCCCTCCTCGCGGCCCTACGATCCAATGCCACAGGTGCCCCTGGTGCAAGCACCGTCGGCTCCGGGACAGCTACGGACAGCGCGCCTTGCAGGCTTGCACGGTCAGAAGGCGGCATGGAAGGCAATGGCTCAGGCGCCGGCAAGCATGCGACGACCTCCTCGAAGCGCTCGGCAAGCCTGGCAGCCGTGGGGCGATCCGCCGGAACAGGTGCCGCCGCTTCCTTCAGCAAGCCGCCCAGCTCGCGAAGACGCTCGTCGTCTGGAAGCTCCGCGTGCTGGCGAAGACCCGACGTCGCAAGCGGAGTCTCTCCCACGAGCGGCACGCTCCCTGTGATCGCCTCGTAGCACACAAGTGCGAGCGAGTAGACGTCGCTCCCGGCGTCCACTGCGGCTCCCCGCCCCTGCTCAGGAGATGAGTAGCGGGCAGTTCCGGCTACCCCAGGGTTGGCACGCGCCCCGATAGACTCTTGCGGGACCGTCCACGCTGCCTGGAATAGTGCGCCAGCCAGGCCGAAATCCGCCACGCCGAGGCGCCCCTCGTCGTCGAAGAGAATATTGGCCGGCTTCACGTCACGGTGGACGAGGCCGCGGCGATGCGCGTAGTCGAGACCTCTGGCAGCAGCAGCCCCGAAGGAGGCAACCTGGGCAACACTGAAACTCATGCCATTCTCGAGATAGTCGTATACCGATCCCAGTGCGAAGTACTCCAGGACCAGATAAGGCTGCCCGGCATCCGATCCCCAGTCGTAGAGCCGCACCAGGTTCGGGTGGGCGAGCATCGCCGCCGTGCGTGCCTCGGCCTCGAAATGGCGGAGGAAACGCCTGTCGGTGGCAAGCGCAGGGTGCAGGAGCTTCAGGGCGACCTGCCTGTCCAGCTCGGTATCGATCGCCTGGTACACGGTCGCCGAAGCACCGACACCAGCTACCCGGACCAGGCGGTAGCGACCGGCAAGCACGCTCCCGACCCGATCCCCGATCAGGGAACCGGCGAAGAGTGGAACCGGGCTACCTGCGTCAGGCGCCACTGACTATGTCCCCGCTCTCTCTGCCTGCCCTCTCCCCGCTGTCCCGGCTTGCCCCGCCAGTAGCTGGACCTGCCCTCTCCCCGCTGTCCCGCCCCCCGATGTGCCCTGTCTCCAGGAGCTCCAGAAATGCCTCTTCGTCGATGACCCTGACTCCGAGCGCCAGCGCCTTCGATACTTTACCAGTGCCAGGATCTGTACCCTCCACCAGCGCGTAGGTCTTGGCCGAGACAGAACCGGGGGCTTTCCCTCCACGCTCCAGGATCGCCTGGTTGGCTTCCTCGCGCGTGAAGGATTCGAGCGTGCCGGTTACCACGATGGAACGGCCTGCGAGCATGGCAGGCGCAGATCCCGCTCCCGGGCCTCGCTCCACTGAGCCCCGTGGCGCGCCAGGCTCGGATGAAGCAGCTCGCGCAGGAACGGCTTCCGGCTCCGTGTCTCGCACTCCTGCCTCCCTGAGCTTGGCTATCACCCCACGATTCGTGGGGGAAGCGAAGAAGTCCGAGATGCTTGCAGCGATAGTGGCTCCTATGCCGCCAACTGACTCGAGCTCGCCAGGCGATGCAGCCATGAGAGCATCCAGGCTGGGGAAGCTGCGCGTGAGCGCCCGTGCAGCAACACCACCCACATGACGGATCCCGAGGCCGACAACCAGCCGAGGCAAGGGCCGCTGCTTCGATATGTCGATAGCCCGGAGAAGGTTCGCCACCGATAGGGGACCGAGCCCGGCGATCGACACGAGCTCTTCCTGCCGGTCAACGAGACGGTAGATGTCACCAGGGTCGGCCAGGATATGCGCATCGACCAGATCCGCCACCCGCTGCTCCCCGAGACCCTCTATGTCCATCGCTGAGCGGCTGGCGAAATGGGTCAAGCGTTGCACCCGCTGCGCAGGGCAGTTCACGTTCATGCAGTAGGTATCACTCTCGCCGGGCAGGCGATACAGCGGCTCGCCGCAGGAGGGACAGGTCCTCGGGAACCGCCAGGGTCTGGCTCCTTCCGGCCGTAGCTCGAGCACCGGTCCTATCACCTCCGGTATGACATCGCCGGCCTTGTGAACGAGCACCGTGTCCCCGACACGCAGATCCTTCGAACGGACCTGATCCTCGTTGTGCAAGGTTGCCAGATGCACAGTGGATCCGCCCACCTTCACTGGATCGAGCACGGCGAAAGGTGTGGCCCTGCCGCTCCTCCCGATCGACACGGAGATATCCAGCAGAACCGTGGTGCGCTCTTCCGGCGCGAACTTGTATGCGATGGCCCACCTCGGGGCGTGGCTGGTGGCGCCCAGTAGCTCCTGGTCGGCGAATGAATCGACCTTGATGGCTGCCCCGTCCACCTCGTAATCGAGCTGATCGCGCCTCTCCTCCCAGCCCAGGCAGTAGGAAACGGCGGCTTCGATGCCATGGACGAGCTGCGACTCGGGATTCGTCACGAACCCCATGCCATCGAGGAAGCGCAGCGCCTCACTGTGCGATGTAAGCTCTGGCCCGCCAGCTACCTCACCCAGCTGGTAAGGCCAGAAGGCCAGCGGGCGTGAGGCGGTCACCGCTGGATCCTTCTGGCGAACGGATCCAGCAGCAGCATTGCGCGGGTTCGCGAAAAGGCGCTCCCCGGACTTAGCCTGCCGCTCGTTCAACTGCTCGAATGACGACTTCGCCATATAGATCTCGCCGCGAACCTCAAGTAACGAAGGCAGAGCCAGATCCGGGTGCTCGGAGAGCCGCCCTGGGATAGCCCTGCCGCACATGGTAGCTACGTTCGCCGTCACATCCTCTCCGAGGATGCCATCGCCCCGGGTGGATGCCTGGACGAACACGCCGTTCTCGTAACGAAGGCTCATTGCGAGCCCATCGATCTTCAGCTCGCACATGAGATCCACGTCGCTCGCTGGCCTGCCTGCCAGACGGCTCATCCTCTCAGCCCAGGAGATCAGCTCCTCCCGTGTGAACGCGTTGTCGAGGCTCAGCATCCTGACCCTGTGCTCCACCGGGGAGAACGAGGGAGCTGGCGGCGCCCCGACCCTGCGTGTAGGAGAGTCCTCGCTCCGGAGCTCTGGATGTGCGTGCTCGAGATCCGATAGG
Organism: Acidimicrobiales bacterium; assembly: GCA_027366675.1. Lineage (GTDB taxonomy): Bacteria > Actinomycetota > Acidimicrobiia > Acidimicrobiales > JAMCQF01 > DAHXND01. Next base: position 11,410 of record DAHXND010000166.1, read on the forward strand.
CGCCTCAGAAGACCGTCGTATTCGGCATCTGACACGATCGGGGAGTCGAAGCGGTAGTAGCGCTCTGCGTAGTCAGCAATGCGGCGCCTCAGCTCGGCTACCTCACTTGCGGGGTCCCGCCGCTGCCCGGAGGGAGTCGCTCGCTCTCTACTGCTCACCACCTCGCAGCGTACCGCTCCACCCAGGCAGGACGCGAGGATGCTTCCTCGGGCCTACCGGTAGGCAGCCGTGAGCGGGATGCGTCACAATGGCCTGATGACTTCTCTGACGGCTGGCCCCGCCAGTCCAGCCGGGGGTACCCGCCGGGGGGATCAGCCGGGGGGACAGCCATGATCGTGGCAATGGCAGTGGCTGCTGCCGTCCTCTTCGGGATAGGAGCGAGCCTGCAGCGCCACGGGGTCCTGAGGGTGGAGCAGGGCGAGCACCTGAGCCTCGCTGGCGCGCTGCGCCTCTTCCGTGAGCCCAGATGGCTGGCAGGTGGGGCCGCCGGCATAGCAGGCACTGCGCTCCAGCTCGACGCCCTGGAGCACGGGAGCCTTCTAGTGATCACACCTCTCCTCGCCACGGGGCTGGTCATAGCCCTCGGGGCAGACACCGTCATCACTGGAGCCCGGCTGAACTGGCGCATATGGGCTCTGAGTGCCCTCGTGGCCTTGGCGATCGCCGGCGTCGTAGCCAGCCTCGGGGCTTCCACGACAGGACGGCCCCATGATCTCCCTATGGTAATTGGCCTCGTCGCAGCGGGAGGAATAGGTCTGGGCCTGTGGATCCTTCCTGGACGTGACCAGCATCCGCCCTGGCTGATGGCTGCTGGAGCAGGCATATCCGTTGCCTATGCAGGAGCGATGGCCAAAGGAGCCCTGAGTGTGCCGACCGGAACACCCCTGGCGCGCGTTGTCTCGCATGCCGTCGGATCTTGGGAGCTGTACCTGGCTGGCGCCCTCGCCCTGCTGGCTACCCTGCTCTTCCAGCATGCTTACCATTCGGGTCCGTTGGCGGCATCGCTCCCGACAAGCACCGTCGTCCAGCCCGTAGTGGGCCTCCTGGCCGGGCTGCTCGTGTTCGGAGAGCGTTTCGGCGCCGATCCTCTGCGTACGACCGTCGCATCAGCCGCTCTCGCAGTCACCGTCCTCGCCCTGTGGGCGCTCTCCCGCCAGATGACCGGGCTCAGCCAGGCAACGGGATCAGAGGCTGCTCCCACCGTCGCGACTGACGGCCTTGCCCAGCAAAGCCAGCGGCTCTAGCTAACAAGCTGCAGCTGGAAAGAGGCAGACCGATCCCGGCTGGCTCTGCCCGCCAGCCGCCGATCAGCTGTTCCGGCCGGCAGAGCCGCTCATCTCCTTGCCCGGCCGGCAGGGCCGCTCATCTGCTCCGGCGCTTACCGGGCCGGCATGGCCTACCGTCTCCTTGCCCGGCCGTAGAGCCGCCGACCTGGCGACCCCCCAGGCGATCACCGCATCGTCCGACAGGTCGTAGCAGACCACGGGTTGCCCCGGGGCGACACGTCTAACAGGGGCTGCCAGAGCTACGCCGTTCCCTCCTTCACCCTCCGCTATCTCACCTCTGGTCACCCGGCCGTGCGCGCTCGCCTGCACGAGCACCTGCTTGCCCGCGAGCGCACCGGCCCGCCCGCCTGCCCCTGCAGGCCGCCAGCAGTCCACCTCCAGGTAAGCGGTCATCATCTCCTCCCTGCTCCCGGCAGTAACCCTGCGCCGCTCCACGTCTACTTCCAGCGCGTACACCGGCCTACCTACCGCTGCACCCAGCCCATGGCGCTGACCCACCGTCACTAGCTCGACCGAAGGAACAGTGCCCAGCACTGAACCCGTGCCCGACTCCACCACCTGAGCCGGATGAAGAGGAGCTCGCTTACCGATAAACTCTGCTCGGCCCTGCCTTGATGATACGAAGCACACCTCTTGGCTGTCGGGTTTCGCTGCCACTCGCAAGCCAAGCTCCCGCGCTCGCGCCCGTACCTGCTCCTTGGTCAGGTCTCCGACCGGCAGCAGAACCCGCCCAAGAACAGGCGGGTCCACGACGGCGAGCACGTAGGACTGGTCCTTCGAGCGATCCATACCCCGACGCAGCCGGGGGGGATCCTCCCGGCCCAGGCGGGCATGGGAGTCCAGGCGGGCATGGTGGCCCGTCGCCAGGGCATCGAATCCGAGTGCATCGGCACGGGACATCAGGGCACCGAACTTTATATGGCGGTTGCACTCCATGCAGGGGTTAGGCGTGCGCCCTGCCACATGAGCCTGTACGTAGGGGTCCACCACCGCAGAGCCGAACTCGTCGCTCATGTTCAGCACATGGTGAGGAATCCCGAGGCGCAGAGCTACCATCCTGGCATCATCCACGTCCGCCACCGAGCAGCAGCCCCGATCGCTCGACCCTCCCCACAGCTTCATCGTCACACCGACCACTTCATGACCCGCTCGCATCAGCAGATCCGCTGCGACGGCAGAATCCACGCCTCCCGACATGGCCACCATGACGCGCACCGCTACTGCCCCCTCCGGCCGGCGAGACGGCGGAAAGCCTCGACGACGATCTCTGCCGCAGCCGTGACCTCAGCTTCGGTGGTGTTATATCCCATACTGAAGCGCAAGCACTGCCTGGCATGCAGAGCGCTCCTGCCCATGGCCATGAGAACCGTGCTCGGTTCCAGGGCACCACTGGCACAGGCCGGACCCGCCGAGGCGCATACCCCGGACTCGTCCAGAGCGATAAGCATGACCTCGCTCTCTACCCCGGGGATCTGCACATGGCAATGCCCAGGCAGGCGTTCCGTGCAAGCCCCGGTCTCCACCAGGCCGGGAATACCATCACCCAGAAGCGCTGAGAACATATCGCGGAGCTCTTCCACCCTGCGTGACACCGCTTCGCGCTCTACTGCAACGAGGCGCATCGCTTCGGCTAGGCCAATGGCGCCTGCCACGTTCTGCGTGCCGGGACGACGTTCCTTCTCCTGCGGACCACCCCGCATCACAGGAGCGAGCCTCACGCCTTCCCTGACGACGAGTGCCCCGATGCCCTTCGGGGCACCGAGCTTATGACCACTCACCGACATAGCATCGACCAGCTCCCATATGTCTCCAAGATCCATCCATGGAGCAGCCTGGACTGCATCGGTGTGCAGCACCGCATTCGGAGCACGGGAGCGCACCTGCGCCGAGACCTCGGCGAGCGGCTGGACAATCCCCGTCTCGTGATTGGCGACCATCACGGAGACAAGGCCGACCGCCGGGTCAAGGGCCTGTGCGAAGCTCTCGCAATCGAGAACCCCGTTGCCCGTGACAGGTAGGAGTAGACCGCCGCCGGCTAGCACGCTCTCGCGCACTGCCGGGTGCTCTATTGCGCTGCAGCATGCCTTGGCTCCAGTGGCTTCCACCACACCTCGCACTGCCAGGTTATCGGCCTCCGTGCCCCCGCTCGTGAAGATGACCTCGCCAGGCTGCGCCCCAACGCAACGCGCCACCTCCTCTCTCGCCGTCTCGAGGGCCGCCCAGGCACGCCTGCTCACGGCATGGGCCCCCGAGGGATTGCCGAAGGTGGCAGTCAGGTAAGGGAGCATCGCCTCCAGCACCTCCGGCCTCGTGGGCGTGGTAGCGGCGTGGTCGAGGTAGGCGACGACGGAGCTCTCGTCCCTGCCGGCCGTTGTGGAGCACACGCCAGCCAGGGTACCGGTCCCGGCTCGGCGTAGGCACTGCGACGCGGAAAGACGGCCCAAAAGGACGGCTCACAAGGACGGCTTGGCGAACATCAGCACGATGCCGGCCAGGCCACAAGCGACGATCCCTGCAGCCCCTATCGAGACAGTACGGAAGAGTCGCCTCATCTCCGCTTCGCCGGGCGCGGCCTCCATGCGAGGGTGAGCGCCCCGGGCATCTGTCGCCAGAGCTCGAGATGCCCGGGCTCCCGTAAGCATCGCCGAGGCACGTGCTGTGGCCGGCCAAAGGACTCCCTCTCCCAGTGCCACAGCCACCACCCACAGAGCCAGCCCGGCGAGGACCCAGCCGTCAGCGATGGTGAAGACACCGTGACTGAGGATGAGCAGGGTAGCGCCGAAGACCGGAACCAGGTAGATAGCTCGGCCCGCCACCGTAGGACCTGGGCGGAAGTAGCGCCGTACACCGGCATGGAGCGGGCCGGGCCCGCGCCAGGCCATAAAGCCGAAGATCCCGGTTATCATGCACGAGCCGAATCCTATGAGGACTACAGCCACGTGAGCTACCAGGACCACGTCGAATGCCGGACCCTTCGGAACGGGGCGGGCTGTGGCGAGGGCCGTCACCGTATTCAAGATAGGGCTACCTCGCGCCGCATTGCCCGCCTATTCTGACAACTGAAGCGATTGCGCACACATCACCGCACGGTCTTGCTACGGTGGGTAGCAAGATGATGTATTCTCTAAGGCCATGAAGAACCAGCTCCGGCTGGACCCGCTGACCGGTCGTTGGGTGGTGGTCAGCCCGGACCGAGCAGAACGTCCGTCTGCGTTCCTAGCGCGAAGTGCCCCTGTCCAGGAGGATCCGTCCCGCCCATGCCCGTTCTGCCCGGGACACGAAGAGGACACTCCCCCAGCCCTGGAAACCTACGGCCCCAGCGGGAACTGGCTGGTGAGAGTCGTCCCGAACATCTATCCCGCCTTCGAAGGCGATGCCCCTTTCGTCGTAAGTCACATCGGTCCGGTCTTCACCGAGGCAACGGCAGGGGGCATACACGAGGTGCTCATACTCTCACCCGATCACCTGACAGACTGGTCGGGCTTAGGGGACCAGCAGGTGGCTCTGGTGATGGCAGCCATACGCGACCGTGTCGCGGAGCATGCTGACAGATCGGGGTTGCGCTACACACAGGTCATCGTGAACGCCGGCCGCGAGGCTGGTGCGTCACTGGAGCACCCCCACGGACAGCTCTTGGGACTCCCCTTCGTCCCGAGAGAGGTGGTAGACGAGCAGGCTGGATTCTCACGTTTCGCCGGCGGATGCCTGCTATGCGCCACGGTGGAGGCAGAAGAGGAAGCTGGGCATCGCATCGTCTGCGGAGATGAGCACGCCCTCGTGGTGTGCCCTTACTGGAGCGCCCAGCCATTCGAGATGCTGCTCATCCCGAAGATCCATGACCCGCACCTTCATCGGGCGAGCCCTAGCGACCTGGCCGCGATCGGGCGCGCACTTCGCGACGCAGTCGCTCAGCTACATAGCCTAATAGGGGATATAGCCTATAATCTCGTCTTCCACTCTGCTCCCTACCGGGCACACGAACCATACCACTGGCACATTCACGTGATGCCAAAGATGACGAGTCGCGCCGGGTTCGAGCTGGGAACCGGCATGTCGATAAATATCGTTGCGCCAGAGATAGCCGCTGGCGAGCTGCGGGTAAAGGTCGACACCGGCTGCCGCTGTTGAAGCCTCCCGGGTCAGGACCGGGAGACGCTCCCGCCAGATACGTCAGGCTTACCGACCATGGCAAAGAGGGCATCACGTGCATCCCTGGGCAGGAGGTGCCGGATCCCCTTCTGGTCAAGATAGCCGTCCAGGAAGGCTCGCTCGTTTCGCTCCAGCCACTTGATCGCTAGTACCTTCAGGACCTGCCAGCCGAGCGGCTGGCCCTGCCGATCGAGAGCAACGTCTGCCGCCAGCTCGCGCATCGAGCGGAAAAGGCTTGCCACATCCTCCAGCGGAGCACCATAGGACAACTCCCCAGCCTCTCCAGCTCCCCGAAGAGGAAAGTCTCGGATGTACCAACCGAGCTCAGTGCGAGCCACCTTGTCCAGGCGATAATCCCCATGAAGACGAATCGTCGCGCCCCGACGTATTATGTGCCGCGATCCCGGGCGCTCGCCTATCGGCCTCTCTCCAAAGGCTCGCGCACTGGCAAGATGCATGCGCGCCGTAGTCGTTCCGAGCCTGCCAGCTTCACTGGAGAAGTCCCCGCCTGCCGCTGCAGGCTCACCCCCGTCCGCAAACAACCCGCGCAGCGATGTGCTTGCCAGGGCGGCACCATCGCTCGCCCCGGGCAGGTACTCGCGCACGAAAACACGATCATGACCGTCACGCCGCCAGAGGGCAAGCGGAGCAGCTATGTGATTGAAGCCAGCCTCGTCGAGCCGTATGCTCAGCTCGACCTCGGGCCTGGAAGGCACGTCCATCTGCCGGTATGCACGCAGCTCGAACCGCTCGTCGGCAATCACCGACGCCACTTCGTCCCCGTCGAGCACCAGGCGCGATGTGCCGACATCCAGAGGGTGGCCGACGAGCTCTCGTAGGAGAACAGACAGCGCCAGGGGATCTTCTAGCGCGTTATAGGCGAGGAAAGCTCTACCGTGCAGCTCCATCCTCCCGATCAGCGCGGTAGGCGACGCGGACTCGAGTGACTCCACGATGGCCAAGCTGTCACGGTCCCCCTCCTCGACGAGACCGACGAATACCTGCACGGTACGCGAGCCAACCTCCACGAGGCAGGAGAGCACTGCCGGCCATCCATGACCCAGGAAGCAGGAGTCGACCAGAGCGATCGGTGGGGAGCCGAGAGCAGCGGAGCTCGAGATCCCGGCATCCTTATCGCTTCCGGCGCTCGGGCGCAGCCAGCCATGACGCGACAGCGAGGGCGCCAGAAGACCAAGGACAGCAGCTCCGACATCGCGAGCCAGCCCAGGGGCCCCACTATCGACTCCCACGTCCTGGCCGAAAACAGCGCTGCCAGCTACGGCATCATGCGCACGTGGTTCCGTCCCCCGCCCGTACCTGGCAATCAGCCCACGCCTGCTCACCCGACTGGCTCCTCGAGGGAGAACCAATAGAACCCATAGGGACTCAGGGTCACGAGATACCGCTGCTCCCCCACGGGCGGAAAGGCTATCCTGCCCACGAGCTCCACCGGCACGCGGCCCGAGAATCGGCCCAGCTCCAGCTCGGCTGGCTGGGCAAAGCGGCTCAAGTTGAAAACACATAGAATGTCCTCGCTCCCCGAGCGAACGTACGCAAGGATCGACGGGTTCTCGACCGAGACGAGCTCCAGGACGGCGGTTCCGAAATCGGGATGTGTCCCCCGCACGGCAATCAGGTTCCTGAGCCAGTGAAGGAATGAGCTGGTGTTACGCTCTTGGGCCTCGACATTCACGGCTTGGTACCCGTAGACCGGTCCCGCCAGCGGCGGTAGGTAAAGTTGCTCGAAGTCTGCTGTGCTG
>DAHXND010000209.1 GCA_027366675.1 Acidimicrobiales bacterium
GCAGGAAATCCGAGCGATCCCGCCGGTCTAGCATGGCAAGTGCAGGTGCATCGCGGATCAATCTGATAGCAAGCCGGAGCTGAGCTGGGCGGGTGAGGTGCCTGCTGGCCAGCCAGGCGTAGGTCTCGACCACGTTCGAAGCCATCAGCGTGTGCTCGAGGTCGAACACGGCAAGCTGGCGGTCCGGCTCCAGCACGGCCTTGCGCATGCGCACGGAACGTTGCTCTGGAACCCTGCGTCCAGGCGTGGTGCGGACCCGGGCGTGCTCCACGACGGACGGGAGATGCACGTCGCGTACGTAGGAACGCCAGTCGATCACAGCAGGGTCGATCTCGAATGAATCGCGGTCTTCTGGCGGGAGACTCTTCGCTAATGAGAGGAGGTTGTCGATGCGAAATATGGCGTCGGTCTCAGTGTATGCGCCATAGAGCTGCACATATCCAAGGGCTCGTTCCACCTGATCTCGCCTGGAGCTCAAGGCTGCCGACCACTCGGCTGAGCGCGACCGTAGTGGCAGGGCACCAAGTGCTCGCTCCGCGTGGCCGAGGATCGTTTTCGTGCGCTGTAGCTGGCGCTGCACGCGCCCGCGACCGGGGAATGACCATTGTGGTACAACGATCGGCTGCCCGTGGGCATCGTAGAGCGGGTGCTCAGTGAACCATCCCTGTACGAGATCAACGAGGTTGCCATAGCGGAGAGGATTTCGCGCCCCCGAGGCCACATGGAAAACTGCCGGCTTACGGGGCGAGCCTGGTGAGGTGGCGTCCTCGGGTAGGTTGGCCGTCGTGGCAGCGATGGCGGTGATCGCTGCCACGACGAGATCTACAGGGATCACATCGATGATCCCCTCGGGCACTCCAGGGAACTCCTTCAAAAGACCTCTTGCATAGGATACGATAACTGGCTCTGCCATGCGAAATCCCCGTATCCAGCCGGGGTGAGGCTCTCTCATGGCGGACTCGATGATCGACGGGCGGACGATGGTTGTCGGCAAGGGGAGGTCCGCGCTGGCAAGGGCTCTCTCGCCAAGCGCCTTCGTATATGCGTAGGCATCAGGCCATCCGAGTGTCTGGGCTCTGATGCGACCCATTTCCACCATGCGCTCGCGCACCCAATCGGACCGGAGGCGCTCGGTGCGTTCTGCTAGCAGTGGTGCGCCCGCTGCCCCGAGCCCGCGCCTGGCTGCACGGGCAAAGGAGCTCAGCTTTTCAGGTGTGCGGCTGGCGGCGTCGACGTCCTGGCGTGCGCGGCGAGCCGCCGCGACCTCGTCCTGCCAAGCGCATCCAGCGCCTGGGGCCAGCAGGATGTCGCCGGCCAGGGCTTCAGGGGCTTCGCCACGCCGTGCACCAGCCACATAGGCAGTGGAGACGGCGATGAAGGACGGCGGCCGGTCGCTCGTGGAAGTCTGGCGAGACGCGAGCACCGCCCTGGCTACCCGCAGGGGGCCCAACAGGTTTACCTCTACGGCAGAGTCAAGCGGCGCGTCGAAGCTGACTGTAGCGGCAGAGTGGATCACCACATCGCAGCTCGCCAGGATATGGCGAGCCTCCTCGTCCAATCCGAGGCCGTCGGTCGTGACGTCGCCGGCGATCGTGGTCACGCGGTGCTCCATCTCGGGATCGAAGCCGGCCCCGAGCTCGGTGCGCAGCGTATCGAAGCAGTCGTTGCGAAGGATCTCGCGGGTTACGCGTTCGGCGGCGCTTGATCTTCTGGTGGGACGGACGATGGGGACCACCTGGCATCCAGGAGCGCACCGCAGGAGGCGCTCCAGGATCGCGGTTCCGAGAAAGCCTGTGGCACCAGTGACGGCGATGCGCTTGCCCTCCAGCCCCTCACTGATCACCCTCCTGTTCTACCATATGGTAAGTGAGTGCCGCCAAGAAGGTTGAAGTGGGAGATGGGACGTCAGCTCGACGATTGGAGCCATCTGAGGTTCCTACGCCGGAGCGGATCCTCGATGCTGCCTTGGCGAGTTTCGGATCAAGGGGCTACGACGGGACGTCACTCGATGCTCTAGGAGCAGCGCTCGGTATGAGCAAGCAGGCTATCTTGTACTGGTTCGGCTCCAAGGAGGGCCTGCTCGATGCCCTGATAGATCGAAGTGCTCGGGAGTTGGCTGATGTTCTCGAGCTGGCCCTGGTCGGGGCCGACGGAGGCTGGGCGAAGGTGGAGGCTGTCGTTCGCTCGGCTTTCCGCCTGGCCGGAAGGCGCCCCGAGCTGCTCGGGCTGGTTCGAGAGGTGAGCAGATTGGGGCCAGGGGCAGCGTTACGGCTGGTGAGCGCGCTCCAGCCCCTTATCGAGCGGGCGACTGCCTTCCTCGAAGCGGAGATGGACGCAGGCCGGCTTCGTCGCCATGATCCTACTATCCTGCTTCTGGCTAGCTACTCTGCCGTAACCGGCGTTGCCACGGAGGTAGAGGTGCTCAGGGCATTAGGCGTGGAGCCTGACAGGCGCTCGCTGGCCAGAAGGCGTAGGGCGCTCATAGATCTATTGCGTGCTGCTCTGGTACCGGCACCCATGCCGGGGTAGGTGTAGGTCTGCCGTGAGGCTGTTAGCGCCCTGTAGCGGAGCTCGACCGGCGTGTTGATCCACGCTTGGCTTTCGGAGGCGTGTACCGCTTGGATGCTGGAGGCGTAGCCGGAGCGTTCTTGGCCGGGTGAGACCTGCGGGGACGATCAGAGCGAGCCGAAGAGGGTTTCCGGGATGAGCTCGGTGACCCGTTGCCGTTCCGTGCTCCAGAGGCTCGCGGCTCGGGTGTGAAAAGGCGTGAGAGCAGGTTCCGTGGCCGCGCCGGTTGGGTCGAGGCGGCCCCCACAGCATCTGTGCCGGATGCAGGAGAGCCCGTGGCGGTCGCTCCGGACACCTTGGGGGCATGCTCCTTGCGGAACGCTCGGAGCACGAGCCAGCCGGCCATGAATAGGTAGGGTGCCCCGAGAAGGGGCGAGCTTCCCACGACAGCGAAGCCGGCCAGGAAGGCGGCGAAGCCCAGTGCTGCCCTCCGATTCGCCAGGGTACCGACCAGCAGCAGGGCAGCCAGTGCCAGGCCAACGAAGAAGGCGTCCACCGGCGGGATCTCACCCTTCGATAACTTCTCGTGCAGGTGAGGCAGGAAGAGAGCCCCGTAGAGAACTGCTGTGCCACCTGCCGCGACGAAGCCTATCCTACGCTCCTCTGGTGCAAGGCCATTGACCTGGCGTTTCACCTCGGGGTCCTTGCTTGGTACGGACCCTAGGACAGGGGAGCGCCTTCGTTTCTCAGGGCGAGGGCTCCTATCAGCCTCTTCTTCCTGGAGAGCGGACGCCTCCGAAGAAGGCTGTGTGGGGGCTCTGC
>DAHXND010000211.1 GCA_027366675.1 Acidimicrobiales bacterium
CCTTCCAGGTGTTCGAGGAGCGCTTCGCTGCACAGCTCACGCAGCGCACCACTGTTATCCTGCTCGGTGATGCCCGGAACAACTACCATGCCTCTGGTTCCGAGGCACTGGCAAGTGTTCGCCAGCAGGTAAAGCACGTCTACTGGCTGAACCCGGAGCCGAGGGCCTACTGGGATACGGGAGATTCGGTGATGGCTGCGTACGAGCCCTACTGCGATGGTGTATTCGAGTGCCGGAACCTGCGCCAGCTCGAAGCATTCATCGAAGAGCTGATATGACGGGAACGGGGAACGCAAGCCGGCTAGGGCCTGCCCGGGACGGCGCCCATGCGGGCGGCAAGACTACGCTAGTCCTGATACGACATGGAGAGTCGTGGGCAAACCAAGCCGGGGTGGTAGCAGGAGAGCGCACATGCAGGGGATTGACGGAGGTGGGGGAGGCTCAGGCTCGAGCGCTCGCTGATCGCCTGGTGGCGACGGGCGAGCTCCGCGACGATAGGCCTGCCTTCCTCTACGCGAGCACCCTCCAGCGTGCCAGGGAGACGGCAGAGATCCTGGCTCCCGCGTTTTCCCTCTCCCCTGAGGACGTTGTCCTGGACAGGGGATGGTGCGAGCTGCGGCCCGGGGAGGCGGACGGGCTGACCTGGGAGGCTTACCTGCGGGCGTATGGCGTTGGAGACCCGAGGCGCTCTGCGCTCGGTTACGACCCTGACCTTCCTTTCTCGCCTGGGGGCGAGAGCTGGTCCGGGTTCCGTGCAAGGGTCGCCGCTACGCTCCGGCGGGCAGCAGAGCGGCATCGAGGTGGCCTCGTGGTCGTGGCTACCCATGCTGGGACCATCGAGGCTGCCTTTCTCGACTTGATAGGGGCAACTGCTCGCCCCAGCGAAGCCGGCGTGCCGCTCGGGGTCTCCCGCGAAGCCGGCGTGCCGCTCGGGGTCTCCAGTGGAGCCGGCGTGCCGCTCGGGGCTTCCAGCGAAGAGGACGGAGCCGTGGCGATCCAGGATCACGCGCCCGTCGTCGGGCCGGGCCTGCGTATCGGCCTACGCGTGGAAAATACATCGGTGAACGAGTGGGAATGCTCCGAGACAGATGGCCGGTGGCGCCTGGTAAGGTTCAACGACTGGGCTCATGGCCGTGGCGCGTCGTGGTCGTCCGGAGCGTAGCCGAGCTGCAGGCTGGTCAGAGTGACAGCCGCGCGCTCTGGACTCCTGGCCCTTGGCCCCTCGCCCCGGCCCGTGGTAGTGCAGTAGAGTCTCGGTGTGGTCGATGGCGAGGGCGGTTCACCCGAGCTCGGAGGGCAGGCGCTTGGCTTGGGTGCCAAGGTCGGGATTAGCCGAGAGCCAAGTCCCTACAGCGTAGCCGAGACCGTACGCCGCATTATCGAGGTGGCCGAGGCGAGAGGCGTCACTGTCTTCGGAGTCGTGGATCATGCGGCAGGTGCGCGCTCTGTCGGGCTCGATATGCCCGATTCCAGGGTGGTCATGCTTGGCAATCCTGCAGTAGGCACCCCGGCGATGCTCGCTGCACCAGACCTGGCGCTTGACTTGCCGACGCGCCTCCTTGTTCGCGAGGCATCTCCCGGAGATCCAGCTTCGACGGTCGTCTTTCACGCTCCTGACGCCATTGCCCGAGAGTACGGCCTGGCTCCCGAGCTCCGAGCCGGCCTCGAAAAGATCCTGGGAATCGTCCAGCACGCCATAAGGGCATAGGAACTAGCGTAGAACGAGTATATACACAGAAGCCCTCGTCTATTTCCGTGTCAGGGGCACAGAGGCCACTTGGGGGCGAATTGGCCCGAATGACCGGTTCGCGCAGGTCAGTGCTACATTCACGTCACTGGCGCATTCAGGACCGGTCGGGTCGGTTAGTATTCTAATCTAAGGTTCTCAGCGAGAGGTTATGGCTTCTGGGATCACGGACGAGTGAGGAGACGAGCATGGGGGAAGGAACAGGACTGGACGGCCACCACCGTGCCACCGTCGAGAAGATCTTCAGCCATCCGACCAGCCATAACATCCAGTGGCACGATGTCTTGTCTCTCCTCGAAAGCGTAGCCACCGTCACAGAAGATCACGATGGTCGCTACACCGTGACTCTAGGGTCGGAGACCCAGACCTTCGACGCCCCACGGCAGCACGACATCGATGAACAGCAGATAGTAGATCTGCGCCGGATGCTAGGAGCTGCCGGCCTTACCCCACAGATCTGAGAGTGGCTCGCTGCCAAAGCGCGCCCGTAGCACGGAGGTTGGTACGGCAGGCTTTGTCGAGCATGGCAAATATCGGGCCCCTGGTCTCCAGCTCCATTTCGATGCCCGCTTGGAGCAGCACACCCAACGGGCGGCATATCTGCTCGGTCTTGAAGATCGATAAAGGCCAAGATAAGGTCCAAAGCCCCTACCGGAGCGTGTCCACCTGGATAAAGCTAGGTTGGGTGATGGGGCTGGTTGGCCCCAGATAAGGCCAGAGAGCCAGATAAGGCCAGAGAGCCAGATAAGACCAGAGAGCCAGATAAGACCAGAGAGGTGGTTGCCCGATGGGAGCTGCGATGGATGTCGAAGCGGCTGGAGCGCAGTTCGAGCCTCGAGCGGCGGGGGCTGGCGCCAATAGGATCTCTATCGTGATGTTCAGTGGGACCGCTGACAAGTTCATCC
>DAHXND010000197.1 GCA_027366675.1 Acidimicrobiales bacterium
GATGGAGCTCCACGAGCCTGCTTACCGCATCGATGTCCGCATTAGGGTAATGAAGCGCCCGCATACGACTCCGCGTCATCCTGGCGCCTACCACATCGTGCTGGTGGAACTGGACGCCTTCAGGACCGAACGTCCTGGTCCGTGGCTTCCCGACATCATGGAAGAGGGCCGCCAGCCTCAGCAGCCGGTCCGGCGTCGTCTTCGCCACGACAGCGATCGTATGAGCGAGAACATCCTTATGGCGATGGATCGGATCCTGCTCCAGGGCAAGTGCCGGAAGCTCTGGAAGGAACTCTCCGGCAAGGCCGGTTCGTACCATGAACCAGAGTCCCGGAGTCGGGTCTGCGGTGACCAGTAGACGATCCAGCTCGTCACGGATCCGCTCCGGTGAGACTATGGCCAGGCGATGGTGCTCCGCCTCCACCGCCCGGATCAGGTCTTCGTCGGGCTCCAGATGAAAGCGCGAGATGAAACGGGCGGCGCGTAACATCCGCAGGGGGTCGTCGGCGAAGGCGGTGGTCGCATCCATCGGTGTCCTGAGTCTCCTGGCAACGAGGTCGTCCAGACCGTGGAAAGGGTCGATCAGAGCAGGCTCGGGGCCCGTTTCATCCGAGCCACCCAGCCTCGCCACCGGGCTTTCCCCTCGGACCGGACGCTCGCCTTGGACCGGACGCTCCCTGCTCGCTGAGGTCTTCTCGCCTGCACTCATACCATGCACACGCAAGGCCATCGCATTTATGGTGAAATCCCGCCTGCGCAGATCCTCCTCGATCGAAAGCCCGAACGACACCTCGGGGTTCCTGGAAGATCCGTGGTAGTGCTCTCCACGGTGAGTAGTGATCTCGTAGACCTGACCGCCCTTCCGGCAGCCGACTGTTCCATAAGCTTTGCCCTGGAGCCATACAGCATCGGCCCATCCGCGAAGCACCTGCTCTATCTCATCCGGCGTCGCGTCTGTCGTGCAGTCGAGATCGCTCGCGACCTGGGTCTCTCCGTTAGCCATGGGAGTGGACGCCTCATCTATGAACGTGTCCCGAACAGCACCACCCACCAGGTAGAGACGGAAGCCGGCTCTTTCGAAGACTCCCGCGATCTCGCTCGTGGCATTCACGATTGGCATGAAACGCTCCGGGATCATCGTTCGCCACGCTAACGCAGGCTGCTCGGGCTGCTGCACAAACCGGCGCCCTGCTCCGAACCGGGTGGGCGGAACCACCGTCCGGCGTATGTGAAAGCTACTGCTGGCGAAGGGCGCCCGCCAGCTCCCGCACCTCACTGCAGCCGGCCCCTGACGTCGTGGGCTCCTCAGGATGAATCCTGACACCCGCCAGCGCAGCCACGCACGCACCTGCCGAGTCACGCAGGGCTGCCAGATCGTAACCCCCCTCCAGGAAAGCGATCAGGCGCCCCCTCGGACCGATGGCGGACAGGTGCGCCGTTATCTCAGCGAAATCCCCTGACGTCAGCCCGAGATCCGTAAGAGGATCGGCGCGGTGCGCATCGAAACCAGCGGAGAGTAGAAGCCAGTCCGGACCGAAACGTTCCAGAGCGGGATCGACGATCAGGTCCAACGCCATCCGGTAAGCCGTACCGGCGGTTTTCGCTGGCAGCGGGATGTTCAAGGTCGTACCCTCCCCGGCACCCGAACCGCGTTCTTCGAATGCTCCCGTACCTGGATACCAGGGATACTGGTGCAGGGACACATAGAGAACGCCTGGATCCTCATAGAAGATCTCCTGGGTCCCATTGCCATGATGTGCATCGAAATCCACGATCGCGACCCGCCGGCCCTGGTCTGCAAGCGCCCTGGCCGTAATTGCCACATTGTTCAGGAGGCAGAAACCCATGCCCACCGAGCGCCCGGCGTGGTGACCCGGGGGTCGAAGCGCCAGGAACGCCGCAGAATCCCCACCGGTAGCGAGCAGGCGAACAGCTTCCAGGCCAGTCCCTGCGGCCAGCAGAGCAGCCCGTAGGGAAGAGGGGCCGACATGCGTGTCGGGGTCAAGATATCCCCCACCTGCCTCGCCGATCACCGCCAGGCGATCTAGGTAGGATTGGTCGTGGACTCGGAGAACATGCGCGAGCTCGGCCCCGGTCTCCGGTGGAGCGAAGAAGCGCAGGGCCTCGGACACCCCCGAGGCCGCGGCGCCAGCCAGAACAGCATCCAGACGAACCCCGGCCTCCGGATGCCACTTAGGAGTCTCGTGCTCGAGGAATGCGGGATGAAACCCGAACAGGACCATCACATAGCCTGCCAGGACCTGCCCTGGAGCACGCCAGGCCGTCCTGCGGCACTGAGGCTACGAAGGAAGCAGGCATGGGCGAGACCAGAGCACACTCTCGGATCATGAAAGGAGTAGCTCCTCGTACCAGGCCGGGTAGTGCAGGGCATCCTTGCAGACCATCCAGGCGGCATCGTGACCGGCCGATCGCGAGCATCCTGGTTATCGCCATACTCCTCCTCGTCACAGCTACTACGGCGCTCCTGCTGGATGGATCCAGCCAGGTGTCGGGAGAACCGGCTGCGCTCCTCTCTCGTACCACACGCTCGCCGGGTCATGGCAGCAGTACCAGCAGATCCCCCGGAATCAGCCTGGTGTCGCAAACGAGTTGGGTCGTACCTGGTCATGGATTCGATATCAGCGTATCGGCTCCGAGACCAAGCGCTCCTGCCAACCTCGGTTTTCGAGTCACGGTTTATGGCATGCTGACGAGTCGATCCGCCTTCCACCAAGCGATGAATGGCAACCTGACCACGCAGGCATTGGACAGCTCACCCCTAATTCCGGTCAGTTCGGATACAACCGCGGGCCATCGGATAGCCAGTCTCCATATGCCGGTGCAGGCCATGGGAGCGGTCGGCGGGGGAAGAGGCCCGTGGACAGTCAGGCTTTTCTGCTCACCAGGTACCTGCGACGGCGTATACCCGGTGAGCGTCAGTCTCGTTGCACGAGCTACGGGCCGCACAATCGGATCTCTCGTCACTGCCCTTGTCTACTACACAGGCGGGGCTACCCAGCCGCTTCGTGTAGCGTCTGTCGTACCGTTGAGCCTCACAGCGACCGCGAGCAGGCCGGGGACACACACCGGAGCGTCTCATAGTATATCGAGTACCGATCTGGGCCTCGGTCCTCGTCTTGGGCTTTCTGGCATTACCCATCTCGCACAAGTGGTCAGCGTGCTCGGCCACTACCCGTCGGTAGACAACAGCCTCATCCTGGACGGCCAGACCGCCGAATATCTTGCAATGTCTTCAGCTGCCACCGAACGCCCCATTCTTGGTGAGTTGGTGGCACTAACCTCGAATAGCGCTGCGCATCAGCTCGTCGATCCCACCTATACAGAGATAGATGCAACCGAGATCTCCATGAGCGGCATAGAGAACACTCTCGGCCTCCAGCTCTCCCTGGGAAGACAGATGCTGTCGAAAGCCGGCTTCCATCTACCTGCGATGCGTACCTGGCTCAGCGATAGGCGTCTCAGTATCCAGGCAATGCAAGCGCTCCAGTCTTACGGCGTCCAGACCTTCGCCGTTCCACCCGACAATTTCCAATCGGTGTCCACGCTGCTTACCCCGACTTCTCCGGTCCACTACCCCCTCCCTGCCCCGACTGGCAGCGCCAGCAGCACTGGCACAGGAACACAGGCCCCGGCCAGAGACGGCCTGGCCGTGACGATCGACCCTGGACTGTCCGTTCGTTTCTCCACAACGAGGGACCCGGTGCTCGCAGCCCATCAGATGCTCGCTGATCTGGCTGAGATCTATTTCGGCACTCCGAACGACCCGCTAGCTCGTGGCGTTGTCGCTGCCGGTCTGAGCCCATCTGCACCCAGCCCGGCGTTCTTGGCTACTTTCCTGGCCGGACTCGAGAACAGCCCTATGCTCCGCTCCACTACGCTCTCCGATCTACTGTCGTCAGTAACCCCTAACTCGGGTGCCAACGGCGACCGGATCCTGAACCCTCCCCCCAACAGTCTCGACAGCGCCATTATCTCTACGTTGGGAAAAGATGGGGGCGACATCGCCTCTGTTGCCTCCTCCATCCCAGCCAGCTCCCCGACCGTGTTGGAGCTGCAGTCGACGCTCCTGGACATGGAGTCGTCTCTTCTGAAGCCGGGCGAGCAGTCCGACTTGGAAAACGCCTTCACTGCAGAGCTCCATACTTGGACGTCGTCTATCACCTTCCCGCCAGCCCGCAGCGTCATCCTGACATCACGTAGCGCCAGGGTACCGATAACCATCGTCAGCCAAGGGAGGCTTCCAGTAAAGGCGGTCATCACGCTCGAGAGCACGACCCTCGAGTTCCCTCACGGTGACCGCCAGCTCGTCACCCTATCTCGACGGAACAGTACCGTATACTTCGCTGTAACTGCCCGAGCGCCGGGAGACTTCCCTTTGCTCGCCACCCTGCGCGCGCCCCACGGCAACCTGACGATATCGAGAGAGCGCTTGACGGTGCATTCCACAGCGGTCTCCAGCGTCGCAATAGTGCTCTCCATACTTTCGCTGCTGCTGCTCGCAGGTTGGTGGCTGCGCTCCCTCCATCGCTCCTATCGCGAAAAGCACAGGCGGGATAAGATGCCTCGTGCTGCCTGAAAAGCTACCGCGCTGACGCTGATGCATAATGGACCCCCGAGCCCTCAGCAGCGACGGCGCCGGCGCGCCCTTGCCGAAGGACCGTCCTGGCAGCGCTCCACGGCAGGAGCTGCACTGGGCACACTCGGTTCGCGCATCACAGGTATCGCGCGCCTGGTAGCTCTTGCCTACGCCCTGGGGGTAAATGCTGGCGCCGACGCCTATAACCTGGCGAACACCGCCCCCAACATCCTCTATGACATCATGCTCGGTGGTATCGCGTCGAGCCTGTTCGTCCCTGCATTTGTCGAGGCGATTGCCCGACAGCCAGGCCGCCGATCGGAGCGCTCTATCTCTGCGATAGTAACGCTCTCTACTATTATCCTTATCGGGTCCTGTATCGCCTTCGAGTTCCTGGCTCCTGGCATTATCCGCCTCTATACAGTCCTGAATCACACGAGCAACGCTGTGCGCGAGCGTCAACTAGCGACTGAGCTGCTGCGTTTTTTCATCCCACAGGTGGCTCTCTACGGGTTCTTCGCCATAGGAGAGGCGATCCTAAATGTTCGTGGAAAGTTCTCCCTACCGGCCTTCGCCCCTGTCGTCAACAACGTGCTGTCGATAGGCGTGTTCCTGGCGGTGGCTGCCATATCGCGCGAACAGGGCCTCTCTTATCTGGTTCACCATCAGGTGGTCGTCTGGATACTGGGCGCGGGTACTACCGGGGCACTGGTTCTACAAGTAATCGTTCTCCTCCCAGCCCTACGCCGGTCGGGCATAAGAATCCGTGCCGTCTGGGCTCCGCTGGATCCTGGAGTACGCCGGCTGGCCAGACTCTCGTCCTGGGTGGTCGGAATCGTCATTACAAACCAGGTGGCGTTATTCGTCGTCCTTCTCCTGGCGGATCGGCTCCCAGGCGGTGCTGTGAGCGCCTACACCTACGCCTACACGGTATTCCAGCTTCCCTACGCCATCGTCACATTCTCGGTCATCAGCGTTGCAACACCGGCTATCGCGGCAGCCTGGACCGCTGGGCGTCCAGCGCGCCTGCGAATGCTGACCGGACGTGGCGCCTTGGCTGTCATCGCATTCGTAGTTCCCGCCGCAGTAGGCATGCTCCTGCTCGCTGGTCCTGGTATGAATCTCCTGCTCGCTCATGGGGCAACCACGCTCGAAGGCGCAAACCGAGCAGGTAGCGCGTTGTCATTGTTCGCCATCGGGCTCCCAGGTTTCTGTATCTATCTCTACCTGGTTAGGTTCCTCCAGACGGTAGGGGCTACACGGTCGGCTTTCTACCTATATCTTCTCGAGAATGGTCTGAACATCGCTCTGGCAGTTCCATTGTCGATGGCCCTTGGCCTGGGTGGCCTGGCATTGGCTTTGTCTTGTTCCTATAGCGTGGCCGCTGTTGCCGGGTTCATCGTCCTGGCACGTCGCGTAGGAAGTGGACACCCCCTGATTCCGTGGAGACGCGTGAGGCATGTCGCCTTGGCCACCGCCATCATGGCTGCGTGCGTGGTGCTCACGGATCGGCTGCTGCGGCTGGTAATAGGTAGACCTGTGACCTGGGAGCTCTTAGCCAGAGTGCTCGTGGATATAGCCGTCGGCGTGATAGCATATCTCGGCACTGCGGTTATTGCCTCGGCACGGCGGAAGAGACGTCGGCGCGGGCAAGGCGGGCTCGCGCCAGGATATGTGCGGGCAGGTGGGATTAGCTATCCACTGGATACGCCGTCGCGATTTCCGGGTTGGAAATGACGTCGGCACGAAGGAAGGAACGGGCATGAGCAACGGAGGGGAAAAACCGGTCATCGGCATAGTGACAGATAGCTCCTGCGACCTGCCCAAGGATCTGGCGGAGGACTGCGGGATCCGCGTAGTCCCGCTCTCCATCCGCTTCGGAGACGAGTCCTTCCTGGACCGCTCCGAGATGTCAGCCACCGAGTTCTGGGAACGCTGCAAGCGCGGTGGGGAGCATCCTCAGACTGCCGCTCCCTCTCCAGGTGCTTTCGTATCAGCTTTTTCCGAGCTGCTCGAGGAGCAGGCTGAGGGCATCTTGTGCATAAGGGCCCTCCGCAGAACTACGTGGTGGTAGTTCGTTTGCGCGGCCGGGACTTCAAGCGCGTGCCGTTGCACGTGTAGTTCCACTCGCCGTGAAAGGCATGGGCCTCGCGGGGCACGGCAGCGAGCTCGGCATCGGTGACCT
>DAHXND010000206.1 GCA_027366675.1 Acidimicrobiales bacterium
TCCTCACGCTCGCTGCCAACACCTCCTTCGGCGGCCTGCCCGTCCTGGCGAGCCTCCTGGCGCGGGACAACCTGGTGCCCCACGTGTTCGGGCTCAGGGCCGACCGTCCCGTCTACCGCTACGGCGTGGTCGTCCTGGCCGTGCTGGCGGGAGTGCTACTGATCGCGGTGAACGCCAACACGAACTCGCTCATCCCGCTGTTCGCTATCGGGGTGTTCACCGGCTTCACCCTTTCCCAGACCGGCCTGGTACGGCACTGGCACCGGGAGCGCCCCCCGCACTGGTGGGCGCGGGCGGCGCTGAACGGGACCGGGGCGGTGATGACCGCGCTGGCCACGGTCATCTTCTTGGTGACCAAGTTCACCTCGGGCGCCTGGGTGGTGGTGATCGCCGTCCCCGCCCTCTTCTTCTTGTTCGCCCGGATCGCCCGCTACTACGACGACGTCGGCGCCGAGCTCGGCCTCGGGTCGACGCCGGGGATGCCACAGCCAGAGGATCGCCTGGTCGTTGTCAGGGTCGCCGCCGTGTCGCGCATGGCCGAGGCTGCCCTCGCCACGGCGCTCTCGCTCGGTCATGAGGTGGTGGCGCTCAGCGTCCAGTTCGATGACGAGCGCGCCGCCGCCCTGCAGGCCGCCTGGAACCGCTGGCAACCCGGCGTTCCCCTCGTCGTCCTGCACCCCCATACCCGCTCCATTGCCACGCCGGTGCTCGAGTACCTCGCCTCGCCCGAGGTCCGAGACCGCAAGGTGCTGGTCCTCATCCCCGAGTTGGAGCCCCGCAAATGGCGGCACCGGCTCCTGCAGAACCAGCGTGGCGCGATCCTTGCCGACGTGCTCCGCCGCCGGAGTACCGTCGCCGTCGGGCGAGTCCCGTACCACTTGGCCAAGGACTGACGCTCAGCTGCTGCCTCGTGACAGTCGCCAGCGCTACGCCTGGACATCGTGGGCAGCGCCGCTGGTCAACTGCTGGAGGATGGCGTCCTGGGCGAGGAGCTGCTCTTGGAGCTTCACGACCTGAAGGGTGCATCTATTCGATTGCGTGCCTGAGAGGTATGGCGCACCTGGGGCCAATTGAGCCGTACCGCCGGAGCGACCATGTGAGTTCGGAGGCAATACGCAGCACGCCACTTATCTGCTAGCATTATGCGACATGCGGACAATCTATCTTCGCAATGTGCCTGACGAAGTTGTCGAGCGCCTGGAACGGCTGGCCGCCCGTGACCGAATGTCGGTGGCGGCGGTGGCGGTGAGGGAGCTTGAAGAAGTTTCGCGGCGGGTAGACAACCCGGTGCTGCTCCACGCCCTCCCGGACCTCGACATCGATCCGGTCTCAGTCGTGGCCGACGTGGACGCGGGGCGCGCTGAGAGGTGATCGTTGTCGACGCTTCGGCGGCGGCATCCGCGCTGCTGAACGCTGGCCCTGCTCGCCGGGCGCTGGCACAAGAGCAGCTGCACGTCCCTCACCTGATCGACCCCGAGGTCGCCAACGCGCTTCGCCGTGGTGTCGCTGCCTCGCGGATCGAACCCGGGGATGCATGGACTGCGCTCGATCGGTGGCGCCGGCTTGGGATGTCGCGCTATGCCGTCTTCCCTCTGCTCGGGCGCGTCTGGGAGCTCCGGGAGAACCTCTCGGCCTATGACGCTTCATATGTCGCGTTGGCCGAATCACTCGACTGCGCACTGCTTACCGCGGATATCAGGCTCGGTCGAGCCCCAGGACTCCGCTGTCCGGTGACCGTGGTCCCACGGTAGCGAAGAGTCGACGGTGCATTCGGCGTGGACTGGCGGCAACCGGGATCGGCCCGGTCATCGCCCACCCTGCCCGCCGGCAACTCAGCAGCAGTCGGGATCCATGACCCGAACAAGCGCACCGAGCGCAGCGCGGTCGGCTGCGTAGTAGGTGCTCGCACCCTGCCGCATGGCCACCAAGAGCCCAGCACGGCTGAGCTGGCCGAGGTGGTGACTGATCGTGGCGTCGGTCAGCTTCAGCTCGCGGGCGAGGTCGACGTTGCGCATGCCCTCGGCACGAGCGGCGAGGACCAGCGAGAGCAGCTTGATCCGCACGGGATCTGCCAGCGACTTGAGCCGAAGGGCCACCTCGAGCGCGTCGGCGTCGCTCACTACACCTGCGGCGACGGGAGGGCAGCACAGCGTACCGGTCAGTTCGACGACCGGCAGGGACTTCGGCACAGGACCAGTATCGCACGTATGCTTGACATACGTCGAGGCAATGGATATGCTTCTCCTAGACATTCATCTAGGAGAAGGAGATCACCATGTCCGATAAGGCCACCGACCAGGCCACCGATATCAGAGAAGCTGTCCGGCGCCGCTACGCTGCGGCCGCCATCGAAGCCGCCGGCGCGCCGAGCGGGGCCACGCCGTGCTGTGGCCCGTCCACGTTCGACGCGTGCGAACCGGCAGGCCAAGCGGTCTTCGGTGCCGCCTTGTATGGCCAGGGCGAGGAGGCCGCCCTGCCGGATGCCGTCTCGGCCTCGCTCGGCTGCGGTGTGCCAACGGCAGTCGCAGACCTGCACCCTGGCGAGGTGGTCCTCGACCTCGGGTCGGGAGCGGGCGCCGACGTACTGATCGCTGCTCGACGGGTCGCTCCTGGCGGCAAGGCGATTGGCCTCGACATGACCCCGGAGATGCTCGAGCTCGCCCGGCGCAACGCCGCCGCTGCGGGGGTAGGCAACGTCGAGTTCCTCGAGGGTTACCTCGAAGAGATCCCGCTTTCCGCTGGCAGCGTCGACGTCGTGATCTCCAACTGCGTGATCAACCTTGCTGCCGACAAGCCGGTCGTGCTACGAGAAGCGGCCCGGGTGCTTCGCCCTGGTGGGCGCCTGGCCGTCTCCGACGTGATCGCCGATCCAGGCATGGACAGTGAGACGCGAGGCGACATGGCGGAGTGGACCGGCTGCATCGCCGGCGCGCTCACCGAAGCTGACTACCGGGAATCCCTGTCCCACGCGGGCTTCGAAGACATCGAGATCGTCGAGACCCATCGCGTGCACCCGCACGCCGCCGCTGCCATCATCCGCGCTCGCAATGCTGGTGCGTCCGGCCGGCCTCGACCCTAGAATTCGACCCTAGAACTCGACCCTAAAAGCGGCATGCGGTGCGCGCGCACCCTATGCGTACATACGCAAGACCACCATCGCGAAGCCCGCTCTACCCCATGCCGCCTCCCAGCCCGGAAACCATGGGCAGGAAGGCGCAAGTAAAGGATCGGTCTGCGCAGCTCCGCACGCGCGTTTCCGTTCCGCTATCCGCATGAGTGCTCAGATAGCGCTAAAGTATCCGCATGAGCGCTCAGATAGAGGAGCAGCCGCCGGAGAAGTGGTTCATCTCGGCGACCGAGCTGCTAAAGGCGCTGGCCGTCGAGTCCCGGCTGCGAATCCTGTGGTCGTTGCTCCACGGCGAGCACTCCGTGAATGAACTGGCCGACCATGTCGGAACGAGCCCGTCTGCCGTTTCTCAGCACCTCCGCCAGCTCCGGCGGCTCGACTTGGTCACAACTCGCCGGCAAGGCAACTTCATCTTCTACTCCTGCGACCACGCGCACGTCCGGGCGCTGGTCTCCGAGGCGCTCTCCCATGCCCACCACGCAGCGGGAGGAGGTGACCTCGAGCGCGGCGGCTTGGCCGGCAAGGCAAGCGCATGAGCGGCCACGACCACACCGCCGGCCACGACCACACCGCCGGCCACGACCACACCGCCGGCCACGACCACACCGCCGGTCACGACCACACCGCCGGTCACGACCACACCGCCGGTCACGAGGGTGCAGGCAATCCTGGCCCCGCTGCCCCCGGTGCCCCCGCTGCTCGGATCCACGACCACCACGGCGCACACGAGCACCGTCATCGGCGCGGCCCGGTTGGCTTCGCCATCGGGCTGCTCGGTGGTCACAGCCACGACCACCCTGCCTCGCTCGACGACTCGCTCATGGCAAGCAGGGCCGGGATACGTGCGCTGGTCATCAGCCTGTCGGGGCTGTTGGTGACTGCCGTGCTCCAACTGATTGTGTTCTCGATCAGCAACTCGGTCGGGCTCTTGGCCGACACCGTCCACAACTTCGCCGACGCGTTCACGGCGGTGCCGATCGGAGTGGCGCTACTGATCGCCAGAAGGCCCGCGACCCGGCGCTACACGTATGGTTTCGGGCGTGCCGAGGACCTCGCCGGCCTGGCCGTGCTCATGGTCATCGCTGCCTCAGCGGTCGTCGCCGCGTGGGAAGCCGTCAGCCGGATCGTCCATCCCGAGCAGGTCACCAACCTCGGATGGGTAGCGGCAGCGGGAATGATCGGCTTCATCGGGAACGAGCTCGCGGCGCGCTACCGCATCCGAGTCGGCCGGCAGATCGGCTCGGCGGCACTCGTGGCTGACGGCCACCATGCCCGCACCGACGGGTTCACCAGCCTCGCCGTGGTGGCCGGAGCGATTGGTGTGTCACTCGGATGGCGCCTCGCGGATCCGATCGTCGGGTTGGCGATCACGGCAGCCATCCTCGGCGTGCTGCGAGGTGCTGCGAGCGATATCTATCGCAGGCTGATGGACGCTGTGGCCCCGGCCCTTGTGGACCAGGTGGAGCACGAGGCGGCTGACGTGGACGGCGTGCGCCAGGTCAACGACGTGCGACTCCGATGGATCGGGCACGAGCTGCGGGCCGAGGTCAACCTCACCGTCGATGGCAACCTTCAGGTGTCGCAGGCTCACGACATCGCCGAGCACGTCCGTCACCGGCTTCTCCACCGTGTCCACCGGCTCGCCGACGCCACCATCCACACCGACCCAACGGCCACCGGGACTGACCCCCACGAGCTGACCGCGCACCACTACAGCCATTGAACGCGCTATCGAGCCTGCACGCGCTATCGAGCCTGCACTGCTGCCGCCTTGGCTGACCCACCTCCGCCCGCCTCCGGGCGTTACCTTGGCCGGAAGGCCTCAGGCATGAGACCCGGCCCAGGTGAATGCATCACTACGATAGGGAGGGCCGGAGGCGCTGGTGCCCCTGGGCCGACATGGCAGGCCCCCTCATGCTGTTAACACTAATCGAAGGCTTCGACGGCCGAGGTGCGCGTAAGAAACACTGCCACGCTCGATGACGAGGAACCCTGGCAGCCATCCGGCCGCTCGGCTCAGCTCAGCTCAGCTCGGCTCGGCTCAGCCAAGAATGTTGACTATATGGATCAGATTTGTTATAGTTGCCACATGGAGCGCTCACCCATGCGAGGTATAGGCAGCCAGGCAGGCAACGGGGATGGTGGCATCGACCCAGGCAGCGCTGCCGACATCTCGAAGTTCGAGACGATGCTCGCTCGCCACCTGAACGGCACGATCGACGAGGATGCCTTCAGGGTCTTCCGTCTGAACAATGGGATCTACGGTCAGCGACAGGGTGGGCACAACCATATGGTCCGAGTGAAAGCTCCTCATGGAGCGATTACTGCCACCCAGCTGAATGCCCTGGGAGACATCGCGCAGCGCTACAGCCGTGGGTGGGGACACCTTACAACGCGCCAGAACATCCAGTTCCACTTCGTCCAGCTCGAGCGCGTACCCGACCTGCTGCGTTCTATCGCCAGGGCTGGGCTCACGACACGAGAGGCCTGCGGGGACACAGTGCGCAATGTCATGGGCTGCCACCTGGCCGGAGCCTGCCCATTCGAGGTGCTCGACATCAGCCCCTGGGCCGAGGCCACGTTCCGGCACTTCCTGCGTCACCCCTATGCACAGCGCCTGCCCCGGAAGTTCAAGATCAATTTCTCTGGATGCGCGACCGATTGCGGCCAGGCCATGTTCAACGATGTCGGCGTGGTGGCCGTATCGCGCCCCGCTGCCGACGGATCGCTCGAGCGGGGCTTTCGCGTGTTCATCGGCGGCGGTCTGGGGGCTAACCCACACCCTGCGCAGGCACTCGAGGCATTCACCGAAAGGGAGAACCTCCTGCCGACAATCGAGGCCGTGCTCCGCACCTTCGACCATTACGGCAACCGGGGGAACAGCCTGAGAGCCCGTATGAAGTGGCTGGTCGACGAGCTCGGGATCGACGAGCTGCGAAAGCGCATACTACGCGAGCGCACCCTCCTTATAGCCTCGTCCAGCTGGCCTGGAGGGATACCCCCCGTAGTGGCCGAGCTCGGCGACGAGCCCGCGGGTGTTACACCAGACGGCGTGGTAACAGCGGTCGGCACCCCGGTCACCTTTAGAACCAGAGGCAGCCAGGACCCCTACCAGCGCTGGCACGCAGCGAATGTTGTCTTCGGCGCAGCGCGAGGCACCGTATCCGCTATCGCCCATGCTCGCCTGGGCGACGTGACCGCTGAACAGTTCCGTGCCCTCGCACGAATCGTGGATGACCTCGGGCTCGACGCCCGCATCACGAACCGGCAGAACTTCGCCTTACGAGAGCTCGCCACAGGTCAGCTTCGCGATCTCTACGAGCGCCTGGAAGCGCTCGGCATGGCCGAGCCATGCGCCGAGCTAGCGAGCGATATAGTGTCCTGCCCGGGGGCCGACACCTGCAACCTCGCCCTCACCCAGAGCCGCGGCCTCGCTGAAGATATCTCCCATGCGCTCGAGCATGAAGGCCTGGCCGATGTGGGTGGCGTCCGCATCAACATATCGGGGTGCACGAATAGCTGTGGCCACCACCATGTCGCGGACATCGGGTTCCACGGTGTCGAGCGGCGGGTCCACGGGCGTGCTGCTCCTGGCTATCAGCTGCTACTGGGAGGCTACTTGGGCGAAACCGAAGTGCACTTCGCCCAGCGAGCGCTTCGCCTCCCTGCCAAGGCTGCGGCCGAAGCGACGGTTCATATAGTCGGTCGCTTCGCAGAAGAGCGCGAGCCAGGAGAGGCATTCGCCGCATGGCTCGAACGCTCTGGCGGGCCGAAGATCCTGGCGAAGGAGATCGCCCACCTGGATGACTGGCCCGAGCCGTCGGAGCGCCCAGATTACTACGTCGACTTCGGGGAAACAGCGCCTTACGTTCCTGACGTCGGCCAAGGTGAGTGTGCTGCCGCAGGCTGAGAGTAGCCGGGAGCGGGCAGCGGCTCGGTGCTCGCTGTATCTCTATCTCTCACTGCCGTTGGCACCGGGTCGACCGGCTAGGTAGTCTCCACCGGATTGGCGACGCTTCGTGAGGCACGCGACCCGCTGGTGACGGCCAGCCGCTAGTATGCATGTGGAGCTAGGTGGAGGTAGATATGGCCAGAGATTCTTCAGGGAGCAGCAAGCTTGTCCAAGCTATCGCTCGTCCGGTAGCTCACCCGGATCGTTACCATAAGCAGTTCTGGGCAGCCGGAGGGTTCGTCGTTCTGGCCGTCTTGGTCTACTGGCTGGTGGGTCTTATCCCACTGCTGATCTTGGCTGTCATCGGTGGGGTCGCGATGCATTATGCACTGAAGAGCGGTCGCAATCGACGTCAGTAGAGCTCGTCTGGAGCTCGACGCTATGAGTAGCACCCTCGTCTTCCTGACCAGGGCGACCGTGGAACCATACAGGTGCGACACAGCATCCCATGCGGGCCCATACGGTGTAGGGATATGAGTCACCTCCCCGAGCCGTGGCCCGTCGTGCTGGCGATCCTGATCGGTCTGGCCCTGGCCGAGATCTCCTTCTTCGTTACCACGATCTATCTCCACCGGGCTCTCGCTCATAAGGCGATAGTGCTGTCGCCTCGCGCCAAGGCTACCTGCCGGATCCTGATCTGGGTCGGGACGGGAACGCGCCCGCGCCAGTGGGTGGCAGTTCATCGGAAGCACCATGCGTTCACCGACAGGGACGGTGACCCGCACTCGCCATTCATATTCGGCTACGCGCATGTCCAGTTCGGCAACGTTGCGCTGTACAGGAAGGCGGCCCGTGACCCGGCAACAGTCGCGCGCTACGCGCGTGACCTCCCGCGCGATAGCTGGGATAGATGGCTGTTCGACCATGCGTTGCTGGGCCTCGGGCTCGGGGTCGTCGTGCTCGTACTCACGATGGGCTGGATGCTCGCACTGATAGCAGCTGGGGTCTATACCGTCACCTACCTCCTCGGAGCTGGAGCCATCAACGCCATAGGCCACTGGTGGGGTAAGCGCCCTTACCAGAACCTCGCGACGAACAATCAGTGGCTCGCTTGGCTGGTAGCTGGCGAGGGACTGCACAATAACCACCACGCGGCCGCCACATCCGCTCGCCTCTCCTTCACCAAGGGAGAGTTCGACCCAGGCTGGTACGTGGTCCGGGCGCTCGTCGGGCTCCACCTGGCGACGCTGCGCCACACGAAGCTGGTGCTGAAGGCGTCACGAAGCTAAGAGAGCCGCTGCATAGGGGGCGCCGTCGGGCACGACCTGGGATGTCGGAGGCAATCGAGACACGCTCCAGACCGCTGTAGCCAGATACCCATCTAGCTGGGAAAACACTGAGAAGTAGGTCGCAAGGCCGCCCGCGCGATCCAGTCTGGACCCTGCTAGAGTGTTACAAATGCGTTACGGTTTCCACTCGCTGTGGGAGTTCTACAAGAGTCCGAAGGGCAAGAAGCTGTACCGCTACGTCATGGGCTCGGTCATAACCACGATCGTCTCATTCGCCGTGCTCACCCTTATATATGGCGTGTTCAAGTGGTGGGGAGCCGTTACCAGCACGGTCATAGCGAACGTCATAGCTACGATACCCGCGTACTACCTGAACCGGAGCTGGACCTGGGGGAAATACGGCAGATCTGACGTGCTCCGCGAGATAACACCGTTCTGGGTGCTGTCGATCATCGGAATCCTGGCATCGATAGGAACAGCGGCCCTGGCAGCCCACATAGGGAGGGCGGAGCACTTCGACCACCTCGTCGACGTGGTAGTGGTAAACGCCGCCAACCTCACCGCTTACGGGGTCCTATTCATCGGCAAGTACCTGGTGTTCAACCACCTGTTCCGCCTGAACGGAGCACCACGGCCCCTCGATGACGAGAGTGCCCCGAGTGAGGATGTGGAGCAGTCGCTACCGCGCCTCTCGCTCGAGATCCCCGAGTTTGTCGCGGGCACCTCTAACCTGCTCACAGAACCGCTATACAGCATCTCCATGGACCCAGTGGCCCCAACGGAGGTCGCGAGCTAGTCCTTCTAGGCTGCCTTCACAATACCGAAAAGGTATAGAGCGCCCAACGCAGCCGATAGTGACCTACGCCTCGCCATAAGATTATCAGCTCTTAGATCCCCCAAATATCTCGCGTGCCGTCATATTGGGGGAGCCTGCGGTGGCTGGGTTGGAGTCCACGGCGAGACTGGACGGCCACACTGGGGGCAGAACCTGCTCTCTGGTACGACTGGGGCACCGCACCCAGCGCACCGCTGCCACCAACCCGGTGTCGATGATGGAACAGGTGTGATCCAGGCAGACGGTGGACCGGGCTCCTGCCAGGCCGGGCTGGCCGCTGGCAGGAGGTGACCGACTCTGACCCATGCCGCGACAGCTACGACAAGCCAGCCCACAACGCCGACGAAAGACGGTATCGAGAGGCCGAGGCGCACCGACAGGAGAGTCGGATGCGGGCCGAACACGAGCCCAGAAGCTACGGCCGAGACGAGCTCGCTCGCTACCAGGATCCAGAGTCCCAGCACGAGCCACGGGAGCACCTTGCTCGTTATGAGACCCCGGATGTAAGAAGCACCTAGGACGATAGCAAGAGCACCGAAGCCTACGGCCCAGATTACGGCGGTAGCTATCGCCAAGGTGGCAGCGCTCAGGGATGGCTCCGGCAGACCCTGAGCCACCGCCAGGAAGACGAGGGCACCACTCGCACCCAGCCATAAAACAGCCTCGCGCTGGGGCGCCCCGGCTGCCCTCTCTGCGAGGGCGACTCGTGCTGCTCCCACGAGCAGGAGCACTGCCCAGCCGCCAAGGCCGAGTGCAGCCACAACATTGGCAGCGTTGGCTGGCTTGAACCCGGCCGCAGCCGATACGAGTGCGCCAACCGCTACCAGCAATGTCGAGAATGCCGCGGCACACAGCTCCCAGACGTGTGTCCACCTTCGCTCCAGTAGCTCTTGCCAGCCGACGAGGAAGATTGCAACGAGCACAGCCAGAGCCCCGGTGAAATATGCCCAGGGACTAGCGAGAAGCAATCCGCGACTTGCATGCCCTGCTCCGGCCCCACTCAGGATGGCATATGCCAGACCACCGAAAAGAGAGCTCAAGGCAACGGCGAACGCCGCCACCAGGCCCATGGTCACTGCTGTCCTCGAACGCACCAGCGCGATCATCGTGTCGTCAACTCCGATCCATATTGGCAAACTCCAGGCCTGCGCTCCTGAAGCATCTAGCGCTCCCCCATTGCGACATGCGCTATCGCGTGCTGGAGCGTGCCCCTCGAATCACCTCACGTCACGAAAACAGCGTAACCGGCGAGCGGCTCCCGCTGCGCGCATCATGGTCTTAGCCGTGCCGAAAGCATGCAGCTCCTGATGCCAATCCCCAGCGGATCCTCAGGCTCGTCTCCGGCAAGGGCTCAGGAGGCTTTATCGAAGACGGCCAGCCAGTCGGAGCAGGAGCTCAGCCAGCCGTTTCGCTCCCGGTCAATGATAAGCCAGCGATCCCCCGGAGAAAAGCTGCCTGCCCGGCGTGCTGGAGAGCGTCGCTCAGAACGCTCACGAGCCGGACTGCCAGCGTGACGGGAGGATTCCAGGAAGAGTCCACGATTCGTCCCAGATCCTCATCCCGTACACCGTCAAGGAATTCGATCGCCTGGCGCGACACTGCATCGTAATACTCTAAAAGTAGGAGGGCGGGAACGCTACCCAAAGCTGCTACCTCCCCTGCCCCCTGTCCGTAGCCAGTGGCATCGGGTTGGAAGGGCAGCGAGAAACGTTCCAGATACCCCCCTGCCTTCCAGACCTGGCTGGGATAGGCGCTGCCCGATATCCGCTCTGAAGCAGCTGCCAGGTGGTCGTCGATCACCCGCGATAGATGCCAGACCAACCACGCTATGGAGTTCGATCCGGGCTTCACCTGATAAGCGAGCTGTTCGGGTGTGATGTCCACCAGGACAGCGTGTACCACCTCTCCCACTCGTCCAAACGCGTCGGTCAGTAGCTCCGAGCTCTTCATCCACTCCCCCTCTCTATGCACTGTGCTCTCCGGTTACTCGCTAGCTGGTCTCTCGCTAGGCTCTGGGTCTGCCGTGACTTTCGTTTGTCCCTGGTTGCTCTCTGTCTACATATCGCTGGCAGCTGCTACTGTCTTTCTGCCGTCAGGCTGCTTATGTGCTTCTTGTGCAAGGTTGGGGGTCGGCCCCTGCCGAGAGCGTAAGGCCAACCATGCTCACCTGGGACAAGTATGCCAGGGCGGCCACAGCGAAGGACCGCACGGGACGGGACATGCACTACGATTGGCCCTGCCATGACTGCCCGAGCAAGATCCTTGAGCGGAACCCTCACTACACCCGAGGAGTCGCCCAGCTGCGAAGCGCCAGGCCAGGAATGCGAGGCCGGCTCTCCTGCCATAGACGACCACACGCTGGCAGCAATGGCCAAGGCACTCGGACATCCGACCAGGGTCAGGATCATGCGCCTCCTGCTCGAGCGCCAGGCGTGCGTAACCGGTGACCTGGTCGCAGAGCTTCCACTTGCCCAGTCCACGGTGTCCGAGCATCTACGGATCCTGCGCCAAGCCGGTCTCATCCAGGGAGAGATAGAAGGACCGCATACCTCCTACTGCGTAAGCCATACGGGACTCTCATCACTCAAGCAGGCCATAGCATCGTTGTAGCTGCTCTTGGCCTCAGTTGACCCGATCCGAGATTCAACGTGCGCTCGAGCAGGCCATAGCATCGTTGTAGCTGCTCTTGGCCTCAGTTGACCGCGTAGCCCAGGTCGCTGTCTGCTACACTGACCGCTAATCGACGATGACCGATCTACAATCCCGAGATCGAACTGCCCCCACTACGATGACCAGGACCACGATGACCAGGACCACCCTGACGGGGCGAGCACGAGACCACGATGACCAGCACCACCCTGACGGGGCCATGATGATCGGGGCCGTGCCCCGGGAAACCGTATCGCGAGCGCCACGTGCCGAGATGGCCGCGACCAGCGCTCTGGGCCGGAAACCCGCTCTGGGCCGGAAACCCTAGCCATGGTCGTGCATGGGGCCCATCTGGCCATCGCGGCTGTGATCTTCCTTGTCACATTGAGCCTCGTCATCTGGCAACCGCGCGGCCTTGGAATCGGCTGGAGTGCACTGGGGGGAGCTGCCATAGCCCTGGTAAGCGGGGTAGTGAGCCTGCACGATGTAGTCACGGTATGGGACATCGTATGGAATGCCACATTTACCTTCATCGCGGTCATCATCATCTCCCTGCTCCTCGATGGAGCTGGATTCTTCAAATGGGCAGCTCTCCATGTAGCTAGATCAGCGCGCGGCAATGGGCGCCTGCTGTTCGTTCTCGTGATCGTGCTGGGGGCCGTCGTTGCAGCGTTCTTTGCCAATGACGGGGCAGCGCTGATACTGACCCCGATCGTCCTCGAGATGCTCCTGGCACTCGGCTACTCTCCCAGCGCGAGCTTCGCTTTCGTAATGGCCACAGGGTTCGTAGCTGATACCACCAGCCTACCGCTCGTGGTATCAAACTTAGTCAACATCGTGTCAGCAGATTATTTCCACATCGGCTTTGCACGCTTTGCCCTGGTCATGGCGCCTGTTGACTTAGCGGCCATAGCTGCCAGTCTGGGAGTTCTGTGGATCTATTTCCACCGTCGCATCCCGAAGAGCTACCCCTTGGCCGAGATAGAGGAGCCCTCACATGCCATCACGGACCATCTGACGTTTCGCGTTGGTTGGGTGGTGCTGGGCCTGGTACTGGCTGGCTACTTCCTGGCTCACCTGGCGAGTATCCCGATATCGGCAATCGCCGGCGCTGGGGCGCTCCTCCTGGCTGCTGTTGCCGGCCGTTGGTGGAATGCCAGAGCCAAGACCTCCGGAGAGGAAAACGTGGCGCCGACCGAAAGCACCCTCTCGGGTAACGAGCAGGTACCCGTAACCAGGCCGGTCGAATTATCATCTACCGGATCCCTCATCGCTCCAGGCAAGCACGACCGGGACCCGCTAGCCCTCTCACCATCGACGTCGAACCCGTCGATAGCCGAGCACGACCGAGACCTGCGATCCGTCTCACCATGGAGGTCCAGCCCCTCGATAAGCGTAGGGCGGATCATCAGATCGGCTCCCTGGCAGGTAGTCCTGTTCAGTGTCGGCATGTACGTGGTCGTGTTCGGGATGGCCGAGGCGGGTCTCACCTCCCTCGTCGCTTCCGGATTGAACCACATATCCTCGGACGGTAATGGTGTAGTAGCTCTCGTTGCTGGCTATGGAGCTGCCATCCTGGCCTCTGCAATGAACAACATGCCCAGCGTGCTCGTAGGCGCGCTGGGGATACACGCCTCCCATGCAACGAGCCACGCTCGCCAGGTCATGCTATTCGCCAACGTCATCGGGAACGATCTGGGACCGAAGCTGACTCCTATAGGCAGCCTCGCGACGCTCCTATGGCTTCACGTGTTGAACCGCCGCGGCATCCACATCGGGTGGGGCCAGTACACGAAGATCGGCATCGTCCTAACCCTTCCGGTGCTCGCCGTAACCCTTCTCACGCTGGCGGGGTGGCTAAGGGTGGTAAGATAACGGGTTCTCGTTCCCCGGCCTGCAGCTCCTGGCCAAGTAGGTCCCCGTCCTGCAGCTCCTGGCCTTCGAACTGGGTGTGGTAGAGCTCCGAATAAAGCCCGCCTGCGGCCAGCAGATCCTCATGGCGACCCCGCTCGACAATACGCCCCATATCCACGACCAGGATCTCGCTCGCCTCACGGACAGTCGAAAGGCGGTGGGCAATCACGATAGAGGTTCTCCCGGCCAGGGCCTCCGATAAGGCCCTCTGGACGGCGATCTCGGACTCCGAGTCCAGGTGCGCGGTAGCTTCGTCGAGGACTACCACGTCTGGTGCCTTCAGCAACAGCCGCGCTATCGCTATCCGCTGCTTCTCTCCGCCTGACAACCTGTAACCACGATCTCCGACGACAGTATCCAGGCCGTCGGGTAATGAATCGATCAGGTCCATGATGTGTGCCGCTTGGAGCGCTTCCAAGAGCTCGTCCTCGCTCGCCTCCGGCTTCGCATAGAGAAGGTTCGCCCGGATTGTGTCATGGAACAGGTGAGCATCCTGCGTAACCACCCCGACGACCTCTCGCACAGAGCTGAGCGTCGCTTGGCGTAGATCTACTCCGTCTATGCGCACTGATCCAGATTGAGGATCATAGAGCCGTGGTATCAGGTGACTGATAGTGGTCTTGCCTGCTCCAGATGGCCCCACGAGAGCGGCGAGCTGACCCGGATCGACCCGAAAGGACACGTCATGGAGCACCTGCTGAGACGGCGTCTGGTCGAGTACGGCAACACTCTCTAGCGAGGCAAGAGATATCTCCTCCGCGCGCGGGTAGCGGAAGCAGACATGATCCATCTCCACAGTCGCAGGACCACGTGGGATAGGTATGGCACCCGGAGCCTCGTCCACGCTTGGAACTATGTCGAGGACCTCGAAGATCCTGTCGAATGACACCAGGGCCGTCATGACATCCACCTGAACATTGGAGAGAGAGGTGAGAGGTGCGTAGAGACGGGACAGGTACGAGGTAAGGGCCACGACCGTTCCCACCAGGTACACCCCGTCAGCGGCCTGCACCCCTCCCCAGCCGTAAGCAAGGGCGGTAGCCAGAGAAGCCGTCAGGAGAAGAGACACCATGAATACTCTCGTGTACATGGCCTGAGTCACACCGATGTCACGGACGCGGGCTGCCTTGCCAGAGAACGACTCGACCTCTGATTCGGGGCGACCGAACAGTTTCACGAGCAGCGCACCCGAGACGTTGAACCTTTCGGTCATCGTATTCGTCATGGCAGCATTCAGGTTGTAGCTCTCTCTCGTTATGTGTTGAATGCGCCGTCCAACCCAGCGCGCCGGAAGCATGAAAATAGGAAGCAGGGCGAGTGCGACAAGCGTGATCTGCCACGATAGGAAGAACATCGCAGCCAACATGATCACTACCGTTATGGCATTGCTCACTACGGACGAGGCTGTATCCGTGAACGCAGACTGCGCATCCAGCACGTCGCTGTTCAGGCGGCTCACAAGAGCTCCCGTCTGAGTCCGCGTGAAGAACGCTATTGGCATGCGCTGCAGGTGAGCGAATACCTTCGTCCGCATATCGTAGATGAGGCCCTCCCCAACCCGGGCTGATATCCATCTCTGCCAGAGCATCAGCCCGGTGT
Organism: Acidimicrobiales bacterium; assembly: GCA_027366675.1. Classification (GTDB taxonomy): domain Bacteria; phylum Actinomycetota; class Acidimicrobiia; order Acidimicrobiales; family JAMCQF01; genus DAHXND01. The sequence continues at coordinate 15,306 of DAHXND010000206.1, forward strand.
CGATGACAGCCAGCCCGGCAACGACGAGTGCCAAGACCACGATCACCTTCAGATGATGCCGGATGATCCCATCATCTATGATCGCGCGATAGATGAGGGGGTTAGCAGCGCTCACCACCGCGTCGATTACTATGAGCACCAGATACAGCGCGAGAACCCGGCGATACGGAGCGGCGAACCGGAAAATCCTGCGCACCAGACCCTTCGGAAGCTGCTTCTGGAGGACGGAGGAGTCGCGGCGCATGGAGCGCATCAAGCCAAAGCCGCTTGCGCCTCCCATGCCTCCCATGCTGGCCCGCATGCCCATGTCCGGCTTCTTCCGGCTACGACCTATCGCCTTTGGAAGCGATGGCCTGGCTTGCTGAGTTCGTCCCGATCCCCCCGGATGGCTCCACTCCACTCCCGGAGACCCCACCCGCTTCGCTGGCCCGCGTGGCCCCTGCGCCCGCGGCCCCACCCGCTTCGCCGGCCCGAGCGACCCCTTCCCCTGCGGCCCCACCCGCTTCGGCTACTGTCCGAGCTGGCAATGGAATGCGCCCGGCTCCTACCTCATCCATAGACTTGTCGAGGGTGGCGCCGATCAGAACCGCCAGAGCGGTCAGGAGCAGCCATAGCATGAGCACGGCGATGCCTGCGAAGGAACCATACGTCCTCGACTCATGGCCGAAATGGTCGAGGTAATACTCGAAGATCACAGAGCCGCCAACCCAGGCCAGAGTGGCACAGATACTGCCCGTCGTTACCCATCGTATCCGCCTACGGACATTTGGACCGATAGAGTAATAGCCGGCTATCAGGAGCGAGATCAGGATAAGGGAACCCACCCATCGGATCAATGTCCACAGCAGGTTGAAATCATGACCTAATGGTATATCCCGATGTATTAGGGAGCCTATTGGCCCACCCAGGACCATAAGAGCGAACGCTGCTCCCCCCAACACCACAGTCATGCCAAGGAGTGGAAGCGCCATTACCCGACGACCTACGAAGCCACGGTCCCGCTCGACCCCCAGCGCAGTGTCCAATCCCACCTGCATAGACGCCATAGCCTCTACACCGCTCCAGATCCCCACCACGGCCCCTGCCAGCACCTCTATCACACTCGCGCTACGGCTTATCGGCTGTTTCAGGGCCGCTGTCACAATGTTCGCGGCAGCGGCAGGAAGCACCACAGAGAGTCCATGAGTGAGCGAGCGAAGCTGGCTCGCTGTGAGCCCGAGCAGATGGGCAATGCCCAACAGGGCGATTGCCGTGGGAAATATGGCGAGCAACCAGTGGAATGCCAGACTTGCAGCGCTAGTGGTTAGCCTCTCCCGGCTAGAGCGCTTTACCGTACTTCGTACCACTTCGGCAATCCGACGATACCTCCCGGTAAGAGTCAGGGAGACGCGACGGCACGCCCACCCTATTCGTTTCTCCACTGATCTCCTCGGGGCACTGGCTCGGCTACAGAGACTCTAGGCTCCTCTTCTCCTACGCATCGGTTGCGACATTCACCGAGTCCCTCTACCGCTGCCATGACCTCTTGGCCGGGAGCAAGGAAGATCTGTGGATCGCGGCCATCCCCGACACCAGCAGGGGTCCCGGTGGCGATTAGATCTCCTGGCTGCAGGGTGGTGAACTGGCTGACGTACGCTACGATCTCCGCTGGCCTGAAGATCATCTCCGCGGTCGACGAGTCCTGCATAACCGTACCGTCAACCTCGCACCGGACACGCAGATCAGCAGCGTCCACGACCTCATCTGGCGTGACCAGCCATGGACCCACTGGAGTGCTGGCCTCGAATGCCTTCCCCTGAAGCCACTCGCTGGTGCGGCGCTGCCAGTCCCTCATCGAGATATCGTTCACAACGCAATACCCCGCTATCGCATCTATCGCCTCGGTAGCTCCGACATATCTGGTCGGTGCACCGATCACTATTCCAAGCTCGGCTTCCCAGTCAACTTTCGTGGTGACATGGGGTAAGACGATATCGTCATACGCACCTATCAGGGAGCTCGCGAACTTGGCGAAGAGGGTGGGGTACTCAGGCGGCTCCTGCCCCAGCTCCGCTATGTGGCGGCTGTAGTTCAGGCCTACGCACATGATTTTCTGTGGATTAGTCACCAGTGGCGCGTAGCTTAGACTCGTCGTACTGTAGCGTTTCCCATCAGCACTCGCAGCGCGATCTGACCAGCCTTCCTGCGCCAGGAGCGCGCCGACGTCGCCCACGGCCACCTCCACAGCCTCGTGCCCATCGACGCGAACCACGGCGTGGCCTTGCCCGGTGCGAATAGTGGCTAGCTTCATGGCTCGGCGTGTCGATCCTTCGGAGCTTCAATGCGCACATCGACATTCACTTCTATGCCGTTACGAACGCTCTCTGTCACGACGCAAAAGTCCTCGAACAGCCCCAGACAGCGATCGATCCGACCGCTGCTTCCCTCTATCTGCGGATTCAGGGAGACATCCAGTCCGACGATCCGCAAGCGCCCATGGTCATTGCGCCCCTGACGAACCTTTACTTCGGTCTCCAGATTCTCTACGTCCACCCTCGCTCTTCTGAGGCAGTAAAGCAGGCTCGCGCTCAGGCAGTTGCCCACGGCGGCTGCTAGCACAGATGAGGCATTCGGTCCGCTTCCCTCGCCAAGTGGCTCAGGCTCATCCATCAGAAGCGGGGCGTCCTCGTGCCCCGAGAAGGCGACGCTGAACCTATAGGCGTCGATCAGCTCTATGTGCACGGATCGGGCTGCGGATTCGCCAGTGTCGCTACCGGTACCCATCCCGCCTGACGCCACCGTGTGCTGGTCTTCGCTCATGAAAAGACTCCCTTTCACATAGTATCTGTTTAGGAGATGCCCTGACGGAGACGGCCTACCTCCAGGCGCACCTCGATGCTGCCGCTGCGGCTGGTAGCCTCGAGCGAGTGCTTACCAGCTGGGCCTCTGCGCACTATCAGGTCCACCGAGGCAGACCCTACCTGAAGATTGGATACCGTGAGCTCGCTCAGCCACTCCGGGAGTGCGGGATCTACGCTGAGCACGCCAGCGCTGGCATCTGCTTCGAGACCGAGCATGCTCGACAAGAGATGCACCACCGCACCCGAAGCCCATGCCTGAGGCACGTTCGCCCCTAGGTACTGCACTGGGAAGCTTCCCTCGTCACGGTCCAGCCCGGCGAAAAGCTCAGGCAACCTGCGCGACAGGAAGCGCTCCCCCGCGTCGAAGATGGCGCGGGTTACGATACCCGCCTCTTTGTCGAGACCGTAACGGCGGAACCCCGCCACCGCGATCGCATTGTCATGAGGCCAGATCGAGCCGAGCTGGTACGCGAAAGGATTATAGGATGGATGAAGCTCGGAGAGGGTCCTAATACCCCACCCGCTCCACATGTCATTCGCCAAGAGTCGAGACGCCACCAGGGAAGCACGCTCAGGTACAATCGCTCCACACCACATGAGGTGAGCCGGGTTAGAGGCGACCGATGCTATAGGCATCTTATGGCCGTCGAGGCCCAGGTAGTAAGTGTGCTCCTCCTCCCACCAGAAGCGCACCTCTATCTGCTCAGACAGACGATCTGCTTCCGAGCGCAGACGAGCAGCGTCGACCTTCTCACGGTAGACATCATCAAGAATGTCTGCCCAGGCCCTTTTCGCTGCCACGACGTATCCCTGGAGCTCGCAGAGGGCTATCGGGAGCGGCGGCAGTGTCCCGTCAGCATGCACAATCGCGTCGCCGGAATCCTTCCATCCCTGATTGAAGTAACCGCCCTTCGCTGCCCTGGTCTGGTACTCCTGGAGCCCGTCCCCATCGAGGTCCCCGTCGGTATCGATCCAGGCAAGCGCACGCTCCACGTGCGGGCGGACCGCATCAAGCTCGGCGCGCTCCCCGTGCCAACGCCATGCCTCTGACGCCGCGAGCACGTACAAAGTGGTGGCGTCGTGCGTGCCATAGTAGGGAGTATGCGGTATCAGATGCAGGCTGGCGAGCTCTCCGTGCCGAATCTCGTGTTCTATCTTCCCCGGCTGCATATCCCTGTCGTCGTCGTAGCCATCCGCCTGGAGGCCGCCCAGTGCCCGCAGCGCCCCTAGGGCGAAACGAGGCGAGAGTGCCAGTGTCTGGAGAGAAACTATGAGCGCATCCCGACCAAAGAGCGATACGAACCAGGGGATCCCTGCACACGGCACCCACGCTTCTATGGTAGCATCGGATAGAGACGTATGCTCTGCTCCCCAGCTGGCCGCTGCCTCGTCATGCATGTGAATGCGCAAGCTCGATAGGTCGTCTATCGCCTGCGAGGCCATAGCTGCCACCTCTGGGTCGTTTGCGCCGAAGCGGGCGGCATTGGCCACCCATTGCCTCTGAGAGCGCCTGTGCGAGCTGTCTCGTGCGGTCAGCGCATGGCAGTCTTGCGCAGGGCCGCCGCTCGAGAATTCAGGGCCCGTATCGACATGCCAGAACAGGCAGCTGTGCCAGGTCTTCCCCGGATCGAGCTCCACCCGCCATAGGATCCCGCCATTGGCGAACTCGGAGGGCGATCCACTGCGGCGCACTGTGAGCTCTATGCTCCGTTTGAAATCGTTGTTGCGGTACGTAGTGACAAGAGTCTGCCGCTTCTCGTCCCAACTGCTCTGGAGCAGCCCGCGCCGCAGCATCGTATGAGACTTCACGTCGAACAGATCAGCGAAGTCCGACTCTATGCTGACTTCGAGGTCGATGCTGATGGGGCGGTCTTCATGATTCGTCAACTCGTAGTCCTCATGGAGGCCGTTCCCGATCACACGATCCAGACGAAGACGTAGACTCTGGCTACTGATAGAACCATCGGACGTAGGAAGCTCTGGGTTCGTGAACTCGAAGCGAGCGGAGCACGGCTCGACCGCTGAGCTGTTAAGGAGCACAGGCGCCACCCTTCCAAGCTTCAGCCGGTAGCCGGACACGAAACGGGTGTCCTTGGCGAAGTAGCCCTGCTCCTTGGTGCTCGACATCCGGGCATCTGGGTCACACACCAGTACCTGGTCGTCACTGTGAATGGTAATGCTACTGGGACCTACTCGGATATCTATGTCGCCGCTTCGCTTTCTATTGGTTACCCTGTCACTGCCTCGCACGCGAGCATACCTTCCGTCGTCACTGCGCTCGACGCGACCCGTTACCAACCGACCTGTACGAGCGGCAATGCTAGTGGGTTGACTCTAAGGAGTGGGTAACTACCAGGGGAGCAAGAATAGGCCCGAGCACGCGATGCAACGTCCTACGAGCGGCGGCCGGATCCTCGTATGGAAACACTGTATCGCGTGTCAGGATGAACGAGAGACCTAGTCGCGCTGCCAGCTCAGCCCACTGGAGCGCCTCTTCCGGTGCGATCCGAGCGCCAAGCGCGGCTGCCTCATCAACGAGGAGCTGGCGGGCAAGCATGAGAAGTGGCCCGGCCTCTGTCGTGAGAAATGGCAGCACGGTGCCTGGATCTGACCGTATCAGGCGCTCGACGATGGATCCGTCAACCGCGGCCAGCGCGGCCATGGCGCCCTCCACGACCTTGTCTTCCAGGCTGTAGCGACTGGCCGCAGCTTCCGCCACCGCAGCGATCACGGAGCGCAGCTCGCGACCGAGAACTCCGTAGACGAGCTCATCGCGGCTGGAAAACCGCCGGTAGAGGCTGGTGCGCCCGACTCCGGCCAGCTCCACCACATCATCCATGCTCCACCGGGTGAGGCCGTAGCGAGCAAGAAGCTCGGCTCCGGCGTCGAGGACGCGCTCGGCCAGGTCGTCCGTAGCGCCCGTGGAGCCGACGGTCGCCACCAGTGGACCGATAGCTAATGAGGGCTTCCTTCGTGCCACTCAGGCCACTTTCCGGTCTGCGCGCACACGCTTCCAGCCAGCCTGGGCCCTGGGCTGCCAGCGCATGGAGAACGGCAGGAATCGCCATGATCGCGCCACCACGAACTGCAGGGCTTCGAGCTGTACCTGATCCTGGAAGCTCCAGGGGATCCCGAAGCGCTTCCGGACCACCGAAGGTAGGCCCCCTATGGCTGCCAGGCGAACCGGCTCGGTAGCCAGCTGGCGAAGCGGTGGCAATCCCATGAGAGGCGAAGCCACGCTCAGCGCTCCCGGCAGGCGAGGGGGCTCGCTGTGGTTCACCATGTCCAGCACGAAATTCACCGCCGGATTCATCTCCAGAACGTTCGCACAAATGTCGTCCCATACCACCTGGAACGCAGCGCGATCTGCCGGCACCGCCCTGTCGCTCACCCCGTAGCGCCGGAACCATTCGACGCCATCCAGGTAGAGCCCCTCCCGCTCGGCGTCGGTGATGCGGTGAGTGTCGAACCGGTCACCCACCTGTTCCACCATGTACTGGAACGTGGCATGTGCCCACCAGAAAGTGGACGGGTCGAGGGCGTGATAGCGCCTCCCTGATCCGTCTGTGCCCTTTATGTCGTTGTGAAATGATCGGACCTCCCGGCCAGTGGCCTCGGCGTCCGGTCCGTCGTAAACCACGCCCAGAATCCGCGGCAATGATCGCAGAACCCTGCCCATCGGATCCTCGAAGAAGTTCGAGTGGTCGAGCACCCCGGCCCCTATGGCTGGGTGCATGAGCTGCAGCAGACCTATCGTCCCGCCCAAGAAAGCTATCCTGTTGTCTCCCGCCCACCGCCAGAGCAGGGATTCAGGGCCCAGATCACGGCGATCAGCAGGAGCCCTCTTGCCGCGCGCCGTAGCGGTCCGCTGGGAGGCAGTGGTGTCTTGGCGGCTAAGAGCTGGCTCGTCGTATCTGCGTCGTTGGTACATAGGCACTATTTTAGTCCCACTAGCCTTGTATAGGCCCGGCCAACGCAGGTGACAGGGGGAACCTCGCTGGCATGGTTGCCAATCCACAACGGAACGACTGGATGACGGCGAGTTGCGAGCAGCTCTCAAGAACTTCTAACTGCTCCACCAGCAGCTACCCCGAAGCGGGCACCATCCAGCCCACCACGTCGACGATCACGGCCGTGCTGCCTGCACCGGCGGAGAGCGTGATCTGGCCACCGCTGCCCACGGGCACGATGGCTAGGTCCGCGCGGGTCTGGCCCGC
>DAHXND010000207.1 GCA_027366675.1 Acidimicrobiales bacterium
GGTGCCCCCACCAGATGAGAAGGGATCCCCAGAGTAGGAGTAGGTGGTGGCCTGGCCTGCCGGGTCCACCTGGGATATGACCTGGCCGGACGTGTTGTAGGTATTCCTGGTCGTCCTTCCCATGGGATCTGTCACGGAGAGGAGAAGGTGCGCCGGGCTGTAGGTGAAGTCCCAGGTGCCACCTCCAGGGTTGGTGGCGAAGACGAGATCCCCGGATGGGTCGTAGGAGTATTCCCATGTCCTCCTCATGGGATCTGTCACAGAAGACACAAGGCCAGAGGGGTTATAGGAGAGACTCAAGGACCTTCCCGATGCGTCGGTGAGGCTGGCGAGCTTGCCGGCAGGGCTGTAGCTGAGAGTCGTAGCAGACCCGTTTGGATCAGAGATCGAGATGAGGCTTCCTGAAGGAGAAAAGCTGTAGATGCTATGGCCCCTTACCATGTAGGTAAAGGTGCCCGAGGGGCTCTTTGAAAGTGAGGCAAAGACGTAGGGCGGGGCTGTATAGGTCCCGGGGGCGCTCCCTGGCGTGAAGGTCACGAGAGAGCCCCCAGGCTGTCCTACCTCCACGTCCCCGTTCGACTCCACATGAAGCGACATCGAGTAGCTAGATGTCCAGCCGTATCCAAAGATCGAGCTCTCAGATGCATCAGTTGAGTTGTAGGTGCGGGCGAGTGAGAGCCCCGCCCCAAAGCCCTTTATGGAAAAGTCCGTAGAGGAGAGGTTCAGGTCCCCGCTCGAACAGACGACAGCGTCGCCGTTCGTGCAGATGTCTGCGTTGGAGGCCACGGTGGGGCCGTCCCCGAGGGCCTTTTCTGCCGGGGCCAGCGCCACCTCTGGGGTCATCACCCGGATGCGGTTGTTCCCGTCGTCTGCTATGTAGATGTGCCCGTGGGCTCCGATGACAAGACCGAAGGGGTTGGCAAGCTCTGCAGATGTAGCGGGTCCCCTGTTGCCACAGGGCGAGGTGGGAGAGGAGCATAGAGCTCCTGTCCCAGCTACTACCGAGACCTGGCCATCTGAGCGTGCCACCCTCTCCACGGTCTCTGCAATGGTGTCTGTAATATAGAGGTTGCCTAAGGCATCGAGTGCGACCCCGAACACCTTCCTTGCATGGGCGATCGTGTAGATGTCCCCTTCTACCATAGAAGGAAGCCCGAAGGGGCAGGAAGATGCACAGGGGTAGCCTGGAATCATGCGGACCTCGTCATCGGCCCAGTCCGCTATGTACAAAGACCCACCGCGTCCTATGGCAAGCCCAGCGGGACCGTTCAGCTCTGCATTTAGTGCGAGACCTCCGTCTCCACAAGATGGCGGGCTGGAGCACGGGGTCCCATCTCCTGCAAAGGTGGCTATGTCGCCTGGAGCCGGGTAGCTGAACGAGGCAAGGCTGGAGACGCCGCGGCCTCTATGGGAAAAGCGCTGGTGCGAGAGGGATGCAGGGAGGATCATCGAAAGAGAAGAGACACAAAGAGCTGTAGCTATCCCTACGAGGAAGCCACCTGAACGCGGGAGCCTCTTAGAAGCGGCTCCCGGTGTGTGTGTGTGTGGCTTTACCGCATGTTCGAGATACGGCCATCTCAACCTCCCCCTTTACACCCCAGCACTTTGAGCAGGCTCTCGTGTGCAAATACGATATCTCCCCACGTTTCGAGCGCTGCTCGACCTGTAGATCGAAAGTAGCAGGAGAACCAGGGGCGTGCAAGTGGAAATGTGGTCGGCCAGGGAGAGAATGCAAGTGGTGTATCTGCGAGCATCAGCGCAGATCACAGAGTTGCATCCATGTCCATCGACACGCCGAGCCGAGCTACGGCTCAGAACGCCCGGAGCTCGAATCCCTCCGAGCGCGCAAAACCGCTGGTCAGGGCCCTGCCTGTGAGCGCTACCCTGGCGGGTATCGGCGAACGCCCAACAAGCCGGAGCGGGCATCGGCGCCGAGCACCCGGATCGCCGAATGCGTAGCTCGCGCGAAGACCGTCACTCCCTGAGGCGGTTCTCTGGTGATCTGTCAGCTCGGTGCCTCCGGCGGTGTCTCGTCGATCCGCTGCAGAAGGACCGTGACCGCATCGCGCACGCGTGGGAGCTCTTCGGTCACAGCTTGGGTGACGATGGCGTGGTCGGTGTCGAAGTAGTGGTGGGCCAGTTGGTCGCGCATCCTGGCGATTGCCCGCCATCGGATATCGGGTACCGACTGGAGCAGGACAGGGTCGAGATGCTTAACGGCCTCGCCGATCTCGATGAGTCGGGCGCGGCATGCGTCGTAGACGACCCCTTCGGCGAGAACGCCTGCTTCCAGGTAGCGCTCGACGGCGGTGATGGCATCGGCAATGTCGGCCAGCCAGGCCGCGTCCCGCCGAGTCATAGGGGGAGTGCTTCGGCCAGGACCTCGTCGCGGAGGAACGGGCGAAGCGACGATGGCGCACCGACGTCGACGTGGACACCGAGCTCGTCCTCGAGGTCGCATCCGAGGTCGAGGAGGTCGAAGGGCGTCGCCTGCTCGTCGACGTCAACGAGCAGATCGACATCGCTCCCGGAGCGATCCTCACCCCGCGCCACGCTCCCGAAGACGCGGACGTTGGAGGCATGCCGCCGGGCAGCTGCTTCGATGATCGCGTTCCGGTGCTCGACCAGGCGCTTGCCCAGGGGCGATCGAGGTACGAAGTGCGCCGCCACGCTCCGCATCGTACCGCCAACCCCGTGCGAGAGCCAGCTTCCACCGGCTGCGGCGCCATCACTATCGAGGCCGCCGTCCGGGCATCGGACTTCGAACCCGGCCGCGGTCGGCACCCACGGCACCAGCAGCTACCCCGAAGCGGGCACCATCCAGCCCACCACGTCGACGATCACGGCCGTGCTGCCTGCACCGGCGGAGAGCGTGATCTGGCCACCGCTGCCCACGGGCACGATGGCTAGGTCCGCGCGGGTCTGGCCCGC
>DAHXND010000214.1 GCA_027366675.1 Acidimicrobiales bacterium
AGAGGCCCGCGCGGGGCGCCAGCTACTCGAGGCCATGGGCCTCAGGGAGCGCAAGGGCCTCGATCTGATCGCCTGCCCGTCTTGTGGCCGGGCGGACATAGACGTGATAAAGGTAGCCGCCGAGGCTCAGGAGGCGCTCGAGTCCCGTCACCTCCCGATCCAGGTTGCCGTCATGGGATGCGTGGTCAATGGCCCTGGAGAGGCGCGGGAGGCCGACATCGGCATCGCGGCCGGTCGCCACAAGGGTCATCTCTTCATAAAGGGCAAGATCGTCCGTGTCGTGAAGGAGGAGGATATGGTTGCCGAGCTGGTTGCCGAGGCCGAGCGCCTGGTAGCCGAGGGCGTAGAGGCCCGGCTGGCTGCCGCGGACCGCTCAGCCGAGGCCGAGGCCGAGGCGGACAGGTTGGAGCTCCTGAAGATCCAGGGGGCGGATGCGAACGCGAGCGAGGCCCGGGTGGCCGGTATCCGCCGGCGGTTGGCTGAGCCCTGAGCGCTTTCCCTTCCAGCCGGCTTGCGGCGAGAACGTTACTGCCGGAAGCGAGTAGGCACGCTCGTGCGCCTACCGGCCGTGGATCCCAGTAGGCCCGTGGATCCCAGTAGGCCCGCGGATCCCAGTAGGCCCGTGGATATCAGTAGGCCCGTGCCGCTATCGCGATGAGGTCCTCCAGCTTGTCGCCGGGCTCGGGGAGTGCGCCGTCTGGCTGCTGCAGGAGCCGCACGGTCACACCGGCGGCATTCAGCTTCGCCTCGCCACGGCCCGTCCCGCTTCCCGCTTCATCAGCTCCGAGGAGCCCCGCCTCGAAGCTGGCGAAGCCAGTGCTCGCTGCCTCTATGGCATCGTCCAGGCTGGATGTGGTCTCCGTGCGGTCCCTCATCCGCGCCGCTGCCATGGATCTCATCTGATCACCGATCTGGCCAAGAGCTATCTCTACCCGATTCGGTAGCTCGGTGATCGCTACAGGCATCTTCTCGCCGGTGTCCCGTCGCACCATGATCACCTGGCCGGCTGCGATGTCGCGGGGACCGAGGTCCAGGCGCACCGGGACCCCCTTGATCTCCCAGTTCACGACCCGCCTGCCGAACGAAGTCTCCAGCGAGAGATCTGCCACGGCTCTTATGCCCCTGCCCTTCAAGGACCTCACCAGAGAATCGACAGCTTCCGCGACGCCGGGCGCTTCGCGCACTGCCACCACCGCTACCTGGATGGGAGCCACCTTCGGTGGTAGGCGAAGCCCCGAGCGGTCGCCGTGGGCCATGACGAGGGCTCCCATCAGCCGCGTGGATACGCCCCAGGACGTCTGCCACGCATACCGCTCGCTCCCGCTCTGGTCCAGGTATGTGATGCCGAAAGCCCGCGAGAAGTTCTGGCCGAGCTCGTGGCTGGTCCCCATCTGCAGGGCCTTGCCATCGCCCATCATGGCCTCGCAAGTCCACGTCGCCGTTGCCCCGGCGAATCGCTCGCCGGCAGTCTTCTGGCCGGCCAGCACCGGTATCGCCAGGAGCTCCCGCATGAAGGACACGTAGACCTGCTCCAGCACCTCCAGCGCGAAGCTCCGTGCAGCCTGCTCGCTCGCGTGAGCTGTGTGCCCCTCCTGCCAGAGGAACTCGGTGGTCCTCAGGAAAAGCCTGGGTCGCAGCTCCCAGCGCACGACGTTCGCCCATTGGTTCACCAGAAGAGGCAGATCGCGGTAGCTGTGTATCCATCTGGCGAAGGAAGCGTTGATGATCGTCTCGCTCGTCGGGCGGATGACGGCTGGTTCCTCGAGCTCCCTGCCCCCGGCATGGGTAACGACGGCGAGCTCGGGGCTGAAGCCCTCGACGTGCTCGGCCTCCCGTCTCAGGTAGTGCTCAGGGACGAGGAGCGGGAAGTAGGCGTTCTGGACGCCGAGCTCTTTTATCCGCCGGTCGATGTCGGCCTGGACGAGCTCCCAGATGGCGTATCCATAGGGGCGGATTACCATCGTGCCCCGCACCGGGCCGTTCTCGGCCAGCTCGGCCTTGGCCACGACCTCCTGGTACCAGCGAGGGAAGTCGTCCTCTGGAGGGGTCAGCACGGTGGTGGGTGTATTGGCGATGGGCCGATGATACCTCTAAGCCCGGGAGGACGGTTCGGGCCGCTTTTATAGGCTCTGGAGACCGCAGCGGATGCTATACTGCCACTTGCACGCGTGTTATGCGGCGGGTAGGCGTGGGCGGAGTGCCCACGCTTTTCGTTTGTGGAGGAGAGGAAAGATTCTATGCAGCCGGAGGAGGTGGACCGTGGAGGTGCCGGGTCAGCTCTGTGCCGTGGTTGAGCGCGCGCTGCAGCCGGCTGTGCTCTACGACTGCACCTGGTCGGCAGGCGTGCTCCGCGTCTTCGTTGACCAGCCCGGCGGGTTAGACCTGGATACGGTTGCCGAGGCTGCCCGCAGGGTATCTGCCGCTCTCGATGAGGAGGATCCTCTGGAGAGGGGCTGGCTGCCCGGCAGCCACTACACCCTGGAGGTGGGGAGCCCGGGCCTGGAGCGCCCCCTGCGACGGCCAGAGCACTTCCGCGCGAGCCTGGGTTGCGAGGTGGTAGTGCGCACGAATCCGGGGAGCGAGGGGGACCGGCGTGTGCATGGCATACTCAGATCCGCCGATGAATCCGGCTTCGAGGTCGAGGTCATCGGGGATGCCCCGGGCGAGGGTCGGAAGGTCCACGATGGGTCTCGCAGCTCCCAGCCTCGCCGTCGCGCTCGTGCTGACGGGCTGGGCTCCTCGTCGAAGGTGCATGCTCCATCAGGGCCGTCTCCCTCCAGGCGTTTCGCTTATGGCGAGGTGGAGAGGGCGAGGACTGTGTTTCGCTGGGGGCAGGGAGCATGAGCGGAACGAACTTCGAGCTCTTCGATGCTCTGTCCCAGATCGCCAGGGACAAGGGCGTCTCTGTGGACACGTTGCTCGATGCCCTCGCGAACGCTCTGGTAGCCGCGTACAAGCGCCTGCCCAGCGCGGCGGAGGACGCTTTCGTTACGATAGATCCGGACTCCGGGGAGATCCACGTCTACGGGCAGGAGCTCGACGAGGACGGGAACGTCGTGCGCGAGTGGGACGACACCCCGAAGGACTTCGGGCGTATCGCCGCCCAGGCGGCGAAGCAGGTCATGCTCCAGCGCATCAGGGAAGCAGAGCGGGACGTGAAGTACGAGGAGTACGCGGGGCGTGAGGGAGACATAGTCACAGGGATCGTCCAGCAGAGTGACAACCGCTACACGCTGCTCGACCTCGGGAGGGTCGAGGCCCTGCTGCCCCAGGCCGAGCAGGTTCCCTACGAGCGCTACGAGCATGGCAGCCGTGTGAAGGCTTACATAGTAGAGGTTCGCAAGACCAGCAAGGGCCCCCAGATCGTGGTCAGCCGCAGCCACCCGGGCCTCGTGAAGCGCCTGTTCGAGCTGGAGGTTCCGGAGCTCGCCAGCGGCGTGGTGGAGATAAAGGCAGCGAGCCGGGAGCCGGGTCATCGAACGAAGATGGCTGTGGCGTCGAACGACCCGAACGTGGATCCCGTAGGAGCGTGTGTGGGGCCGCGCGGTGGTCGGGTGAGAATGGTGATGAACGAGCTTCGCGGCGAGAAGATCGACATAGTGCCATTCGTGGAGGATCCAGCCGAGTTCGTCGTGCGTGCCCTGCAACCGGCGAAGGTACGTGAGGTGCGGCTCGACGAGGAAGCAGGGCTGGCCGTCGCGATCGTTGGCGATTACCAGCTGTCTCTCGCGATCGGCAAGGAGGGGCAGAACGCCCGCCTGGCTGCGCGGCTCACGGGATGGCGGATAGACGTGAAGAGCGAGACCCAGCTGGCCGACGAGGCAGCGGGTGCCGCCGGGCAGGATTGGGCAGAAGGCGAGTGGGTGGAGAGCGAGGCCGGCGAGATGCTCTGGCAGCCTGCAGAGGGCGGGGATGCCATCTCTGTGGCCGACTGGGAGCGCCAGATGGGAGAGGGCGGGGGCAGCGGTGCCGGTAGTTCTGGCTCCGGCTCGCCGGAAGGCCCCGACAGCCCGGTGAGCCCGGACAGTCCGGTAAGCCCAGACAGCCCGGAAGGCCCGATAAGTCCGGTGAGCCCGGACAGTCCGGCCGGCCCGGTAAGTGATGATGAGGCGATCCCCGAGGGCGCACCTGCCGAAGGGCGTTCGTGAGGTATCCAACGTGGACAGCCCGCCGGAACGCGCACATGTCGAGATCTCAGGCTCTGCACCCTTGCCGGATGGGATCCGGGCACTGGGAGGTGAGGGAAGCCAGCACCGGTTCCCTGAGAGAACCTGCGTGGGTTGCCGCCTGAGAGCGGCCCAGGGCTCGCTTGTCCGGATCGTCCGCACCCCAGATGGAGGTCTTGTCACGGGCAGGAGCCTGGCTGGTCGCGGTGCATGGATCCATGGAGCTTCCAGGGAGTGCGTCTCGCGGGCGATGAGGCGCGAGGTGCTCTCGCGGGCGCTCAGGGCACCGGTGTCGCCTGCAGCGGTCGCATCCCTGCCGTTGCTTCTCGGCGGCGAGGACAGCGCCGATGGATCGTTGCTCGAAGTGGCGGGTGGCGCTGATGGACCGTCTATGCCACAGGGTGGGCGAGATCCCGGTGAGCGAGATCCCGGTGAGATGGTCGGGCAAGCGAGAGGAGTGCTGTCCTGATGGCGAGGAAGATTCGCGTCTACGAGCTGGCGAAGGAGCTCGGCCTCACGAACCAGGAGGCGCTGGATCTCTGCCTGTCGCTCGGAATCGGGGTGAAGAGCCACTCTTCCAGCGTCGAGGACGCCCAGGCAGATCGCGTGAGGCGGAAGGCCGATCGCGAAGGCTTGCGCCGGCCTGTCCAGCCAGAGCCTTCGTCCAGCCCGAAGCCCAGATCCCCGACTTCCAAGGCAGCCAAGGCATCAGGCGGGAAGGCCGGTGCCGACGGTGAGGCTGCAGCCTCACCGGCCCGGAAGGCTGTCTCGCCCTCCGCCGGGAAGCCCAGTGGCAGGGCGCCAGCTACCGCAGAGCGGGCCGCTGGTCGGGCCGCAGCTGAGGCTGGCGATCTGGCTCCGGGGCATGAGCCGGGAGATGGCAGCGACAGCTACGCCCTTTCCGGTGGCGAGCCCGGGGCTCTGGCGGGCTCCCCCGATCTGACCAGGTCTGGGCCGGGCATCTCGGATTCCGTCCCTTCTGAGCACGGCGGGGAGCCAGAGGGATCCGGGAGATCACGGGCAGCGAGCCTGCAACCTACTGCTCCGGCGGGGGGTGAGGCTCCACCCGCTCATCGTCTGATAAGGAGCCAGCCGGCCAGCCAGGTGGTGGAGCCCCCCGCTGCCCAGCACCGTGGCGGCTCGGATTCGGGTGGTCCGCACGGTCAATCTGGCGCAGGTGCAAGGCCGGTCGTGCGTGACGGCAGGTCCACGACTCGCAGCAGGCTGCCCCAGGGCGAGGCGGCCGCTCGTGTCCATGCAGGGCCGACCCAGGCAGGTCCTGCTCAGGCAGGTTCCGGTCATGCAGGTCCCGGTCAGGTTGCGAGCGGGGAGGTGCAGGGTGCTCCAGCGGGACCTCAGTCGACCTCTGGTCCGGGCGGATCAACGCCGGCGGTCCCGCCGGCGGCAGCTTCCACAGGCGGGCC
>DAHXND010000231.1 GCA_027366675.1 Acidimicrobiales bacterium
GCGGGACCCGCCACTTCACGAGTTCCTTCCAGATGTCGAGGCGTTGGCTATACGGGAGGCGACGGTGGGTCTGACCGGCGAGGAGGAGGAGCTTTATAAGGCTGCGAGATCCTGGCGTGAGGTAAATCCCATGCTCGGTACTCGCGGGGTCCGGCTGGGGGTGCTGAAGCCAAGGCTGTACGCAATGCAGGTGCGCGCCCTGCTCGAAGCGGCACTGCAGCGACTCGCGGCCGGCGGTAGCCCCATAGTCGAGGTCATGATCCCGCTAACCGTGAGCAGGCCGGAGCTCGCTCTGGCCCGCTCCTGGGTAGAGGAAGAGGTTCGCCAGGTTCTGGAGGAACGCGCCGGGAGCGGGACCGGCGCGGGCAAAGCGACTGCGGGCAAGTCCGGCCCAGCGAGCGCGACCTCCCGTAAATCCGGTCCAGCGAAGGCCAGCCCAGCGAAGGCCAGCCCAGCGAACGCGACCTCCCGTAAATCCAGCCCGGCGAAATCCAGCCCGGCGAAATCCAGCCCTGCGAAGGCCAGCCCGGCGAAGGCCAGCTCCCGAGGGTCAGTGCAGGTCTCCGTCCGGGACCGTGCCGGGATGGTAGAGGTCCTGATCGGCACCATGATCGAGACCCCACGTGCAGCGCTGCTCGCCGGAGAGATAGCGCTGGAGGCGGACTTCTTCTCCTTCGGGACGAACGACTTGACCCAGATGACCTTTGGCTTCAGCAGGGACGATGTCGAAGGACGGATGATGTCCACCTACCTGTCCCTCGGGCTCTTGGAGAGGAATCCATTCCAGACGGTCGATGCTGACGGTGTCGGCGAGCTCGTGAGGATGGCGGTGGCACGCGGGCGGGCTGCTCGACCGAGCTTGAAGATCGGCGTCTGCGGGGAGCACGGTGGCGACCCGGACTCGATCGCTGTCTTCGCCGAAGCCGGAGTGGACTATGTCAGCTGCTCACCCTTCCGGGTGCCTATAGCCAGGCTCGCGGCAGCGCAGGCCGTGATGTCGGCCTCGTGATGCCCGGCGCAGCGGCCCGCTAGCCGTTCAGGGCAGTCGAACGGTTACGAGCCTTGGTCGGAGCTGCCTGATTCCTCTCGGGACCGAGCGAGCGGGTCCGAGTGCTTGGTACGTTCGGGAGCATGGCCATTCCCGACGAGGACATTGCCCGGGTGCGGGATGCCACGGACCTGGTGGCCCTGGTGAGCGAGCACACACCCCTGAAGCGTCAGGGACGCCGGTTCGTCGGTCTGTGCCCCTTCCATGCCGAGAGCACGCCGTCATTCAGTGTCAACGCGGAGGAAGGCCTCTACTACTGCTTCGGCTGCCATGCGTCTGGGGATGCCATCACCTTCGTAAGGCAGACCGAGCAGCTCGATTTCGCCGATGCGGTCGAGAGGCTGGCTGACCGGGCGAGCATTGCCATCAGGCGCACGGGCGAGGAGCGGGGAGCGGGTGGGCTGACGTCTCGCCGCCGCGAGCTCTATGAGGCCATGGCCCGGGCAGCATCCTGGTACCACATGCTCATGACGCACGACCGCCCTGGGGCTCTGCGACCCGGTAGCAGTGGCGATGGCGCATCTTCCCTGGCCGGGAGGGACGAGGCCCGCTCATACTTAGAGGGGCGAGGGCTACGTGCCGAGGATATAGATCAGTTCCAGATAGGTTGGGCACCGGAGGCCTGGGATGCCCTGGCTTGCGAGATGCGCTGGTCCGACCGGCTTCTCACCGAGGTGGGCCTGGGGTTCGTTAATCGTCGCGGCCGCCAGCAGGACGCTTTTCGGGCTCGGATAATATTCCCGATCTTCGATCCCGCAGGGAGGCCGATTGCCCTAGCCGGAAGGATCCTCCCGTCCCTGCGAGACGGCTCCGCGGGCCCGGGTGCTCCCACGGCAGATGAGCGGCCGGAGCGAGCTGAGCCGAAGTACAAGAACTCCTCTGAAAGTCCCATCTACTCCAAGCGCCGTGTCCTGTATGGACTGAACTGGGCAAAGGCAGAAGCAGCGAGTACCTCTCAGATAATAGTCTGTGAGGGATATATGGACGTGATAGGGTTCCATCGCGCGGGCTTGCCGAATGCTGTGGCGACATGCGGGACGGCTCTCACCGAGGAGCATGTGGCCTTGCTGGCGCGATACGCCAGAATGCTCGTCCTCGCATATGATGCGGATGCTGCCGGGCAGCGTGCTGTAGAGCAGTACTACGTCTGGGAAAGGCAGCACGGCATGGATATCCGCGTGGTGGCCCTGCCGGAAGGCAAGGATCCCGCTGACCTCGCGCTGGAGGACCCGGCTCAGCTCGTGCATCTGGTGTCACGTGCGCGCCCACTGCTTGCCTTCCGGGTAGGAAGGCTGCTCGATGCAGCCGCCCGGCGTGGGGATCTGACCGAGATCGACAGGCGCGTGGCCGTGGCAGAGAACGCTCTACAGGTGGTGGCAGAGCACCCGGACTCGCTGCTGCGTGACGAATACTGCATGGCGATCGCCGATAGGTGCCGCCTCTCTCCCGAGAGGCTACGTGGGCAGCTAGATTCGCTCCGAAGCCGTGCCACCCGCGGCGGCAGTGCCACCCGCGTGAGCGACCCAACCCGCCCAGGCGACCCAACCCGCCCCGGCAATGCCTCCCGCCCCGGCGATGCCATCCGCGCGAGCGGCGCTGGCTCTCCGCAGCAGGAGGGCTCCAGCACCGCCCCCCGTGGCTCGGCTCCAGGCGCTGCCGCCGGTTCCCCGCCCTACGGCAGCAGTCCCGACCGAGCAGGCAGCGGCCCCGGGAGACCCGACCAAGCAGGCAGCGGCCCGGCTCGCAAGGTCGTTGCCGCGGGCCCAGTTGACCGGGTCGAGCGCGAAGCTCTTCGTCTGGCAGTTCAGCGTCCAGGCGACATCGCCGGCTACCTGGAGGAGTTCCTCTTCGAGAACCCCCTTCACCGTGAGGCATTCCAGGTGCTGGCAGGGCATGCTGAGCTTCATGCCGCCATGGACGGCGCATCACCGGAGGTCCGCCAGTTCCTCGAACGCTGCGCGGTCGAGGAGACCGCCGAGGGTGGGCTCGATGTGGCGGCTCGCCTGGTTGCCGAGCGAGCCCAGGGCGAGCTGACCCGGCTGGCCTCCAGAGCAGACCCGGCTAGGGTGCTGTCTGGTGGCGCAGCAGGAGGCGACGCCGACTTCTCCGCGCTGGTTGCCGAGATAGCCCAGGTTCGGCGAGCGCTCGATGTGGTACGCCACTCCGCAGGCGAGGCCGAGCATGCAGGCGACCAGGCAACGGCTGCGGCGCTAGGGGAGTTGCTAGCCTGGCTAGGGCAGCGCTTGGGCGCTCCGAGAGACGAGGAGGGGATGGCACGCCTGTGGACGAGTTGAGCTCCGATGCGGGTGGAGATGCATTATCGCAGGGCCTGGCCGATTTGCTCAGGCGCCGGAGCGGGGCCGGTTATGTAACCCAGGACGACCTGGTCGGGCTGTTGGGCGAGGCAGAGCTCAGCCCGGGTCTTATAGAGGCTCTGGTGGACAGGGTGCACCTGGCTGGGCTGGTGGTCGTCGTGGAGCCAGAGGATCTGCTGGCGACCCGAAGTGCGCCGGAGCCGGAAAGACGCTGGGTGCAGCTCCTGGAGCCGCCCCCGCCATCGGATGCGGTGTCTGCCTTCCTGGCTTCGCCTGATGAGGTGGTCTCCAAGGTGGGATCCGAGCCCGGATCTGAGTACGGATCAGGCTCTGAGTACGGAGCAGGATGCGAGCCCGGATCTGAATCTGCATTTGAATCCGGATCTGAGTCTCTGACCTGTGAGGTGGACGTGAGGGACCAGACGGATTCGACGGACCCTATCGTTCTCGCTGAACGGCCGGCCATGGCCGATGGAACCGTGTCCCCTCTCCGATCTGCGAGGTCGGCCAGGGCTGCCAGGCGGGCCACGCATAAAGGGCCGACCATCGAGGGCAGGCCAGGCGAGACGGTGGACGATTCGTATCAGATCGGAGGGCCTTCGCCTCCCCCAGGCGCTGCTCGCAAGCAGCAGCGCCATACCAGAGCTGGCTTGGCAGGCGATCAGAACGCTCTCGGTGATCCCGTGCACGCCTACCTCAGAGAGATCGGTAGAGTTCCTCTGCTCGACGCGGCAGGTGAACGTGAGGCGGGGAGGAGGGTGGCTGAGGGGATAGCGGCAACCCAACGCATGGCAGAGGGTGCCGTGGCCCTGACTCACGACGAGCGCCGGAAGCTGCAGATGGCGATACAGAGGGGGCAGGAGGCCAAGGATCTACTGATCGAGGCCAACCTCCGCCTGGTAGTATCAATCGCTAAGCGATATCGTAACAGAGGAATGGCCTTCCTTGATCTCATCCAGGAAGGGAACATCGGCCTCATGAGAGCAGTCGAGAAGTTCGACTACACCCGGGGATTCAAGTTCTCTACGTACGCCACGTGGTGGATCCGCCAGGCCATCACTCGCGCGATAGCCGATCAGGCCCGTACCATCCGGATACCGGTGCACATGGTCGAAACGATCAACAAAGTCCTGAGGGCTCAGCGCCAGCTCCTCCAGGAGCTCGGCCGCGAACCTACCCTGGAGGAGATAGCGCACAGGGCTGAGTTCCCTGTAGAGCGAGTGCTGGAGATACAGCGGCTGAATCAGGAGACCATATCGCTGGAGCAGCCTGTGGGCGATGACGAGGACTTCAGCCTGTCAGACGTGATCGAGGACCAGGCTGCTGTCGTCCCGGTCGATGCAGCCACGAGGGTGATGCTGAACCAGGCTGTGAAGCGAGCACTGTCTGGCCTGCCCCAGCGCGAGCAGGACATCGTGAAGATGCGCTTCGGTCTGGATGACGGGCGGATACGCACCCTGGAGGAGGTCGGTCGGACATTCGACATAACCCGTGAGCGCGTGCGCCAGATAGAGGCGAAGACCCTGGCCAAGCTACGCCATCCCCAGCAGGCCCAGGCCCTTCGCGAGTACCTGGAAGACTTCAGCTGAGCTGATCGATGCGGGCCTCTACCAAGTCGCGAAGCCGCTCCACCCCGAGATCCAGAGCAGCGCGGGCTTTTGCCGCGGCCAGGTCTGCTGGTGGCGACCTGAGCGCGCCGACGCCCACGCGCCGGAGCTGCCGGTAGCGCTCCCGCCCGGCCTTCGTCCCCAGGTAGTAGCCGACGGCGAAACCGGCAGCCAGGCCGTAGCGAAGTTTCACCCTGTCATTCATAGCCTGAGATGTGCAGCCGTGCACGGTCTGGCGCCACATGCGCTCCACGCTGCTAACGTGCGCTGGTGGCAAGGTGTTCTAAGATGCTGACCGGTCCTTCCGGGGTAGCTCAACTGGCAGAGCAAGCGGCTGTTAACCGCTAGGTTGAGAGTTCGAGTCTCTCCCCCGGAGCGAGGTGGTGAAGATGGCTGGCCGCGAAGCCGTGAAGGCTGAGCGCCCCTTGCTGGAGGTGGGGTTCATAGCCCGGCCTCATGGCATCAGGGGCGAGGTCGTGGTGTCGCTCGTGACGAACAGGTTGGAACGCCTGGCGCCGGGCTCCCGCCTGCGGTTGGGTGGCCAGAGGCTCCCGCTGGGCGGCTCCCGGCCGCAGCCCCGCGGTAGAAGAGCCGATAGCGCCATCCCAGCCCCACCCGGCCCAGCCCCACCCGGCCCGGCCCCACGCGGCCCAGCCCCACCCGGCACAGAGGCACCGGGCACAGAGGCACCGGGCCTGGAGGTGGTCTCGTCTCGCCGTCAGGGGGAGACGAGCCAGGGCGAAAGGTGGATAGTGCGCTTCGCGGGCATCGACAGCCGCGAAGACGCAGAGGCGCTTCGTGGAGCGACCCTCATGGCCCCAGCCATCGTCGATCCGGAGTCCCTATGGGTGCATGATCTGGTGGGCTCCACCGTTATATCGCAGCAGCCCGCACCTGCAGCAGCTACCAGTCCCTCTGAAGCAGTGAGCTCTCCTGAAGCAGTGAGCCAAGGCCCAGGCCGGGTGCTCGGCAAGGTGGTAGCGCTGGAGGCAAACCCGGCGAGCGACTTACTGGTGCTGGAGAGCGGGATCCTGATACCGCTCCACTTCGTTGTATCCTATGCCACTGGATCTCCCGGAGCTCCAGGCGTCATAACGGTCGAGATCCCCGAAGGTCTTCTGGAAGGTGGTCTGTGAGGATGAGCTCAGTGCAACCGCCGCGCCAAGAGACAAGCGGCACACTGCTGCGTGTGGAGGTTCTCACCATCTTCCCCGAGCTTGTCCGCAGCTACTGCTCCGAGAGCCTGCTCGGTAGGGCGTGTGCAGATGGCAGGATCGATCTGCGTGTGCACGACCTCCGCTCCGGGGCAGGCGACCCTCGTCGCTCGGTTGACGATATGCCGTTCGGCGGCGGCCCGGGCATGGTACTCGCCCCGGAGCCAGTGTTCAACGTCGTGGAGCGAGTGTGTCCTGTGCGCCCCCTTTACCTCCTGGCGCCGAGCGGGGTCCCACTCGACCAGGATCTCGTCGAGAAGCTCGCATCGGGCCATGATCTATATATAGGGTTGCCCGACCAGAGCTCAGGCGGAGGCGTTCCGGGGGAGCAGGCGCCCGAGCACGGCATCGACAGGAGCGATTCGGTGCCCGGGTTCTCCTTGCTGTGCGGGCGCTACGAGGGTGTCGACCAGCGTATAGCAGACCATCTGGTCGACGGCGAGATATCGATCGGCGATTACATTCTCTCCGGTGGAGAGCTCGCCGCTCTCGTGGTGATAGAGGCAGTATCTCGCCTGTTGCCGGGGATTCTTGGCAATGCCGGCTCGGTCGTGGAGGAGAGTTTTGGGGATCACCTGCTCGAGTATCCCCAGTACACGCGTCCAGCGGTCTTCCGGGGCTGGTCCGTGCCAGAGGTACTGCGCTCCGGCGACCATGGGAAGGTGGCTAGGTGGCGGAGGGTCCAAGCGCTGTCGCGCACACTTCTAAGGCGCCCCGATCTGATCGCTAAGCGTGGGGGCCTCAGCTCGGAAGAGGAGGAGCTGCTTGGCGAAGCAGGCGCGGATCCCCGAGGGATTGGTGCCCGCCCGGGGAGCAGGATGCGCGAGCCTCGGCACTGAGCACTGCCGCTCCAGGCGGAATGACGTGGGAGGCAGTGGATGCTCAGCAGCGTATGGAGGCGAGCGGCACGTGCCCGGTAGTTAGTAGGGCCCCGCTCGCGCTACTTGCCTGCCACCACAGGTTGGGGCCGATGACGACCGGTGACGATCTCAGCGGCCCTTGCGTCGCTGCTCGATCAGCTCTTCTCATCAGGCTCGTGAGAGCGCACCAGCGATCGGCATGGGGAGTTAGCAGCTCCCACAGTGGGCCACCGGGGCTTCCCTGCTCCCAGGCAAGCAGGGAACCGTCTGGCAATAACATGAGGCCGCCGTTGCCCGGTAGGAAGGTCTTATCCGGGGAAAGGCCCGGGATCGGCGGTATGCCAAGCACTTGCCAGGTGGATCCGCTGTCGGTGCTCGCGTCCACCAGGTACGGGGAACCCGAGGCGACGAGGAGCTCCGTGCCGGGAGACACCGCTGCCAAGGTCGCGGGAGCGCAAGCCTGGACAGCGCTCGGGCCGGCACCTGATGATCCGGGTGGGGTGCTCGGGTAGCTCCATTCCCTGCCGCCGTCGTAGCTGCGCACGATTGACTGGAAGCTCCCGTTCATAGCGCAGTTTCCTGGCCGGTACGCCCCGAAGCGAATGCACGGGCCCGTGGCCGGGCAGGAGAAGCTGCCGGCTTGCCAGGTGGTACCGCTGGCGCTTGCTTCCTCCACCAGCGGCACCTGGCCGCTTATCCCGTTCCCGCCACCGGAACTGGGTGAGCTCTGAGCGAATAGCGCCTCCAGGCGCCCGTGACTGTAGGCGAAGCTGCTGAATGAGTCCGCGCTGGCGCCGTGCGGGACGGGGATCGGGGACCAGGTCTTGCCTCCGTTCAGGGTGGCAAGGGCCACCAGCGCGACCATCGGATTCTGGTCTGCGGGAAAGACGGAGAAGGCGGCTGCCACTACGGGCAGGGCGCCACCCACGCCACCAGCACCTTGGCCGGCATTCCCCATCACACCCACGCCGGCACAGCTCGATGGGGCAGATGGGTCGGCCTCCGACAGCCCCGTCTGGCTGATGGCAGATCGCACTGAGCTGGTGGGGAACACGAGATGGTAACCGGGACCGGTGACCGTGATCCCGTTGGTGCTGCACCATGCCATGACCGAGGTATTGGCCGGGTTCGCCGTCACGGGGCTCAGGCCATCGGTGCTCTCTGCCAGTGGCTTGGTGCTCGGGAGGTTGGCGAGGCTGACCGGAGCTATGACAGCAAGTGGTGCTGAGCCGATGTAGAGGTTCACGGCACCTGTCATGTTCGGCGTGGCGAAGCGTAGCTGGGTGCTGCTCGAAGGACCTCTCTCCAGTTCGGACTGGAAGACGAAGGGCCCGTTCGAGCCGATTACCGAGACGAGGGGTGCGAAGCCGGTCACCTTCACCACGTCTCCGGGTGCTGCTGTGTCCGGGGTCGCAGACAGCCCGGCGCACGAGCCTGCCACCAGACAGGCGTGCTTTACCGTCGCAGGAACCAGTAGCTGGAACGCGGCCGAACCTTCCGTCCCCCCACCCGCGCATCCTGGAACGTTCGTCAGGCACTGGACCCCGATGGGGTAGGTGCCCGAGCGAAGGGGCGCGACCCGATCCGGGTGGCGCTCGATCCAGGCGGCCCCAGGGATCACGAGCCTGCCCTGGAACGTTGTAGGAGAGGTCCATGTCAGAGCGACTCCTTGGTATTGGAGGCCGTCGCGGCAGCCATCCCAGCACATGTCCGCATGGCCGGGCTTATTCCCTGCCATGCCGAGGGGCGAAGCTACCAGTGTCCCCGGCGGTCCGGATGCCGGCAGCCTACCGGTCACCGTGACGGTTGTCCCCGGCGGTCCGGATGCCGGTGCGACGGTGAGCTCCACCGCCGGTCCTGTGCCAGGCGTCGCGCCTGGCTTCGCTACACCCCCCTTACCGGTGAGCAGCAGCTGGTCAACCACGATGTGGTACTGGCCGGGGGAGATGTCACCCACTTGCGTGCAGAAGGAGAGATCGCCGTTCATAGACTGGGTGATGGTCGTACCCAGCCGCTGCCGGCAGCCGGCAGCCGAGAAAGAGGTCGGGGCAACCGGTGCCGGCAGGCCGATGGCGGGCTTCTTGGCAGGCTGGACTGTGGACGGGCGGCGCGTGTGATGGCGGCCACCGATCGGGGCGAGTACGAGGCCGATCGCCAGGAGCACGAGCAGGAGAGCGGCAGCGCTGGCGAGTGGCACGTAGTGGCGCCGCCTCGTGCCTGCGCGGCTGCCCCCGCCCGGATGGGCGGCCTGCCCGTCGTCGCGAGTATGTTGACGCCGGTGGTGGGAAAGCAGTCCTGAGAGGCGGGCAGCATCATCCTTACGGCGGGTGCTTCCATGTAGGGCAGTACGGTTGCCGGAGCGGGCAGCTCCCATGACGCGAGCCACCATGCGCTCTTCCAGGGTCGTGTCGGTCTGTACCGAAGCAGCGCGCTTGCTTAAGATGTAGGCCAGATCCTCCTGAACTCTTCCCACCGAGGCTTCGTCCGCCTCCCGGGAGTCCTTGTAGTGGCGTCGTCTCATAGCTGCTGTCCTGCCTTCCGTGCTCGATGATGGATCGTGATCGGGAGCTCATAGGAGCGTTCCAGCCCGTTCCCGTGACTTGGCCTGATCTGTTGCATCTCTAGGGCCGCTCGCTCTCGCTGAGCGCTTCGTGGAGAGAACGGAGAGCCCGTGCCCCTCGCGATTTCACGGTTCCGACCGGGATTCCGAGCACCGTGGCGCATTCCCGCTCGGAGTAGCCTTCCAGGTAGCGGAGCACCACCACTTGGCGCTGGGGCATGGGAAGGCGCAACACTGCCGGCCAGAGCAGGTCTCTCTCCTCCAGGGAGGGCGGCTGCTCGATCAGGGGCTCAGGTTCCGAGGCCGCTCTCATCGCCTCCATGCGCTCGTGGAAGCGGTGGCGGCGCCAGTTGCTCGCGCGATTCACCACGGCCGCCTTCAGGTACGGCAGAGGGGAGATGACCGCACCGGAAGCGAGCGCAGGCCAGGCGCTCAGGTATGCCTGAGAGACCAGATCTTCGGCGTCGGATGAGCTACCTGTCAGCACGTATGCCAGTCCAACCAGCTGGCCGTGATAGGAGCGGACCAGGCTTTCCAGCGCACTGGTACCCACCTCGTGGCTCTCGGTCCCGTCCGTGACGTTCACTGTGTCCGTTGCCTCCCTCGCAGCCATCATCGCCTCCCTCGCGGCCCTGCGGTAGCTATGACACCTGAGCAGGCAGTCAGGTTCCCGGCCTGTCCGTCTGGTTCCCGGTCCGGCTGGTTCCCGGTCCGGTTCGGGGTCCGGCTGCGGGATTCCCTGTCCGGCCTGGAGCGGCTGCGGGATTCCCTGTCCGGCCTGGAGCGGCTATAATCTTGTCTTTGCCTGGGTGCGCTTACGTGCGCGCGAAGGGTCGGGCGCTCAGCCCGCCCCCTGACACCTGGGGAGTAGGCCTCGCGCCTGGAGAGAACCTGAACCTGGAGGAAATGGAAGATGAACCCGACCGACATCATCGACAGGGACTACCTCCGGGAGGACATTCCCGAATTCGCTTCCGGTGACACCGTGAAGGTTCACGTGAGGGTCATCGAGGGTAGCAGGGAGCGCGTTCAGATGTTCCAGGGCGTCGTGCTCCGGCGCCAGGGCTCCGGCGCCAGGGAGACTTTCACGGTGCGCAAGATCAGCTTCGGCGTGGGGGTGGAGCGGACCTTTCCGGTTCACTCGCCCTCGCTCGCCCGCATCGAGGTTCTGACCCGTGGGGATGTCCGGCGAGCGAAGCTGTACTACCTGCGTGATCGCGTGGGCAAGGCCGCGAAGATCAAAGAGAAGCGCACCGAGAGGCCCTGATCTTGTGAGGGCAGGCTGCAGTGCCTGGCGATGGCCGGAGCTCGACGTGCACGGATCATCGGACAGGTCTCAGTGAGCGGTGAGGTTCTATGAGCGACGAGAACGGGAGCGAAGAGGAGCTCGATCGCTACGAGGCTGAGATCGAGATGGCCCTGGTGCAGGAGTACAGGGCTGTCCTCCCGATGTTCAGGTACGTCATAGAGACAGAGCGGCGCTTCTACCTCGCGAACGAGGTCGATTTGCAGGTGGTTCAGGCCACCGCTCCCCCTCTCATAGAGGTGAAGCTGGCAGACGCCTGGGTATGGGACATGTACCGGCCCGTCCGCTTCCTCCCATCGGTGCGCGTGCTGACCTTCAGGGACGTGAACGTCGAAGTGCTGCCCGAGAAGGATCTCTTGCTGCCCGAGAAGGCGCCGGGTGGATGATCTGCGACATGCGCATGCCCGAAAGGCGCCCGTGCTGCGCTCAGCGGGCGGGCGTGGCAACATCGCCATGGGAGCTCGTGCCGAGTCGCTGGTGGCCTCCTGGTACGAGGAGAACGGCTTCTCTGTATTGGCGAGGAACTGGAGTTGCAAGAGCGGCGAGATCGACATAGTCGCCAGCGACGGCAGGCTCATAGTCTTCTGCGAGGTGAAGGCCCGCTCCAGTGAGCGCTATGGGAGCGCTTCAGAGGCCGTGACAGTGGCCAAGCAACGCCGCGTCAGGACCGCTGCCAGGGAGTACCTTCACGCTGCGAGGAGCTCCAGGGGGCGTGGTCTGCCCCAGGGTCTCGAGGTGCGCTTCGACGTCGCCCTGGTGGTCGCTTCGAGCATGGAGATCATCGAGGCAGCGTTCTGAGCCAGCAGACCTGCTGAGGCCAGCGGGTACCTGCAACGGTCTAAGCGCGCTGTGGCTGAAGAGCGGCTAGGGTTGCGCATCTCGGATGATCTTGGCGGCCTCGTCCAGGTGGCCATTCCTCACCAGATCGGGCAGGGGGCCGTCGAGCAGCGCGCGCCAGTCGACAGCTGATCCCGGCCGCCCCGCTCTGAGGAGGCCGGCACGCGCCTCGCCCAGCAGCTCGGCGAGGATGGAGATCTCCTCTCCGTAGTGCGAAGCGATCGAGTCGCGGAGCCAGCTCGCGAGCACAGGGCTCTTGCCGCTCGTGGAGACTGCGATCACGACGGGCCCGCTGCGGTGGACGGCCGGCATCATGGAGCTGCACTGAGCAGGGGCATCTACGCAGTTCACGAAAACCCGGTGGCGCTTGCCGTCTTCGTAGACGACCGAGTCCACGGCTGGGTCTCCCGTCGCCGCGACCCCGAGCCAGTAACGGGAGAGCTCCCCACTGCGGTAAGGGCGCCTCTCGATGCTTACGCCTGATACGCCTTCCCTGTCGAGCGCTTCTTCGGCTCCGGTCACCGAGGGCGCGACCAGTGTTACCAGGGCGCCGGAGCGCGTCAGGGCCGCTGCCTTGGTGCCGGCTATCTCACCGCCTCCTACGACAAGGCAGGCTTTATCCCGCAGGTCCAGGAAGATGGGGAAGAGGCGCTTGGCGTTCTCCGTCACCGCTTAGGCAGTCCTGTCGTATCCGGAGACCACTGGGCATCTCCGGTCCACTGGGCATCTCCGGTCCACTGGGCGTCTCGAAGCCAGGGAGGCGCACCTATGAGCCCGGCGGCCACCACTGCGCTGGTCTCCTCGTCCACCAGGACGAAGCTACCGGTTGTGTGGTTCTCTCCGTAGGGGTCGACAGCGAGGGGCACGTCGGTCCTTATCCTGGAGAGCCCGATCTGGTTTAGCCCGAGGGATTGCCCGCTCATGATGTCGCCCCTGCCAGCTTGGCCTGGCGGAGGATGGAATGCTCCCTCTGGAGCCTGGAAAGACGCCCCTCCAGTCTGGAATGCTACCTCTGGAGCCCGGAACGCCAGAGTATCGAGATCGAGTAGGCCATCTAGCGCTACCAGCTCTGCTGCCGTGTCGCGTGTCGTGTGCAAGATGGCGAAGCGTTCGCCGGGCTCTATAGGGCGTGCTCCGAGTGAGCAGAGCGTGGCAACCAGATGTGTTGTCACCTGCGGCCTATCGAGAGCGCTCGCTATGCAGTCACCCCGCTCGCAGCCCGGATCGCTTGCCAGGACTACAGCCACCGGGAGACCGGGATCGGCAGTCGAGGTAGGACCGTCCAGCGCGACCAACTCCTCGACAATGCTTGGCTGGCCCCCTGGCAGCGCTACGACTGGCTGCCCGTGCGACAGGGGACCGCCACAAGGTGTCCCGAGGTACCGGGTACGGCCATCGGCTGCATGCTCCACGTACTGGATCGGGAGTCGGGTCGCCGAGCCCTCCGGGGCTGGCCTGGGCAATCCGGGCAGGCTCTCCAGCGCTTCGAGCAGTGTTGGCCCATCGTAGAAAGCCATATTCAGCGACGGGGAGACGACGTTGTCCCCATGTAGGGCTGCGATGGGCACGGTGGTCACGCTGTCCATGCACAGGCTCATCGCCAGTGAGCGGAGCTCCGCTGCGCGGCGGAGGTATAGCGATTCGTCCCAGCCAACAAGGTCCATCTTGTTCACGGCGAAGACGAAGGATCGGACGCCGAGAAGGGCAGCTATGGAGCAGTGCCTGCGGCTCTGAGCCGTTAACCCCTTCGTAGCGTCCACCAGGACGAGGGCGGCGTCGGCCGTGGATGTGCCTGTGGCCATGTTCCGGGTGTACTGAACGTGCCCAGGGCAATCTGCAATGATCATCTTGCACCGATCAGTCGATGCGTAGCGGTAGGCAACGTCGATCGTGATCCCCTGCTCCCTCTCGGAGCGCAGCCCGTCGGTGAGCCTGGCCAGGTCAATCGATGTGTCACCTGTTGTCCCCGGGGCTCTAATGGCGTTCAGGTGGTCGTCTGCTACCTGGCGGGTGTCATAGAGGAGGCGACCCACGAGGGTAGATTTCCCATCGTCCACAGATCCTATGGTGGCAAGTCTGATCAGGGGCTTCACGGCAGCTCTCATCAGAAGTATCCCTCCCGCTTGCGATCCTCCATAGCTGTGTCCGAGATCCGATCATCTGCCCGTGTCGCTCCCCGTTCGCTCAGGCGGCTGGCGGCCACCTCTGCGATCACGTCTTCCACGGTCGCTGCGAGGGATGGCACGGCGCCAGTGCAGGTGGCGTCCCCGACTGTCCGGAAGCGCACCGAGAGGCGCTGGACTGTCTCGTCGTCCCGCGGCCGGACCCATCGCGACACCGCCAGGAGCATCCCGTCACGACTGAGGACGTCGCGTTCGTGCGAGAAGTACAGATCAGGGAGCGCGATATGCTCCCTGGCGATGTAAGACCAGATATCGAGCTCGGTCCAGTCTGAGAGGGGGAATACTCTCAGATGCTCTCCTGGCTGCAGCCGCGTCGAGTAGCAGGTCCATAGCTCGGGTCTCTGGGCTCTGGGATCCCACTGGCCGAAGGCGTCTCTGACCGAGAACACGCGCTCTTTTGCCCGAGCCTTGTCCTCGTCGCGCCGCGCTCCCCCCAGCAGTGCATCGAAGCCGTGCTTCGCCACCGCGTCGAGGAGAGTCGCGCTCTGGATGCGGTTCCGGGAGCGCCCGGGGCCAGGGTCGGCCACGACGGCACGGCTTATGGCATCTTCCACCGACGCGATGACGAGATCTGCTCCGAGAGCCTCGGCAAGCTCGTCGCGGTAGGCAATGGCTTCGTCGAAGTTCATTCCCGTGTCCACATGCAAGAGCGGCATCGGGAAGCTCCTGCCCGTGAGGGCCTTTCCGGCGAGGTGAGCGAGCACGGCCGAGTCCTTGCCGCCGCTGAAGCAGAGGGCAGGTCGATGGCAGCAGGCAAGGGTCTCACGGATCACGAAGACGGCATGGGCTTCCAGAAGGTCCAGGTGATCGCGTGCGCGAAGTGTCGCGCCTGCCTCGTGTGAGCCCCGGGAGCCGGCGTTGTCCGGGTCCCTCACGGAAGCGTTCCTGCCGGCGTCACGAGCGCTCACCCGCCGCTCCAGCATCGAATACTTGCAAAATCTGATCCATTTAGTCATAATAGCACCGATGACACTAGAAGGCAGTGCGGTCCGCCCAGGAGCTGGGGCGGGAGGTGATCGAGTGGGCGATGCGGAGCTCCTGGAGTGGGCGGCGAAGCTGGACGCTTCACCAGCCGAGGAGATCCTGGCATGGGCGCTGGAGCGCTATGGCCGGGGCCTCGTGCTGGCGTCCTCCTTCCAGGACTGCGTTCTAATCGACCTGGCTGTGCGGATCGATCCCGGGGTCGAGGTCGTGTTCATCGACACGGGAGCGCACTTCCCGGAGACTCTCGCCTACGTGGAAGAGGTTCGCTCCCGTTACTCGTTGAACCTGACGGTCTGCCGTGCCGGCCCGGAAGCAGACGCCTGGCCCTGCGGGTCGAGCCGATGCTGTGAGGTTCGCAAGGTGGCGCCACTCAGGAAGCTGCTCGAGAGCCGGAGCGGCTGGATCACTGGTCTAAAGCGCTCGGATGCCCCTACGAGGAAAGCTGCACCGGTAGTGGGGATAGACGAGAAGTTCGGGTGCGTGAAGCTGAACCCGCTAGCCTCCTGGACGGACGGAGACGTGGCTGCCTACTCGGCTGTCCACGAGCTTCCCACCCATCCGCTGGCGTCCCGTGGCTACCTGTCTATAGGATGCGCCCCTACGACCCGCCCTGTTGCCCCGGGAGAGGATGCCCGGGCCGGGCGTTGGGCAGGGACGCAGAAGACAGAGTGCGGGTTGCACCAGTGATGAGCCGGCTCTAGCCAGCCGGGGGTCCGCCCGGCGTTCAATGCAAAGGCGGCTCCGGCTCTAGCCAGCCGTGCTAGCCGGGGGTCCGCCGTTCGGCCCGCAGGCCTCAGGATCCCACCAGAACTGGCTGTGGCTGTGCGTGGAGCCCCATAGGTTGCTCTGCTGGAGCTGGCTTAGCTGGGGCGAGCTCGACACTGCCGACGTGCTGGGGGGAGTAGTGGTGCTGGCAGGGGTGGTGGCGGAGGGGGTAGCAGAGCCGGGCGAGGTCACCGCGAAATCAGTGCCTGTTGTCACGGTCACCTGAGCCCCGGCGGTGGTTCCGCCCTGTGCCATGATCGCCTCGCCGCCGATGTTCGATAGCACGCGCTCTCCAAGCGATAGATCGCCTGGCGCGTAGTGGACTACTGCTTCGAAGGGGTCGCCAGGGCCGCCCCCGGTCACGCTCGCGTCGCTGGTGCCTGCTATCTGGTAGCCGAGAGCCCTCAGTGAGCTGGCCGTCTGAGCCGCTTGGCCCGATTGGCCAGTCGCGTTCACCACACTGACAGTTATGGAAGAGGGCGATATGTGTTGCCAGCTCGGGTCGGTTGTCCCGTACAGGAGGTTGTCTATGTTTGCCTGGTCCTGGGGCTGGAAAGGCAATACGATCTGGCCTGGAGCCTGGTAGTTGGCTGGGTTGGCCGGGTCCTGGTAAGGATGGTTCCAGACGATGACGGGGAGTGTCGTCGTCGGTACCGAATTAGGGTTCACGTGACGAAATGCCAGGACCAGGCTCACCATGTCCGACAGCGAGAAGCTGGAGTTCACCTTCAGGTCGGGCAGCACAGAGCCTAGTAGGGCGTTCGCCTCGAGAGGGTTCGACAGGGCCCCGTGCTCTACCTGGGCTGCCACTGCCCGAAGGAATATATGGGTGCGCACGATCCGGCCGAGGTCGCCTGTCCCGTCGTAGTTCCATGTGCCGTTGCTCATGTAGTAGAGGTGCCGGGCCCTTACCAGGGCGAGTGCCTGGCTGCCGTTCAAGTGGATGCAGCCCGTGTGCGTGATGGAGAGCCCCGAGTAGGCATCCTTCAGCTCGGTCGGGAAGTAGAGGCTCACGCCGCCGAGGGTGTTCACGACCTGCTCGAAGGTGTAGAAGTTCAGCTCTATGTAGTCGTTTATGGGGATCCCGAGGTCCTGCTCTACCGCCTGTACCAGCAGGGAGGGGCCGAATGGCAGGTGCAGGTAGGGCGTCTCGGCTGAGTTCAGGGCGTCGTCCACGCGAAGCTCCAGGCCATTCCCGCCTGGCATCGGCAGCCAGAGATCCCGAGGCAGCGAGAGCAGGTAGCCGGTATGGGTGGCTGGGTCGAGGTGGGCGACCATCACGACATCGCTGCGGCCTCCACCTACGTTCGAGCAGCTTCCGAAGTGGCTCTTCTCCTGCTGGTAGAACTTGCTGTACTTCTGGAGGGCGCAGCGACTGTTGTCGCCAACCATCAGGATATTTATGGACTTGGCCGTGCCTGCGCTGTTCTTCAGGCCGGCGACATGCACCTTCTTTATCTGGTGGTAGCGGTACTGCGCGTAGGCATAGCCGCCCCCTGCCAAGGCAAGGAGCACTACTAGCAGCACCGTGAGCGTGGTGAGCAGCCGCCTGACCCTCTTCCGCCGCTTGCGGCTCCGGGATCGGTAGTCCGGGATGCCCTGTCCTCTCCGTCCGCCTGGACCGGATCCACCAAAGCCTGGACCGCCGGAGCCTGGACCGCCGGAGCCTGGAGCGGACAGGGAGGGGTCACCTGGGTTATAGCCTGGGCCTCGCACGACTCTCCAGGTTAGCGTTCCAGCCACCTGGGGTGGGGTCAGGCTCAGGGATCGCTCAGAGGCTATGCCTGGATCTATGGTGGCGCTGTGGAAGCTGATCGAGGAAACGGCCCGGCCGGAGATGACCTTCTCGTGGACGAGGAGGGAGGGGTGGTCACCGTCACCCTGAACCGCCCGCAGAGGAAGAACGCGGCCACGCGGGCGGTCTGGGAAGGGCTGCTCGAGGTGTTCCGCGACGCATCCCGGGACCCTTCGACGCGTGTCCTGGTGGTGACTGGCAGCGGGGGCGACTTCTGCTCGGGAGCCGATGTAGAGGAGATGGCGACAGGCAGCGGGGGAGCGCCGCAGGAGAACCCGCTGGAGCGCATGCGCTTCCTCGGGGAGGTGGCGCTATCCCTCCATCGCTTCCCGAAGCCGACCATAGCGAAGGTGCGTGGGATCGCGGCTGGCGCAGGGCTCGGGATGGCTCTTGCCTGCGACCTGGTGGTGGCATCCGAGACGGCCAGGTTCTCCGAGATCTTCGTCAGGCGTGCCCTCTCTCCCGACTTCGGTACCTCCTGGCTACTTCCCAGGCTGGTCGGCCTCCAGAAGGCGAAGGAGCTCGCATATCTGGCTGACATCATCGACGCTGAAGAGGCAGGGAGGATTGGCCTGGTAAACAAGGTCGTAGCAGATGAAGATCTGGACACGATTGTAAGTTCGTGGGCGTCACGGCTCGCCGCCGGACCGCCGCTGGCGCTTTCCCTGACGAAGGGGCTGCTCGATCACAGCATGGGGATCGGCATGGCAGAGGCCCTGGAGGCCGAGGCTCGCTCTCAGGTGGTGAACTTCGCATCCACCGACACTGCGGAGGCCCTGCACGCCTTCATAGAGCACCGGGAGCCGCGTTACTCCGGGAGATGACGTCGGATGTCCCAGGGGTTGGCTATGGTAAGTGGTGGGCGTCGAGTGGTCGGCCCTCAGGTTCCCCGGTAGGGGCAAAGACCCTCCAGTGAAGCGAGCGGCCGTCGGCCGCGATGAGTTTGCGAGGTGGGTCGATGCTTGCCAAGATCGCGTCTGCGGTGCCATTCGGAGCCGATGGCACGGCTGTCACTGTAGAGGTCCACGCGTCGACGGGCCTTCCTGGCTTCACCATCGTGGGTCTTCCCGATGCTTCATGCCGTGAGTCCCGTGACCGTGTACGCGCTGCCATATTGTCGAGTGGCTTTCGCTGGCCTCAGCTTCACGTAACCGTGAATCTCGCCCCTTCGTCCCTGAGGAAGGGTGGGGCCGGGCTCGACCTGCCGATCGCGCTCGGACTACTCGTCGCTAGCGGCCAGCTTCCCGGGTCTGCCACAGCGGACCGCGGCTTCATCGGGGAGCTTGGCCTGGATGGCGCTCTGAGGCCGGTAGCCGGGATCGCCCCCATGGCAGCCGTTATGGGGCAGCAGAGCATCGTGGTGCCGCCTGGGTGCCTGGCCGAGGCGGTGGCACTCCGTCCGGGGCACGTGGATAGCGCAGCCAGCCTCGCGGAGCTCGTAGCGTGCCTGCAGGAGGAGCAGCGCTGGCCCGAGATTCCGAGGGCCGCTGCCAGCGGGGGCCCGCGCCGCCAGGGCGCTGACGGCGGCGGGGCTGGGGAGGCGCCGCCCTACGGCTTCCCCGATCTCTGTGATGTGCGCGGGCAGGCTCTCGGGCGTCGCGCCATAGAGCTGGCGGCAGCCGGGGGTCACCACCTGCTCATGGTGGGACCACCGGGATCGGGCAAGACCATGCTCGCGCAGCGCCTGCCCGGTCTCCTCCCCCTCCTCGACCCAGATCGTGCCATCGAGGTGAGCAAGGTCTTCTCCGCTGCCGGGATGGCCGGCGACCGGGGTGCGAGGCCGCTCGTCCCGCCGTTTCGGGCTCCACACCACGGGGCCTCGCCCGTCGCTCTGGTCGGCGGTGGAACGGCGTGGATGCGCCCCGGTGAGCTCAGCCTGGCTCACGGCGGGGTGCTTTTCCTGGACGAGATGGGCGAGTTCCCCGTATCGGTGCTCGAGGCGTTGCGCCAGCCGCTGGAGGAGCGCGTGGTGCATGTGTCCCGGGCTCGCCAGAGCGTCATTTTCCCCGCGGATGTGCTGCTGGTCGCCGCCATGAACCCTTGCCCGTGCGGTTCCGCAGGGACCCCAGGCGCCTGCCGTTGCACGCCGAGCGAGCGCTCGCGGTACGCGAGACGGCTGTCGGGGCCGTTGCTCGACCGTTTCGATATAGCGGTGCGCCTGGCGTCGCCTTCTCCTGACGAGCTTCTCAGCTCGGCTCCCGCAGCAGGCAGCACGGAGGCAGCGAAGCGGGTGGCGCTGGTACGAGCCATGGCACGATCACGTGGAGCCATATCGAATGCAGAGATACGACGATCCAGGATCGATGAGATCGTGGCACTCGATGCTGGAGCACGAAGGCTTCTCGAGCGCTCCCTGCGTTCCGGCCGCCTGAGTGGGCGCGGGCTCGATCGCGTTCGACGGGTGGCTCTCACGATAGCCGACTACGAGCTGGTCGACAGCGGGAAGGTGGCAGCGAGCGAGGCGTTGGCGCTGATAGGAGCCTGCGAGCCTCGGGGAGGGATAGCGGCGGACGGAGGTACAGCGGAGGGAGCTATGGCGGATAGAGCTATGGCGGATAGAGGTACGGCGCAGGGAGGTACGGCGCAGGGGGGTAGAGCGGATGGAGGTAGAGCGGATGGGGCAGGGGTGCCCGTTGTGGTGACTGCCGAGCATGTGGCGGAGGCTCTCGAGCTGCGTTCAGGCAGGGAGCTCCTGGAAGGCGGCTCTGGCGCCGGTAGCGGGCAGTGGTCTCGAGCGGCGGGCGGCGAGTGGTGACCAGGGTTCCCGACGACCTGAATGGCGCTGCTCGGCCAGGCAATCGCTATAAGAAGAGATCGGGTAGCGATGTCGAGAGGGCGTGCGCTGCTGCTCTGGCTGGCTTGCCGAAGATGTATCCCTACCGCCTACGGGCACTTCTGTCCCGGAGGGCGCCATCTGAGATATGGGAGGCGTTGCGAAGGGGGCGCGGGCAGGCTGTGCCTCTGGGAGCGGAAGCTGCGCCCTGCCGCCCCGATCCGGCTGCAGGCGCTGTGGTGCTCCAGGTTCTCGAGTCTGGCGAGTGCCTCAGGCCGGTTCCAGCCGAGGTTATCGCCCAGTGGCATGATTCAACGGCCAGGATGGGTCCAGCTCACGGCCCCGGGCTGGCAGGGGTTCTCGCCTCCGCCACGAGGCGCGGCATGGACGTGACCTATCTGGGGGACGAGCGCTTCCCGGAGCGGCTTCGAGGGGACCTGGAAGGTCCTGCCGTTCTCTGGGTGGTGGGCTTTCCCGGGGTTCTCGCCACCACTGAGGCGAGCGTGCCGTCGGTCGCCATAGTCGGCACGCGGGGCGCCACCTATCAGGGACGTGAGGTGGCGAGGGGTCTGGCCAACGAGCTGGCCGAGGCAGGAGTGAACGTGGTCTCTGGCCTCGCGCTCGGGATCGACGCTGCAGCACACCAGGGAGTGCTCTCGGCATGGGGTAGCGCCTCTCTCTCTGGAGCGAGGGAGGAGGGCGGGCAGTCGCGCCGTCCCATGGGCGTGCCCCTTGCGGTAGTGGCAGGCGGCCTCGACATCCCCTACCCGCCCCAGAATGCAGGTCTCTGGCGGAGCGTGGCCGGGAACGGGGCTGTCATGTCGGAGCATCCACCGGGCATCCGCCCCCATGCTCGTCGTTTCGCCGAGAGGAATCGGATAATCGCCGGCCTCTCAGATCTGGTGGTGGTCGTCGAGTCACGCTCTCGTGGAGGCGCGATGTTGACAGTGGAAGCGGCCGAGCGTCGCGGGATCCCGGTATGCGCCGTCCCTGGATCAGTTCGGAACCCGGCAGCACAGGGGACGAACGCTCTTCTGGTAGACGGGTGCACGCCTGTGAGGGATACGGAGGATGTTCTCGTGGCCCTGGCGCTGGATCTCCAGGGCCGACTCCAGCCGGGAGCCGGTCTGCGCTGCGAGGGAAGCCGGCGAGCCGCAGTGGCGCGTGGGCCCGGCGGGCAGTTGCACGACGAGCGTGGCAGGGTAGAGTCGTTGCGCGATGAGTATGCCGGGCACATGCAGCCCCCTGGTGAGCCTGGCAGGGGCGCCAAGTCCCCTCTCTCACCGAGGCACGTCCAGGTTCTCGAAGCGCTCGACTGGGGTCCCACACCCACGGAGGTGGTTCAGGGCAGGACAGGGCTCGCCCTAGGTGCGGTCGCTGCTGCTCTCGAGGATCTGGAGGAGCTGGGTGCCTGCCGGAGGGAAGCAGGGTGCTGGGAGCGACTGCGAGAGTATTAGTGTTCGGCGGAAGGAGCTCATCCTGCCTGCGCCGGTAGTTCCTGGAGTGGCCCAGCATCTGCGTATCCCTGCCTGATGCCC
Organism: Acidimicrobiales bacterium; assembly: GCA_027366675.1. Lineage (GTDB taxonomy): Bacteria > Actinomycetota > Acidimicrobiia > Acidimicrobiales > JAMCQF01 > DAHXND01. The sequence continues at coordinate 21,786 of DAHXND010000231.1, forward strand.
TTACCTGCCCGGCTGGCGAGCTGCTCGGGCTCGTAGCAGAGCCAGTAGGCGTTCAGAGCGTGGCTTCGTGCGCGGTCGATGCAGACGGGAACGAGCCGGGAGGGGTCATCCTCTTCGGACTCGTGGACGAAGACCTCGAGGATGTGGGTGTTGGTCGCGAGGCGTGCCTGCATGATGCCCAGGGACGCCTCATGCGCGCACACCTGGTCTATGTCGGCCCTACCGGGCATGCCGAGGGCTATCACGACGCGGCAGCCGTCTTCTTCTATGAGCTTCTTGCACTCGACGGCCAGGTCTTTTATCCCTGGCACGGTTCTATGAAGTACCTCGAAGGTATCTCGGTATCCCGGGCATGAAGAGAGCTCGTCGATCGCTTCCCTTCCCATGTCGACTCGCGCGAACATGGTGTCCACTACACCTATGCGGTCAGGGTGTCCTTCTTTCGCCACGGCACTCAGGTTAGCCGCATGCAGGGAGCTCGCCATGCTTCGCTCGCCGGCTTCCCTGATGCCACCCCGGGTTAGCTGATATACCGGTGCTGGCGCGAGAATCCTGGCGGTAAGCAGGTGTCCTCCGGAGCGAAGCATGCAGCGAGGATGCCAGTGTGCAACGTGACGGCTCGGGAATCCGGGCATAGGAGGTTTGGCGAGGTGGACTTCTCTTACAGCTCGAAGGTCGAGGATCTCATAGGGCGGCTGGACGCGTTCATGGACGAGCGCGTGTATCCGGCCGAGGGTACCTACGCAGAGCAGGTGCGCTATGAAGCCGAGCATGGGAGGCGCTTCGCTCATCCGCCAGTCATGGAGGATCTGAAGGCAGACGCGCGGCGCCGCGGTCTCTGGAACCTTTTCCTGCCGGACCAGCGCTTCGGTGCTGGCCTTACGAATCTGGAGTACGCACCACTCGCGGAGATCACCGGGCGCAGCCCTATAGCGCCAGAAGCACTGAACTGCTCGGCACCCGATACTGGGAACATGGAGATCCTTGCTGCCTTCGGTACGCCTGCTCAGCAGGAGGAATGGTTGAAGCCTCTACTGGCGGGCGAGATACGGTCGGGATTCTCCATGACCGAGCCCGATGTCGCGTCCTCTGATCCCACTAACATCCGTTGCCGCATAGAGCGCGATGGCGGCGAGTACGTGGTCACGGGGCGGAAGTGGTGGACAACAGGCATAATGAGCGAACGGTGCAGGCTGCTCATAGTGATGGGGGTGACGGATCCAGATGCTGACACCTATCACCGCCAGAGCATGGTTCTTGTGCCAAGAGATGCCCCTGGTGTAGAGGTCGTGCGGAGCCTGCCGATATTCGGCTACGACGGCGGCGGGGGTGACGGTGAGGTCGTGTACGACCATGTCAGGGTTCCGGTCGAGAACCTGCTTGGAGGGGAGGGGGAGGGTTTCGCCATCGCGCAGTCCCGGCTCGGACCCGGACGTATCCACCACTGCATGCGCGCCATAGGGATGGCGGAGCGAGCGTATGACGCCATGTGCAAGCGTGCTCATTCCCGGCATGCATTCGGCAAGACACTGGCAGAGCAGGGCGTGATCCAGGACTGGATCGCGGAGTCACGCCTCGCCATAGAGCAGGCCCGCCTTCTTGTATTGAAGACAGCCTGGCTCATGGACACCGTGGGCAACAAGGGAGCCCGGGTCGAGATATCAGCCATAAAGGTCATAGCGCCGAGAGTCGCCACCACCGTTCTCGATCGCGCCATACAGGTGCATGGTGCGGCCGGGGTTGGCTCGGATTTCCCGCTGGCCTTCCTATACGCTCACGCACGTACCCTCCACATTGCCGACGGACCTGACGAGGTTCACAAGATGGCGATAGCGCGCCGCGAGCTCAGGCGTTACGCACTGGATTACGCACCGGCATGATAAGTCGTGATGAGCAGCGCTCCCTTCACAGGGACGCGCCGCTTGGATGGGTCGAGCGCGATGCACGCGTCGTCTGGCACGGCTTCACGCAGATGACTTCATACGAGCAGAACGTTCCAGTCATCGTTGAACGTGCAGAGGGCCACGAGCTGATAGACGTAGACGGGAAGCGCTACCTTGATGCGATATCGTCGTTGTGGGTGAACACGCTGGGGCATCGCCGTCGCGAGCTCGACGAGGCTCTCATCGATCAGGTTGGCAAGGTCGCCCATTCTACGATGCTCGGCAACGGCAGCCGTGTGGTGGTGGAGCTGAGCGAGGAGCTGGCGCCGCGCTTACCAGTGGATGAGCCGCATCTGCTGTATGCTTCGGACGGCGCGGCCGCTGTGGAGCAGGCGCTGAAGATCTCCTTCCAGTACTGGGTCAACTCCGGAGTCGAAGGTAGGACTACGTATCTAGTGCTCGGGGATGCATACCATGGTGATACCGTTGGCTCGCTCTCTCTCGGGGCAGGCGGCTTCGGGACGGACCTGTTCGATCCGCTCCGGTTCGGGGTGATCCGGGCACCGGGCTACGCTGACCCACTCTGGTGCGACTATGCGTGTGCGGTCGTCAGGGAAAGGGCAGCGAGCCTGGCGGCAGTAGTCATCGAGCCACTCGTTCAGGCCGCCGGTGGCCTGCACGTAGCCGACCCGGCGGACGTGGCCAGGCTAGCTCATGCATGTAGGCAGGCAGGCGTCCTGCTCGTAGCCGACGAGGTCGCTACAGGATTTGGCCGGACGGGGAGCCTGTTCGCCAGCGAGCGGTGCGGGATAAGGCCGGATCTTCTATGCCTTGGCAAGGGGATAACGGGCGGGTACCTGCCCATGTCGGTCACTGCTGCTTCCGGCAGGGTGTTCCAGGCCTTCCTTGGGGAGGATCTAGGTGAACGAACCTTTTACCATGGGCACTCCTATGGGGGCAACGCTCTCGCTGCAGCCGTTGCCCTACGGCACCTGCGCCTCCTCGATGAGCTCGCCATCGTGAAGCACGTAGATCGTGCAGCTTCGTACCTGGGCGAGCGTTTGGCCGGCCTGGTCTCGCTCAGGGGTGTAGAAGGAGTTCGTGGCGTCGGTCTCATTCGGGGTGTGGCGCTCGCCTCTTCCGGCCTCCCGGGCAGGAGGGGAAGGCTGGTATGTGCGGAGGCGGTTAGGCGTGGGGTGGTCCTTCGCCCGCTCGGTGATGTGGTGGTAATCGTGCCACCGCTCGATGTAGGCAGAGCGGAGTGCGATCGTATCGTGGATACTCTAATCTCGGCTATCGAAGCCACCGACCCAGAAGCCGCGAACCCAGGAGGTGCAGACCTGGAAGCCGCAGACCCTCGGGTGTGAGCAGGGTGACTTCTCTGACGGCTGAAGCCGCCAGTCCCCTCGGGGCGATCTGATGGACGGAGATCTGGCGGTGAGCGCGACAAGATGGACGGATAGCTGCCGGTGAGTGTCAGCAGGATGGACGGAGATCTGGTGGTGGGTCGCGAGCCCGACCAGGTAGGGATCTCCTGGCGGAGCTGGGCGGATGCCGAGCGCGAGCGCATCGAGGCCCTGGGGCGCTGGCGGGTGCCTCGGGCGCTGGATGCGGGTCGAGACGGTCTCACTGTGTTCGCGTCGAATGACTACCTCGGACTCTCGCAGCACCCGGGTGTGATCGCGGCCTGCCATGCCGCGCTGGACCGCTACGGAAGCGGCTCTGGAGCATCACGACTGGTCACCGGCAGCCGCCCGGTTCACCACGAGCTGGAGGCGGCCCTGGCTGACTGGAAGGGGGTCGAGAGGGCGGTGCTGTTCCCGACAGGATACGCAGCGAACCTCGGCGTGATGACGAGCCTCGGAGTCGATGGAACGGTTATCTTCTCCGATGCTCTGAACCATGCGTCTATCATCGACGGATGCCGCCTGGCACGGGCCGAGGTTCACGTCTATCGCCATCGTGACGTAGAGCACCTGCGGTCACTTGTAGGTCGCGGGCGAGCCGCAGGGGAGCGCCGGGTCATCTTCGTCACCGACGCCGTTTTCTCCATGGACGGCGACGCAGCCCCCCTGGAGGAGATGTTCGCGTTGGCGGGCGAGGTAGGGGCCTTGGTGGTAGTTGACGAGGCTCACTCGTTGCTCGGTCCAGAGGTGCCCGAGGCACCGCAGGGAGTCACCGTTCTAAGGGTCGGCACGCTGTCGAAGACGCTGGGGACGATGGGCGGGTTCGTAGCAGGACCAGCGGCGATTGCAGACCTGATCGAGAACAGGGCCAGGCCGTACATATTCAGCACTGCGTGCACCCCGGCAGACGCGGCGGGAGCTCTTCGTGCTCTGGAGGTGTTGAGGAGCGAGGAGGGCGCCGGCCTTTGCTCCCGTCTAAGGCATACGGTAGGCGAGTTGGCCGGGCAACTGAGCCACCTGGATCTCGGCGTGACGGCCGAGGAGGCACTGGCAGCGCGCTATCCGCGCTCGCCAATCATGGCGATCATCCTCGGTTCCGAGGATCGCGCCGTCTTTGTCGCATCCTACTTGCGAGAAGAGGGATATATCGTCCCCGCTATAAGACCGCCCACTGTGCCGGTGGGTGCGGCGCGACTCAGGGTGACCTGCTCGGCGCTGCACACGAGCGAGCAGGTGGCTGGCTTGTCACGTGCACTCGCTGCTGCGTTGGAGCTAGCTCCTGCAAGAGCGCGGGTCGATTCTTCAGACGGCTCCCCTGGGTCAGCCCTCTCGGGTAGATGAGCTGGAGCACGGGCGGAGCAGGCCAATGAGCCGAGCAGCGCACAGGCCGGCCGTTCTCGTGGTCGTGGTCGGTACGGGAACCGACGTGGGCAAGACCTGGGTGACGGCTCGGCTGGCCGCGGACCTAAGGGCCGGGGGCACGGCGGTGGCTGCCCGCAAGGTAGCACAGAGCTTTGCCGAAGACGGCACGCCCACTGATGCCGAGGTTCTGGCTGCCGCTTCTGGCGAGAGCCCTTCTGTGGTCTGCCCGCCGGAGCTCTCCTATCCGCTTCCACTGGCACCTCCCATGGCTGCAGAGGAGCTGGGCATGGAGCCGCTCCCGATGGACGCGCTCGTGTCACGCGTCTCATCGTCCTGGCAGGATGGCGTTCCAGTCGGCATCGTGGAGAGCGCGGGCGGGGTCCGCTCGCCGCTGGCCATAGACGGAGACTCCATTAGCCTGATCGCCTCCCTGAGACCCGATCTGGTGGTGTTGGTCGCTGATTCGGGGCTCGGGACGATAAACGCCATACGCTGCAGCCTGGACGCTATTCATGGAGCGGTCTCTCCTGAGCGGGTG
>DAHXND010000004.1 GCA_027366675.1 Acidimicrobiales bacterium
AGGCTTCCTCTGTTCCAAACTGGTCTTGCCATTCCATCACCGTCAAGAACCTCATCCTCCCTTTTTCCCTCAATATACCTTGATTTTAAACCATTTTATGGGTTCGGCCAAATTTACCTGACTGATCTGAGGATGCATGTCCCCAGTTGGGATCGGGGGATGCAACCCTAGCACACGGATGGATCTGAGCGATAGTACGACGCTACGCAATATGCAAGGGAACGTTATAAATGGCTTTGGCCCCTGTGGCTTGCACGGCCTGTGCGCTGCCGGCATCCCAGATATTGAAAAGAATTAACGGATTGCCTTTCACATGTAATGCGTTCAGTTGATTAGCGCGATCGATTGGTGTGGTCATCCAATGGCACCTCTCCTTGTTTTTCGTGTTCAATGAGCCACCGCTTCCGTGCCAGGCCCCCGCCATAGCCCCCGAATGGGAGGATCCAAACGGAGTGCCGATATCGGCGATACTCTTCGGCGGCAGGCGAGCATCCACGATACCGCTCGTCTTCCAGTCATTTAGCTGGGAGCACGGCGTGTTCCTCGGCTCTATCATGTCCTCCGAGACCACAGCGGCCGCCACCGGGGCAGTCGGGAAGCTCCGCAGGGACCCTTTCGCCATGTTGCCGTTCTGCGGCTATAACATGGCTGACTACTTCGGCCACTGGCTCTCCATCGGCAAGAAGTCCAACCCCGGCAACCTGCCCCAGATCTTCTACGTGAACTGGTTCCGGAAGGGCAGCGACGGGAAGTTCCTCTGGCCAGGATATGGTGAGAACGCAAGGGTGCTCGCATGGATATTCGAGCGCGTGACAGGGAGCGCTGAAGCCACCGAGACCCCCATTGGCTACGTGCCCACTCCCGAGTCCCTCCAAACCGAGGGCCTGGACATGTCGCCGGAGGATCTCGAGCTGTTGCTCGCCGTGAACCCCGAGGATTGGCGAGCTGAGCTTGCCCTGATCGAGGAGCATTACGCTACTTTCGGCGACCGCATGCCAGGGGAGCTCAGCTCGCAGCTGAAGGAGCTAGAGAGGCGGCTCTCGAAGAGCTGAGCGCGGCGGCGTGGCACCGGCGGCGGCTCAGGCTGCGCTCGTGCTGGATGAGAGCTCTACCGGCGGCGGCTCAGGCTGCGCTCGTGCTGGATGATGGCGCGCCGGCTCGTAACGTACATGACAGCCGTCACTGCCACCACGCTGCCGATCACTATGTCCCCGCCGAGCAGCGGGAAGACTGCCGCTACAGGGATCACGGCCCCCACCACCCAGGCGAGCTGGAAGCGCGTCTCGAAGCGGGCGAAAGCCCTACCTTGCGCAGAGGGAGGCACGTGGCGCTGCACCAGAGCGTCGAATGCAGGCTTCGCCGTCGCGAACGCGTAGCCCATTCCCAGAGCCAGCACCACCTGAACAAGGAAACCGCCCACTACAGCCGCCAGCGCGGCGAGCAGCACCACTATCCCCATGGCCATCATGAGAAGCTGCTGCTCCCGGAGCGCGTGGCGCAGGCGGGGCACGAGCCATGAGCCGATCACCGACCCGACCGTGCTCCCGGCCAGCGCCAAGCCATACCAGATGAGTCCCGCATGCTCCCGGCGCAGCTCGAAGGCGAGCATCAGGGTGAGGAACCCGACCGTTCCCCTGAGGACAGTTATGGAGGTAGCGGCCAGGAAGGCCTCAGCGGACGACGGCGGGAGGAACCGGCCACCCACGAGCTCCACCCCCTCTGCATCCACCCCCGGCGGCACCGAACCCTGGCTACCGCCGGGCGGGTTGTAGGGGGCGTGACTTCCGGCGGGCTGGCCATATCCGGGCGGGTTGTAGGAGGCGGCATCCTGCCAGGCATCGGCATCCTGCCAGGCATCGCCAGCCTGCCGGGCATCGCCGGCCTGCCAGGCATCGCCAGCCTGCCGGGCGCTTGGCCAGATCGCCGGCAACCTGACCGCGGCTACCGTAGCCAGGGCGAAGATCGCCAGGTCCACACGGAGAACCCATGGGGCTCCCAGCACTTCGAGTACCCCGGCAGCGATCGGCCCTGCTACCGCTCCAGATAGCGAGGCCAGCAGGGCGAGCTTCGCATTCGCCGAAGCGAGCTGGTCCCGTCCTTCTACCGCTGCCGGAACGAGTGAGCTCTTCCCGACCATGTAGAACCTGGCGAGGATAAGAACGGTAAATGCCTCGGGGAAGAGCAGCAGGCTCTTCAGGTCCGATGCCATGAAAACGCAGACGATCCCCTGCCCGAGGGCAGCAGCCACTATGAGAGCCCGCCTGGCACGCCTCCCCCGATCGAGCATCGGCCCCAGGATGGGCGCTATCACCGAGTAGGGCGCCATGGTGAGAAGCAGGTAGAGCAGCACCTTGTTCCGTGCCTCGTTGGGAGAGAGCGAGAAGAACAGAGATCCTGCCAGGGACACCGTTATAAACGTGCTGCCTGCGATCATGAACGCATGCACCGTGGCAAGGCGACCGAATGGCGTGCTCTGGTTGAAAACCTCTGCCAGGACCTCCTTCAGGAGCGACCACCAGCGCCGGACCAGGTTCCTCGGAGACCTGGATGGCTTGGATCGCCTGGCGTGGGCCCTGCCTCCATGACTGTGGCCACTGCCGGCATCGCTCCTTCCTGCAGCTCCCGGCCCTGAAGAGCTCCCCAGATGGTCTCCCGGAGCGCTCCCTGGATGCTCTCCCGGAGCCCTCCCTCGTGAGGATCCCTCCAGGGACCGCGATGGAGCCAAGTCTCCTGGAAAGTCCGGGGGTCCGCTCTCGTGAGGGCCGATCACCTTCTCATCGTATGGACTAGATGCGAGCCCGTGGCGGAAGCCCGCGAGCACCTGCGAGCGCTGAGAACGGCACACCGTGGCCGCTCGCCTCGTAGGATGTTGCACGTGGCAGTCTTCGCATACGTGCTCATCCAGACCGAAGTGGGAAAAGCAGCCGAAGTAGCAGGTCAGGCTCGATCAATTACGGGCGTGATCACAGCAGAGGACGTTACCGGACCCTACGACGTGATAGTTCGGGCTCAGTCAGGCTCCGTCGACGAGCTCGGACGCCTGGTCGTGAGCCAGATCCAGCGAATAGAGGGGATCACCAGAACCGTCACCTGCCCCGTAGTGAACCTCTGAGCGCGCTGAGCCATCAGGACCACGGCTGGTGGTCACCAACTGATCCGCCACCTTAGTTAGCTGGAAACCCGCTCAGGCAATAGCCCCGCTCAGGCAGCCCCGCTCACGCAATAGCCCCGCTGGCGCGCATGGCAGTAATCTCGTCCCCAGATATCCCCCAGTCGGCCAGCACCTCATCGGTATGCTCCCCTGGTTCGGGAGGCGGCCGTCTCACTGCACCTGGCGTCCTCGAGAAGCGAGGAGCCGGCCCTGGTTGGATCTGGCCATCCACCTCTACGAAGGTGGAGCGTGCGACGTTGTGCGGGTGCTGATTCGCCTCGGCGAAGGAAAGCACCGGCGCCACGCACGCGTCGCTGCCATCGAAGATCGTGCACCACTCGTCTCGGGTCTTCGCTAGGAACACCTCGGCCAGCGCCTTCTTCCCCTCCTCCCATCTGCTCCTATCCATCTGAGCGGGAAGCTTCCCTGGATCCACACCCGACAGGCGAACCAGCTCCGAGTAGAACTGCGGCTCTATCGCTCCTACGGCGATGTGTTTGGCGTCTGCGGTCTCGTATACCTCGTAGAAGTGAGCCCCTGTGTCAAGTAGGTTCGACCCCCGCTCGTCCACCCACAGACCCATAGCCCTTAGCCCGTAGATGAACGTAGTGAGCGCCGCGGCGCCATCCACCATCGCTGCATCCACCACCTGACCCTTTCCCGATCTAGCTGCTTCGAGAAGGGCGCAAGCCATGCCATAGGCAAGCAACAACCCCCCACCACCGAAGTCCCCGACCAGGTTAAGCGGCGGAACCGGGGCCTCCCCAGCCCTGCCGACGGCGTGGAGGGCACCAGATACAGCGATGTAGTCGATATCGTGGCCAGCAGTATTGGCGAGGGGGCCCTCCTGCCCCCAGCCAGTCATCCGCCCGTAGACGAGGCGTGGATTACGCGCCAGGCAGGACTCGGGGCCGATCCCCAGACGCTCTGCCACCCCGGGACGGAATCCTTCGAGCAGGCCATCGGCAGCCTCGACGAGACGCAGGACGGTGCCGACCCCTTCGGGGTGCTTCAGATCGACAGCCACGGAACGCCTCCCGCGATTCATGAAATCGAGCCTTGCCACCCCGGGACGGAGCGACCCCGTCACGGCAGGCGCCCTGTCCACGCGCACGACATCAGCTCCTGCGTCTGCGAGCATCATCGCAGCGAAAGGGCCTGGTCCTATGCCGGCAACCTCTACGATGCGAATCCCCTCCAGCGGTCCTGGCACGGCGCTCTCCCTTCTCTGTGAACTTCGAACACCCACTCCGGGTCAGCTCGGGCGCGACCAGGCACTCAGGTAGTGTCGAAGTTTTCCCTTCCCGTTCCCGCCAATGTGCCATGCTCTGGGCAGTGACCACAACCTCACAGCCACACGTAGACCCGCCGGGGCAGCCTGCAGCGGGAGACAGTGCCACGCTGCAGGGCGCAGGTCGAGGCGAGACTCCTGGTGCAGCGCCTCTTCGCCGCTCCGGCGACGCCGCTCACGCCGAACCAAGACGATCCAGCTGGGCGCCCGGACGCGTGAACCTGATAGGAGACCATACCGACTACAACGAAGGCACAGCCCTACCCATGGCTGTCGATCTCGGGGTCCTGATGCACCTTTACCCAGATCCCGAAACGAGTATCCTCTCTATCACATCCGACGCCCAGAGCGCTCCTGCCGAGATCGATCTCACCGCTCTAGATATCGGTGAGAACCTCTCCCGGGTAACACCCTTCTGGGCTCGCTACATCGCGGCAGTTTGCACAGTGATGGGGGGAGTGCGCAGTGGAGGGACCCTCGAGATAACGAGCACCCTCCCCGCCGGCGCGGGCCTTTCCTCAAGTGCCGCACTCGAAGTGGCTACCGCCCTCGCTTTCGGCTACGAAGGCGATCCTATGACACTCGCCCTTCTAACCCAGCGAGCTGAGCACGTCGCGACAGGAGTGCCATGCGGGATCATGGACCAGCTGACCGTAGCTGCAGCTACGCCGGGGAACGGGCTCCTGATCGACTTCCACACCATGTCGCTCGCTCATGTGCCTATACCGACCTCCGTTGATGTCGTCGTGATCCACTCGGGCGAGCGTCGCTCTCTCGCTGCCGGCCACTATGCCGAGCGCCGCGCTGAATGCGAAGCTGCCGCTGTGTCCATTGGGCCGCTCGGCCTCGCGTCACGACTCGACCTTCCAGCCCTCGCCGACCCCGTGCTGCGCAGGCGAGCCCGCCACGTCATCACGGAGTGCGAGCGGGTACGCGATTACGCCCGCGCACTCAGTAGCGGGGACCTCATAGGAGCCGGACAGCTCATGTTCGAGAGCCACAGGAGCCTGGCCGAGGACTTCGAGGTCTCTACACCTGCGTTGGACGCCATGGTCGAAGTGCTGCGAGACACACCCGGAGTCCGCGGAGCCCGGCTAACGGGTGCGGGCTTCGGTGGATGTGCCGTCGCTCTAGCTGACCATGGCGCTCGCATCGGCGAGGCGGCCGAGCGGTACCGCCAGATCTATACTCCCTCGACCCGATCTGCTGCCTGGTCTGCCTCTCTTGCCGGTCGCTACTGGATAGTCGAGCCCAGCGCCGGCGCGCAACTGATCTCCTAGCCGCACAGCCTGAATCGGTCGGGTGGCGAGGACTCTGACCACGAGACCCCGACCAGGGACCACCTATGCGCCGCTTGCCCTACATGCGCTCTAGAAGCTCGGCCTTCTTCGCGCTGAACTCGGCGTCGGTGAGGATGCCCCGCGCGTGGAGATCGGCAAGCCTCTCGATCTGCTCGGGCACACCCAGCCATTGGGGTCCCGTGTCCACCACCGATGACGGTCGGGCAATATATATCGCATCCTGTGAGCCTGGAGCCTCAGCTTGCAGCGGAGCTGGTGCATATCCCTGACCCGGCACCGCTACCGGACCCTGACCCGGCGCCGCTACCGGACCCTGACCCGGCGCGACGTAAGTCCCTGGACCGGAGTATCCGGCCGCCACCGGAGCACCCCAGACATCGATAGGCCGAGCCTGGTCGTATACCCCGCGCCGTCGCATCACCTGGAGCTGGCGATCCACGATCTGGCGGACCACCACCGGATGTGGCACCCTCTCGAAGCTCACGGTTCCCTCGCTCCCAGCGCTGTCTATAAGCAGCGTGCCCGTACCGAGCACCCGCTCCAGTAGGCCCTGGCGCGCTCGAAGCGCATCGATACGGTAGATGGGCACCTCATCCAACCTCCGGATCACGACTCCACGCCGCATGACAACCCGCTCGCTCGTCACCGCGAACGTGGTAGAAGCCCATCTGAGCCACCGTCCCCCGAGCCAGAGCGCAGCTAGAGCTACCAGCACCAACGTGGCAGACGCCAACTCGATCGGCGCACCAGTCAGGAATCCGAGAACCGCCCCGGTGAGCAGCGCCGCAGCGACCGTTGCCACAAGCGGCCACCCGAGATACGACCAGTGAGGTCGCACGTCGAGAAGCACCTCCTCGTCGCCTACGAGCAACCGATGAGGCAAGGGCACGAACTAAATGCTAGTGCGCCCACGCTACAGCGTCATCCATCCCGAGACCCACCTGCCGGCAATCCGCATCCCAGAGGGGGACGAGGCATCTGGGCCTTCCTCTGGGGCTTCGGAAAGCGACGATCCGCCTACCCGAGGAGAACAAGCGGCGGCGCTACGCTGGCCGTCCCCCGCGACGCGATTGAGCGCCAGGTTCAAGCCAGCTTCGCTGCAATGGACCCGGCGCTCCTCAGAACACTTCCATCGGCTCCCGCGGACGACCACCGGTGGGCAGGGCGCGCTAGCGCCTCGGTGATCATCTCCTCCAGCAACGTCGAGAACTCGATGAGTGGCTCGATCCAGAGATACCTGGCAAGCGAGCCGGGAACGGTGTTGATCTCGTTCAGATAACAAGTTGCGACGCCATCCGACAGGAAGTCCACACGCGCCACTCCCCTCACCGCACAGAGCGAAGCTACCCGACGGGCGATCTCTACGACCCTGGCCGCGACCGACTTATCTACCTGTGCAGGAAGCTCCCGTGCCGCTCCTGCCATACCTTCGCCAGCCACGTACTTGTCCCGGTAATCCAGGATCTCTCCATGAGCGCCAGCTCGGATGGGCCTCTCTATCGCGGATACCTCTATACCAGGCCAGCATCTCACAGCGATCTGTATGTCGTACAAATCTGGGCGATATGGCTCCACCACGGCACCAGATGCGAGATGGGTGTTAGAGGTAAGGCGCGCCCACGCCGTCTCAGCATCGGTCACCACATCTATGCCTATGGACGATCCACCGTAGCGAGGCTTCACGATAAAGGGGCCATCACCGAGCTCAGGGCGCTTGCCACCCTCCAGGAGCTCGCGCTCCAGAACAGGCAGGCCCGCTGCAGCGGCTACGTCGTGAAACGCCAGCTTGTCCATCCCCAGGGCCGCCCCGGCTACCGTCGGGCCGGTATAGGGGATGCCGGCCAGGTCAAGAGCACCCTGCAACGTCCCGTCCTCGCCCGGAGAGCCGTGGCAGCAGTTCACTGCCGCCGCCACAGGAATCGCTCGCTCCCCCATGCGTCCAGACCTCCGCAGGCCACCGCCAGGTCCCAGAGCAAGGCGCACAGGAATGGAGCCTCTCGGGACCCCCACGGCGAATGCCTCGGCCTCCAAGCCAGGGTCCACCAGGTGCCATCCACCAGGCTTCGACCAGTAGATGGGCTGGACCCCCCAACCGGCACCCAGAAGCGCCCGGACTGACTGCAGCCCCGTGAGAATGCTCACGTCATGCTCCGGAGAAGGCCCGCCGAAGATCACGGCCACCCCTTCTCTCCTGGCACTCTCTAGGTTCGAGCTACTCTCGGGTTTGACCATGGCGCCCTATTCTCGCCAAAGCACGCCCACACGTGCCAGCCACGGGCATGTACATAGCCACACGGCATCTCATGGGCACCACATGCGGGTCCACCAGGGTAGCCCGCATGTCCGCATGAGAGCCGAATGAGAACCACGGGGGATCTAATGGGAACCACACGGGATCTCATGGGAAATGGTCAGGCAGGTCGTTCTCGTAGAGCACCGCATCGCCTGCAGATAGATTCGATCGCACCCACGCCACAGCCTCTGACCGCCTGGGCACCACCATGACGCGACACCCCATCTCCGGCTGCTCTTCCGGTTCGTGAATGCTCTTGGCTGGGGCAAGCGTGCCACCCGCGCGCTTTGCGCCGCCCAATAGAGCGCGCCTATTCGTCCAGCCCACGACCACGAGGTCCGTAGCTACCTCCACGGCCGCCCGCGCCAGGGCCGCGTTCTCCGCGAACTGGCGCTTGCCAAGCTCCACCATGCCGGGCGTCACCACCACGCGCCGGCCACTCACGGGGAGCCCCGCCAGGAGACGCAGCGCTGCCAGCGCTCCGCTCGGGTTCGCGTTATAGGTGTCGTCCAGGACCGCAACGCCTGAAGCTGACTCACCAATCTCCAGCCGGTGGCTGGCTACGGGAACCCCTGCGATCCTTCCAAGAACATGCTCCGGCTCGGCGCCAAGGGCAAGAGCAGCGGCAAGAGCACATGCCAGCCCACTCGGCTGTATGCTCGCCGGAACCTCCATATCGCTTCGATCCACACGGTGAGGCCTCATTATCCTCACGTCCACGCGCCCTGCAACACGTGGCAACACGGCGACATCGAGCTCCTCCCCGTGCGTGCCGCAGCGCCAGACCGTCTTACCGGCTTTCGAGAGCTCCGAGGCAAGGGCGTCCAACCGCTGGTCGTCCACGTTGCAAACAACGATGCCCGCCTCCTCGGCGATCTCGGACTTGGCCTGGAGCACGCGCTCCTCGGTCCCGAAACGCTCCAGATGGACGGGGCCTATAGCCGTCATCACAGCGATATGGGGTCTCATCCAGGCGCACATCCTGGCAATCTCCCCAGGGCCGTAGGTGCCCATCTCCGCCAGGAGCACCTCGGTGCCATCACCAAGGTGCTCGTTCACCGTTCGAGCTAGGCCCATCTGGTTGTTGAAGCTGGCCGGACTGGCTACTACCTGGAAACTTCCAGAAGCCAAGTGGGCAATGTAACCCTTCGTAGTCGTCTTGCCGAAAGAGCCGGTTATGGCAACGACACGCGGGCCTACCTCCTGAAGCCTTCTCTCCGCCGCTCGCACGTATCGGGACTGGACACGCCCCTCCAGCGGAGCGAGAAGCCAGAGAGCCAAGTCCACGACGAGCGGCGCCGCCAGGGCTCCCAGGGCCGCGCTCATGACCAGTCCATAAGCCACGCCGCTCATCGGTCCGACGTCCCCTGCCCGGCTACTCGCGAGCGACCGGGAGAGGCCAACCGCCAGGCCCCACGTCATGCCTGCTTCCAGACCTGCGATGAGGAGAACGGTGGCGGCACCTATGCTCATAAGGCGGCGCGTCGCTACCAGCTTCGCACTGGTAGCCCGCAGGCCGAGCCCTACCGGGGCCAAGGCAACCGCTCCCACCAATGGCAGGGCGAGAAGCGACCACACGAGGCTCACGGGATGCGCCGTCTCGGCGGGAGAACCTGACGCGAGCACACCGACCATGGCAAGCAAGCCTGCAACGGCCAGCACGAACGCTGCGCGATTCATCCACCTGCTCTCGAGCCACCAGCGAAATGCAAAACGGCTTACGCGCCCTGGAAGGTAATGCTCCCGCTGAGCCACGCGCCACCACCGCACCAGGGACAGCACCGTCGCTACCCAGGCCGCAGCGCTAACCCCGAGCGCCCAGGGGCTCATGGCTGGCGCACCGGGACACCAACGCGATCGAGCGCCTCAGCTATCGTCTCCTGCAGGCGAGCAGGCGCGTCGCTTGGAAGCATGTGGCCAACACCCTCCACGACCTGCAGCCTGGAGCCTCTTATGCGCCGCTCGATCTCTCTTGCCAGGGTCAATGGCACCTCGCCGTCCTCGCTCCCCCAGATGAGGTATACGGGACACGACAGCAATTCGAGCGCCAGCGCAGGCCTTTCCTGGATGGCTCGGACGAGCACAGCGCGCATCACGCCACTCGCTGCACGGTAGTCCGGTGAGCCATATCGCTCCCGGTAGGCATCCACCTTCGCCGCTTTGACAAGCCCCAGGGAGTGAAGGCGACGCGCCACTCGAAGGACCAGCGGGACTCCAGGCGCGGCTCCAGCTCGAGCCACGAGGGGTGCTCCTGTAAGCACGAGCGCCGACACCAGGTCGGGATATTCGAGCGCCAGGCGGACTGCCACCTGCCCCCCGAAAGAGTGCCCCACGACAACGAACGGGCTGGCAGCAGGGCTCCCACCCGCAGCGGCGGTCGGGGCCCGGGCGCCAAGCGACCAGGATGCTTCCGAC
>DAHXND010000009.1 GCA_027366675.1 Acidimicrobiales bacterium
CTCCTGCAGAACGGCATCGTAGTGCGCCCGCCCGCCGGCAACTTCCCTGCTGGGCCTGTGCCAGCAATGCCGCTCCCCGGTGGTAGCCTGGAGAAGTGACGAGCCGAGCACGGGCATGGGAGGATGACGATCCGGCCGCTCCAGGTGATCTGGAGCTCGGGAAGAGCCACGACGTGTCCGCCAAGCGCGATGCAACAGCGCGGGCGCTGAAGAGAGAGGACTCTTCTGTGGGTGCGGGCAAGGTTCCAGAGAAGAGGTCTGCTTCGGGGCGAGGTGCTGCTTCGGATAGAGGGGCTGCTTCGGATAGAGGGGCTGCCTCGGATAGAGGGGCTGCCTCGGATAGGAAGCCGGCAGCAGGGGGCGGCCCTACACAGGAGCGAAAGCCGACTCTAGAGAAGAAGCCTGGCTCGGATAAGTACCCGGTCACGATGCTTGCTGACAGGGTGCTCGTCCAGATCCCACAGGTGGAGGGCGAACGGCGCTCGCGATCGGGCATCCTCATCCCGGCGACGGCTCAGGTCTCGAAGCGCCTGGCATGGGCACAGGTGGTGGCGGTCGGTCCA
This sequence comes from Acidimicrobiales bacterium, assembly GCA_027366675.1. Classification (GTDB taxonomy): domain Bacteria; phylum Actinomycetota; class Acidimicrobiia; order Acidimicrobiales; family JAMCQF01; genus DAHXND01. Next base: position 564 of record DAHXND010000009.1, read on the forward strand.
CACGTGCGCACGATAAAGCCGGGTGACAAGGTTCTGTTCAATCCGGAAGACCGCTACGAGGTAGAGGTGCAGGGTGACGACTACCTGATACTTCGCGAGAGGGACATCCATGCGGTGGCATCGGATCGCATGGATGGTGGAACGGGGCTCTACCTGTGAGTGCGGCCAGCGGACCTGTGAGTGCGGCCAGCGGACCTGTGAGTGCGACCAGCGGACCTGTGAGTGCGACCAGCGGACCCGGGAGCCCGGCAGCGGTCCCCGCTACCGGTGGGATCACTATCGAGGCAACAGAGGCGGAGCTGTCCGCTGTGACCTACGACGAGCGCGGCCTGGTCCCGGTCGTCGTGCAGGAAGCGTCATCTCGAGAGGTGCTGATGCTCGCGTGGATGAACGAGGAGGCTCTCAGACGGACCTTATTGTCGGGCCGGACATGGTTCTGGAGCAGGAGTCGCCAGGAGTACTGGTGCAAGGGGGAGACTTCGGGGGACCGGCAGTGGGTACGGGAGGTGCGTTACGACTGCGACGGAGACACGCTTCTCGTGCGCGTCGACCAGGAGGGGCGTGGGGCGTGCCACACGGGCGAGCGGACCTGTTTCTTCCGAGCGTTCGGGGAGCGGCGCGTAACGGGCGTTGCCGCCAGTTGACGTGGCGCCCCGTCTCCTCGATGGCGTTACTATCCATCCTGGCGCAGATACCTTCGCGAGACTAGCCAAGAGCCATTCGATAATTCCGGTATGGTGCGAGGTCATCGCTGATCGTTACACACCTATAGGAGCGTTCCTCGATGTCGTAGGAGAGGATCCTGGGTTCCTGCTCGAATCAGCCGAAGGAGGCGAGCGCTGGGGCCGCTACTCGTTCCTCGGGCGTAACCCGCTGGGCAGGGTCGTGGTCAGGGGCATGAGCGTAGATATCGCCCGATCACCGCTCGTAGAGGGCACATCATTGGAGTCTGAGTTCGATACAGCGGAGGAAGCCAGGGGCGGCGCTTTGGGAACTTGCAGCAGGCTTCTTCGGGCCTGCAGGATCCCGGATGAGGACGAGCTGAGTGACGACGACGGGAATCCGGCTGGCCGCGAGCGTCGGGCTGCTTACCGGCTCCCTCCCCTGCATAGTGGTTTGGTTGGTTACCTGGGCTATGACGTGGTGAGGGAGATAGAGAGCCTTGGCAATCCCCCGGAAGACGATGTGGGCCTGCCTGATGCCGTGCTGGACGTGATAGGTGAGTTGATTGCCTTCGATCACTGGGGCCAAAAGGCATATCTCGTGACGAATACACCCATAGGACGGAACGGCGAAGCTCCAGCCATGGAGCCGGCAGTGAAAGCCTATTCGATGGCGAGGGAACGCCTGGAGCGCCTCGCTGCTGATCTGCTCGGCGGGACGACAGCGCCTTCGCCACCAGCACAGCCCCCGACGCGCTCGCCGGCCAAGGCAGCGGCGCGCCGGGTCGTCAGCTCGGAGACATACCAATCCTGGGTGAAGCGGGCCAAGCAGTACATAGTGGAAGGGGACATCTTCCAGGTGGTGCCCGCCCAGCGGTTCGACCTGGAGGCGGTAGCCGACCCATTTGACGTCTACCGGATCCTACGGCTGCTGAACCCGAGCCCATACCTGTACTTCCTGCGCACGCCGGAAGCGACAGTCGTGGGAGCCTCGCCGGAGCTTATGGTGCGATTGCGCGACGGGTTGGTGGTCTCACGGCCGATAGCTGGCACGAGGCGACGGGGGGAGACTGACGACGAGGATGCGATGCTGGAGGCCGACCTGCTCGCGGACGAGAAGGAGCGAGCGGAGCACACAATGCTCGTTGACCTAGCGCGAAACGACGTCGGTAGGGTGGCCCGTTATGGGTCCGTGCGGGTGGAGGAGCTCATGACGGTGGAGCGTTACAGCCATGTCATGCACATGACCTCGCAGGTCACCGGCGAACTGGCGGAAGGGATAGGTCCGGTCGATGTGCTGCGGGCGACACTGCCCGCTGGCACCCTATCGGGTGCTCCGAAGGTGAGGGCGATGCAGATAATCGACGAGCTCGAGGCGACCAAGCGCGGCGTCTACGGAGGCGTGGTCGGTTACCTGGACTTTTCTGGCAACATGGACACGGCCATAGCTATCCGTACCCTCGTGGTGAGCCCGAGCGGGCACGCATCGGTTCAGGCGGGTGGCGGGATCGTCTTCGATAGCGATCCGGCCGCCGAGGACAGGGAGAGCCAGGCAAAGGCAGCAGCGATCCTGGCTGCAGTCCAGGCGGCCGCCGTCCTTCGGCAGGGGCGAGGCCGTGGCTGAAGCGGGACCTGTGCCGGGCCCGGCCTGCTCTGATCTCTCTGGAAACGGTCCGGGGATGGCCGGCCTGGGCCCCTCGGGAGACGATCCCTCGGGAAACGGTCCGGGGACGGCCGGCCTGGGCCCCTCGGGAAACGGCGAGCCGCAGTCGGGAGCCGAATCCGAGTGGGCTGCGCTCCGTCGCGTGGCTGGGCTGCGCATGCTTGCCAGCGACGGCGTCTGGGTAAGAGGCTCCGACGCCAGGCGCTTCCTGCAGGGTCAGGTTAGCCAGGACATATCCGAGCTGGGTGCCGGCCAGGCGGCCGACACGCTGGTACTTAGTCCGCAGGGCAAGCTAGACGCCTGGGCGCGGGTGGTGTGCGTGAGCGAGGACACGTTCCTCTGTGAGATCAGCCGTGGGTTCGGTCCGGGGCTGCTCGAGCGCATCACGCGCTTTCGAGTACGCGTGAAGGCTGAGATCGAAGCAGTGGCTGAACCATGGGAGATTCACGTGCTGGGTGTACGGGGTCCGCTGGCACACGAGGTGGCTGCTTTTATCGCCAACCGGCTGCATGCCGTGCTCGAACGAGAGGGTGAACCGGGCCCCGTGGTGGTAGCAGCAGAAGCATCGTGGCCCGGATTGGCTGGAAGCGATGTTATCTGGCTGGGCAAGGCCGGCATCGGTGGGGAGCTCGTGAATGCTCTGCCATTAGGGGAGCTCGACGCTGGAGTGCTCTGGTGCGGGGAGGATGCCTGGGAATCCGCTCGGGTCGAGGCTGGTGCGCCAGTCATGGGGGCGGAGATAACACCGTCCACTATCCCAGCCGAGGTACCAGGCCTGCTGGAGCGCGCCGTGAGCTTCGTGAAGGGCTGCTATACGGGCCAGGAGCTCGTCGCCCGCCTGGAAGCGCGTGGGAGCCGCGTGGCGAAGCGCCTATGCGGCTTGGTGGTGGAGGCTGGGGCGGGAGACGCTGGGCGTGACGCTGGGCTCGCTGCGCTGACTGCGGGGTCCATCCTGCAGGAGGCGGAAGGTGGGAAGGTGATCGGGTCAGTTACGAGCACTGCCTGGTCCTATGGGCTCAGAGGAGCGGTGGGGCTTGGATATGTTCACCGGAGCATCGAGGCGGGGGAAACAGTGAGAGTGGTCGGGGCGCAGCCGGTGATCAGGGTGATGGGTCTTCCGAT
>DAHXND010000027.1 GCA_027366675.1 Acidimicrobiales bacterium
CGTTGTATGGCTGCTCGAGCACACCGAGGACGGGGCGCTCGGACTGGTCCTGAACCGCCCCACGGACACTCCGATCGAGGATCCACTGCCAGAGTGGGCGAGCCTGGCTTCGGATCCAGGAGTGCTGTTCGCCGGCGGTCCCGTCGCCAGGGGAGCTGCCATCTGCCTAGCGCGATCCCCTGAGCCAGAGGAGAGCGAGGGCTTCACCCCTATCGTAGACGACATAGGAACGGTGGACCTGGCGAGATCGCCCGAGTCGATCGGCGTGCCTCTTTCCGGCGTCCGTGTGTTCCTCGGATACGCAGGCTGGGGCGCCGAGCAGCTCGAGCAGGAGATAGAGGCGGGCGCCTGGCTGACCGCAGTCCATAGCACCAGTGACCTGCTGACCCCCAAACCCGACCTGCTGTGGCGAAAGGTCCTCCGCCGCCAGCAGGGACCCGCGCGGATGCTTGCCCTCTACCCCTCAGCCCCTATGCTCAACTGACACTGACGGCGTACCTCAGTCCAGGCCCAGCATCTGGGAGCACGCAGGCCACTGGCCCCATCCTGCTTCCGCCTGGAGCCGGCTGGCTGCCTGGTTCTGCACGGCAGGCGGCGCCTGGCTGGGCAGCCCGCTGTAGCCGAGCGACTGCCAGGTCGAGAGAGCGAACTGGTAGGCGCCGTAGTAGCCGTTACCCGTATTGTCCCCGTAGTTGCCGCCAGATTCGCAGTTCCTGAGAGCGGCGAACGCCGCCTGGCTGGGCGGAGCGGGCATCCCCCCCCATGAGGAGGTTCCGGCTGGACCGGACAGCGTTGAAGCCACCCCGGCGGCCGTCGGCAAACCCTGGGTGCTCTGAGAACCTGCCGCACTCTGAAGCGCTCCAGCCTGGGCAGCCTGCTGGGCGGCGGCGGCTTGGGCGGCCTGCTGGGCAGCGGCGGCTTGAGCGGCCCGCTGGGCAGCGGCGGCTTGGGCAGCTCTCTGGGCGGCTTGGAAAGCCGCCAAGGCCTGCTGCGCTGCTGACAGCTCGCTATCCAGACTGCCAGCCTGCTGCATGAGGCGCGCGTGATCTGCCTCGGCCTGGGCAAGGGCGGCCTTACCGGAAATTACCTCTTGATCGAGCCGAGCCTTGTCCGAGTGCAGCCGGATAAGGCTCGCCTGCAGATTTGCTATCGCCTCGGACAGGCTCCCCGTTGCAACACTCAAGTACTCCCGCCTGAGCAACACGTCCTCCCCGGAGGATCCAAGCACGAGACTCAGGGAGCCCGTGCTCCCCTCCTGAACATAGTTGTCTATAGCGGCACGCGCTATCTCTGCACGATGGGATGTTACGGAAGAGGCATCGTGGGCAACCAGCACGTCCAGCGATGCAATAGAGCGATCCACCGAAAGGACACGACCCTGTGCCTGAGCTACCTGGACTGCACTGCGGTGAAGCTGCGCGCTCCCGGCGACTATGGCTGCCTCCAGAGCTGCCACCTCACTCCCCAGTGAACCAGCGGAGGCAGACAAAGTGACCGCCTGCGTCGCCTGCGTAGTGGCAGCCGGCCTACTGGCAGGAACGAGGCCGCCAGAAGCTCCGAGCGCCAGAGCTACCACGAGAGACCAAGCCGAGGTCGACCTCGCCCTCTTTGAGCGCGCGGATCTCGCCCTCCCTCGCCTACCAGGAGGATCGCCCGCGTCTCGCTTCGAGCCGGGCTGTGGGACATCGATACCGCTGTCCCCGGCAACGCCTGTGGCCACAAGGTTCACGGCGCCTGGCATGATAGCTCAGAGGCCCCTCGCGAGCAACAGGGAAACGAACAGCCCCCTTCTCTGGAGGCGGGATCTGTCCCGCCAACCCAGTTGCCAGGACAGATACACCATCCGGCGGAAAAGGGCTAAAGGTAGGCGCCATCTGCTCCGATGATCTAAAGAGTGCCGGGTATGACGGATCGCGGGCCAGTGGATAGGAGCGAGACGAACGGCGACGGCGGTCCGAAGCTCTTCCTCGCGGGCCAGCCTGTCATCGAGTACCTGCCGATCGTGGACCTGAGCCTGGGTCGCCTCCTCGGGTTCGAAGCGCTCCTGCGATGGGATCACCCCACCGAAGGCATCATCCCCCCGAGCCTGCTGATCCCCTGGGCAGAAGCGAATGGCGACATCGTCGGGCTCGGTAGCTGGGTCATCGAGCAGGCGTGTGCCGAGGCGAATACCTGGCCCACGAGCCTGCAACTCGGAATCAACTGCTCCATCGTCCAGCTACAAAAGCGCGCTGCGTCTTCTGCGGTAGCCGAAGTAATAGAGGGCACCGGCTTCATTGCTGATCGTTTGACGATGGAATGTCCCGAAGCTGCGATAAGCGACTCTGAGTGCCACGATGACCTCGGTGATCTGCATGCCCTTGGGGTCCATCTTGCCTTGGATGACGTAGGAACGAGTTGGACGTCCATGGACGCGGTTACCAAGTGCGGCGTGGACTCCGTGAAGATCGACAGGCTGTTCGTAGCGGGATTGGAGGCCCATCAGGGTTTGAACCGTTGCATAGTAGAGGCCGTTGCTCATCTATGCCATGCGTCAGGCATGAGCTCCGTTGCAGAAGGTGTGGAGACCCCTGATCAGATCGCTATCCTCCAGGAGTTCGAAGTGGACGCGGCTCAGGGTTTCTTCTTCGCCGAGCCAATGAGTGCAGAGAATGCGCACGAGCTCGCGACCCGCCAGCCTGCTGCACGCTTCTCCCTCACCGAGCGAAGACCACCCGACCCTGCTGACGACCTGAGCGAGGACGACCGCAATGGCACGACCGGCGATCGGGAGAACCTGAGCTCCCCGGACGGCACGGGAGGAGAGGCTGGAGGGCCGCTGCCACAACCTGGCCTTGCCAGGACCGGCACTGATGGCGGCGGCGATGGCAGGAACAGCCGGTCCGATAGGAACAGCCGGTCCGATAACAGCCCGTCCGGCCACCTGCGTCTCGTCACCGGACCCGATAGCCCCACCTGAGAGCCGCCGTCCCAGGTGGCTCTACCCGGCAAAGTGGTGCTCGGGGCCCGGATGCGCTATACACCCCTAGCATGCAGTGCACAGTCCTGAAGGAGGCCACCCCCGGCGAGCGGCGCGTAGCCCTCGTGCCCGACATGGTCAAGCGCCTCACCTCTGCAGGCTACGAGGTCGTGATCGAGCAGGGAGCCGGGGAGAGTGCCGGCTACCCGGATAGCGCCTACGAAGACGAAGGCGCCAGGATCGCCAGGGACCGGGCCGAGGCAATAGCGGGCCTGTCGGTTCTCGCAGCTGTGCAGCCGCCAGCTCCGGAGCTGATCGACGCGATGGCGGAAGGTACGGCGGTGGTGAGCTTCCTGCAGCCTACATCGAACGCGGAGATAATCAGGGCTCTAATCGGAAAGAACGTAAGCGCTTTCAGCTTCGACATCATGCCACGGATCAGCCGGGCACAGGGAATGGATGCTCTCTCCTCCCAAGCCACCGTGACTGGATACCAGTCCGCCATCATCGCTGCCTCGCGCCTGCCGCGCTTCTTCCCTATGTTCATGACAGCGGCAGGGACCATACCACCTGCCAAAGTGCTCGTCTTCGGAGCCGGCGTAGCAGGCCTGCAGGCAATCGCCACCAGCAGGCGCCTCGGTGCTGTGGTCCGTGCTTACGACGTGAGGGCGGCAGCCAAGGAGGAAGTCGAAAGCCTCGGGGCCATGTTCCTGACCCTCGACCTGGCTACCCAGGAAGGAGAGGGCGGCTACGCGCGCGAGCAGACGCCGGAGTTCCTCCAAGCTCAGCAGGAGCTCATAGCCACTCACGTGGCGGCCTCGGATGTGCTCATAACCACGGCCGCGATCCCTGGCAGGAAGGCACCCGTTCTCGTGACGAAAGCGATGGTCTCATCCATGCCCACCGGATCCGTCATCGTCGATCTCGCCGCCGAGTCCGGAGGGAACTGCGAGATCACCGAGGCCGGGAAGGACGTCGTGCAGGGCGGGGTCACCGTAATCGGGGTTTCCAATCTGGCAAGCTCCATGGCCACCCACGCCAGCTTCCTCTACGCTCGGAACGTCGTGAACCTTCTACTTCTAATGACACGAGATAGTCGCTTCGATCCAGACTTCGCTGACGACGTCGTAGCGGGGTGCTGCATCGCGCACGACGGGAAGGCGATACACGCGCTAGCGCGAGCTGCCATAGGAGAGGAGGGCTGACCATGACGGGCAGCATATTGAACCTCATAACTGTCTTCGTCCTGGCAGGGTTCCTGGGCTTCGAGGTGATATCGAAGGTACCCAGTATCCTCCACACCCCGCTCATGTCTGGAACGAATGCCATCCATGGCGTGATCCTCGTGGGAGCGATCATCGTAACCGGCACCGCGCACGGCAACGCTCAGCTAGCCCTCGGTTTCGCGACGATCGTGTTGGCGACACTGAACGTGGTGGGAGGTTTCGTGGTTACCGACCGCATGCTCGAGATGTTCAAGACCAAGAGCCAGCGTGCGACGGAAGCTGCTCGACACACGGATGCCGGGATCCCTCCCGAGACTGGCAGCAGTGCCAGGGGTCAGGGCAAGGGATGACACTCAGCACCGGCATCGACATCGCCTACCTCGTCGCGGCAGTAACTTTCATCCTCGCGCTCAGGGGACTCTCGTCCCCTCGCCATGCCCGAAAGGGCAACATCATAGGCGCAATAGGCATGGTCATAGCCGTGGGCGTGACCTTCGCTCGACCTGGTCTGACCCACTTCGGCCTCATAGCGATCGCCATGGTCATCGGCGCGGCAATCGCCGTACCTGCAGCACGGCTGGTGAAGATGACCGCTATCCCTCAGATGGTCGCCATGTTCAACGGCGTAGGTGGTGGCGCGGCGGCGCTCGTATCCCTGTCGGAGTTCGCACGCTACTCCCATCACCACGTCGCCATATACAAGATCGTCGAGGTCCTCCTCGGAGTGATCATCGGGTGCATTTCCTTCGCCGGGAGCGCCATCTCGTTCGCGAAGCTTCAGGAGATGATGCCTACCCGTCCTATCACCTACCCCGCACAGCAGGTAGTGAACGGGGTCATAGCTGCCGGCATCCTGGCCCTGGCAGGGCTCGTGCTGGCTACGAACTCGACTCTCACCCTGGTGATCCTGCTGGTAGTAGCCCTCGTGCTCGGGGTGGCGTTCACCCTCCCCATTGGCGGCGCAGACGTTCCTGTGCTCATCTCCCTGTTGAACTCCTTCACAGGGCTGGCCGTGGCGGCATCCGGGTTCGTGCTGCACAGCACCGTGCTGGTCGTCGGTGGGACGCTCGTCGGAGCATCTGGTGCCCTCCTTACGCAGATGATGAGCAAGGCGATGGGACGATCTATCACGAACATCATCTTCGGTGCCTTCGGTGCCGTAGTGACTGCCAGCGGCAGCATGGAGAGAAGTGGGGGCGGATCCGTCAAGAGCGGAACCCCAGAGGACATCGGTGTTCTACTGGCCTACTCCAGGAAAGTCGCCATAGTACCCGGCTATGGCTTGGCGGTCGCGCAAGCTCAGCACGTCGCCCGTGAGCTCGCAGACAGCCTGGCGAAACGCGGCGTCGACGTCTTCTATGCCATACACCCGGTTGCGGGCCGCATGCCCGGGCATATGAACGTGCTCCTGGCAGAAGCAAATGTTCCCTACGAGCAGCTGAAAGAGATGGACATAGCGAACATGGAGCTACCTACCACTGACGTAGCCCTGGTGGTGGGTGCCAACGACGTCGTGAACCCGGCCGCCCGGAACACCCCGGGGAGCCCCATCTACGGAATGCCAATCTTGAACGTCGATGCCGCAGCGAACATAGTCTTCTTGAAGAGGAGCATGAGGCCTGGCTTCGCCGGGATAGACAACGAGCTGCTCTATGATCCGAAGACCACGATGCTCTTCGGAGATGCCAAGGACATGCTGACGAAGCTGGTCGCCGCCGTAGAGGCTTCGTAACCGCTTCCATCGGGCGCTGCTGGTAGCGGGCGCTGCTGGTAGCGGGCTCAGCCGGAGGGGGCGCTGCTGGTAGCGCCAGGACCCCAGCTGGCAGCGTCCTAGGCGTCGCGAGCAATCGAAGCGAAAACCAGCATGCCCTGGGTGGTCTGGCGGCTCGCAGTGACAACCACCCTGACGTCCCTTTGCCCGACGCGATCTGCGGCAGCGTTCACGACAACCATGTCGCCGTCAGGAAGGTAGCCGACCGCCTGCCCGGGCTGGCGACCTGGTTGCACCAGATCTATCGTAAGGCGCTCTCCAGGGATATGCTCGGGGGACATCGCAGCACCCACCTGCCTGAGATCCAGGACCTCGTGGCCATCGCGACGCAGCTGTCCCGCGACATTCACTGAGCACGTCACAGGACGGATGCCCAAACGTTCTGCCAGAATAACGAACTTCCCTTCCATGTCGTCGACCTCCGGAAGCTCGAGATCGGTTATCTCGATATGGATGCCTCCCCTTCGTATGGCATCTAGCGCCTCCAAACCCTTCTTGGCCCGCCTCGACGCGATGGGATCAGGAGAGCTGGAAAGAAGCTCGACCTCGTCGATCACGAACTGGGGAACTACGAGTGACGGCGGGAGCAGCCGGGCCTTGGCAAGCACCAGCAGGGAGCGATCCATTACGGCAGAGCTATCGAGCAGCAGGGCGCCCTCCGGGAGCACCTCCACTGCTGCCGCCAGGCGCCTGGAGAGACCAGCAGCGGCCACGATCTGCCTGGCCTTCGCCACGCCGATCTCGACACCAAAGGCAGTCACCACCCAGCCCACGACTGCCACGACCAGGAAGACGACCACATCTCTGAAATATGCCAGCGCTGCAGCTCCCAAGATGAGCACGAGGACCAGACCGGTCATGCCCACGACCGCGCCCGCGAACACCTCTGCCGGCGGCACGCCACGAAGCCGGCGCGTGGTGGAGCGGATCTCGCGATGCAGGTAGCGCCCTGTAATCCCGCCCACCACATAAGCGAGCAGCGCCCCGAGCGTAGCCCCGAGCAGGGCGCTCGTGGGACGTGAGCTCATGGCCTTCCCTGCCTCGAGGCCACCAGCTGCTCCTACGAGCACGAGGAGCAGGCGAAATCCTTCGACGAAGATCGCGGTTCCCACCCGCTGATCCTGCTTCGCGTGCCCCAGAGCCTTCATGCGCTGACCCGAAGCCCCATGCTCTCAGTAGATCGCTCCATAGAAGTCAGAGGTTACCTCCTCCGCTCGCTATTCAAACTTCACGCATGTAATTCACCACTTGCACTATGCACGCTAAGCGTCGATGATGACACGGATAGCGAGGTGGCATGTGGCTCTTACCGGCATCTCCTGAGGACTCGACTCATAAGCGGTGGATCTGGATATGCGCGAGCCATCTTCGCTGAAATCGACAAGGCCGGATGGACCATACCTAGACGGGGGCGGGAAAACAATCACAGTGAGACTTAGACTAGCACGATGGCGCGGCGTGGGTGGTTCCGCTGTGGTCGAACCAGTCCGGTACTGCGGGTCGAGTACGAGCCCGGCATACGTAGGCGGGCTGAGGCTCGTGATCGACGCATCGGGCGTGAGCATTGCCCGGCAGCCAGTCGAGACAGGGGATCGCGCCCGGCCGATCTTCACGCTGGCGTGGAGCGAGATAACCAGCCTTGAGGTGGTATCCACCCTCGCAGCGGGGGATGGGGGCCGCGAGCGGTCAGAGAAAGCCGGCAGCAAGGCCAGTGGATCGGAGGCGGCCGCAGGTAGCGAGCTCGCCGTCCTTGCCATAACCACCAGCGAGCACGAGCACCGTTTCCTGGCCGCTCGTGACCAGCTGTCTATTCTCGGCTCCGGCCATCTGGCGAGCACGCTGCCAAGTCATCAGCCGGCCCCGGAAGGCACGGGGCGCGGCCTGCACGCGCCGCCCCCTGGCTCTCGGCACCAGCATTCCGGGCGGTTGCGGCCTGGGCGTCCCAGCTCCGGCCCTCCTGGTTCTGGCCGTCCCAGCTCTGGGCGGTTGCGGCCTGGGCACCAGCATTCCGGGAAACGCCACGCTGATCTCCATGCCCGTGGTGAGCTGCTGGTTGCCGCTTGTCGTAGGATTCTCCGTGATCCGGCCGGCACGGCCCGCTCGCTGCTCGAGCTAACCTCCCAGGCTCGCACCAGGAGTCACCGTCCCCGCCATGCTCGAAGCGCCCCTCAGAGGTTGGCTACTCCGCTACTCGTGATAGCTCTGGCCCTCGGCACCGGCGGCGCAGGCGCCTTCACTGCTCCAGGTGCACCGGCTGGTGCGCGTTCGCATTCGCATTCGCAGGTCTCCGCCCGCCTTGCCACCTTCAGCCTGCCTGGGCAACTCACCAGGAAGGGCATACCTGGGGCCTTCACGAATGCCGAGGTCATAGCCATACTGGCAGCCGAAAGCGCCGACCATTCCTTCCTCCCCGCAGCTTCGGCACCGCCACTTGCCGCGCCACCCAGCCTGGCCGACAGCCCGCCGCTCCAGCCTCACGAGGTCTTCGCGTTCGCTCCCTACTGGAGCCTGCCCAACCAAAGCCAGTTCGCCCTGGGTGACTTCACGACAGTCGCCTACTTCGGAGTGGATGTAGCCGGTAATGGTGCTCTCGTCCAGTCGGGGTCCGGATGGAACGGCTTCCAGAGCGCGGACCTGACCAGCCTCATCACTCGTGCGCACAGAGCGCGTACCCGGGTCGTGCTCACAGTGAAATGCTTCTCACAGTCAACGCTCAACAAGCTGACAAGCGATGCGAATGCCCCTCGCGTCCTTGCCAACCAACTCATCAGTGCCCTGGAATCCAAGCGCATGGACGGTGTGAACTTCGACTTCGAGGGCACTGGCAACGCCGACGGCCCTGGTCTCGTGCGGCTGATAACCCAGGTGTCTTCCGCCCTACGTAGCGTGGACCCCAACTGGCAGATAACCATGGACACCTACGCGAGCTCAGCGACATCCCCGGGTGGATTCTTCGACATTCCGGCCCTGGCGCCGGCAGTAAACGCCTTCTTCGTGATGGCTTACGATATGGAGAACCCCGCGGTCCCTTCGCCAACAGCGCCACTCAGCGGACCTGGGTTCACGGACGCCGCCACAGTGGCCAGCTATCTCTCCGTCGTACCTGGATCTAAGGTGATACTGGGTGTCCCCTTCTACGGTCTGGCGTGGTCGACCACCAGCAATACTCTGGGCGCCCCCCCCACTGGCGGTCCCTACCCGCTCTCCTACGACGAGATCGCTGCTGCGGGGCTAACCACCTACTGGGATGCCACGACGCAGACTGCCTGGAGCGAGTACCAGGATGGCTCCACCTGGTACCAGATCTACTACGAGAACCCACAATCGGTCGCCCTGAAGGCTCAGCTGGCGAACTCCAGACAGCTCGCAGGGGTAGGCGCATGGGCGCTCGGCATGGGCGTTGACAGCCCAGCCATGCTGGATGCCCTGCTCGGCCACGCACCCGCCCTGAAGAGCTACAGTCCTGGACCCACCACCTCCACGGGAACCGGGCCGATCCAGGCATCCCCTGGCACTGGATCGAGAGGCCCTGCTCCCTCTGGCCAGAACAGCCCGCCGCCCACTTCAGGAACCGGTGGCAGAGGTGGCAGTGGCAGCCAGGGTGCCTCCACGAACCCTCCCGCCGGCGGCTCCAGTGCCCCCCAAAGGTTCCGAGGCGACTTCGAGGGTCAGACCGTGACACTGGATCTCGTAAGCGGCCAGACCGGAGGAAGCACGTCAGGACTACCGGCTACCGGTGCCAGAGCTGGAACCATCCAGAACTTCACCACGAATGATGCCACTCTGGCTTGCTGGGAAAAGGCGGGAGCGCTCCAGGTATGGACGGACCCCTCCAACCCCGATATCGGCCTTGCAACCACCCCTACGAGCACCAGCGCATCCTGTCCCTCGGCAGGGTGGACCTTCTCCTGGCCCGCCGGGACCGCCCCCCAGGGCTCTAGCGGGAGCGCGGGCTCTGGAAGCTCGTCCTCGACCGGGTCGGGCACAGGAGGTGCGAGCAGCTCTTCGGGAAGTGGCAGCTCCGCCGGCGGGGGAGCCGGAGGGAGTGGCTCCGCTGGCGGGGGAGCCGGAGGGAGTGGCGGCTCCGCTGGCGGGGCAGGCACCGGCGGAGGGGGTGGCTCCGCTGGCGGCGCAGCCGGGGGGAGCTAGCCTCCGGTGGCTGGTACTGCGACCGGTAGCGGCTGAAGAGCGACACCTGGCTGAGGCACCTCCCGCACCATTCAGTCACCACGCCCTGGATGTCACCACGCCCTGGCCGTCCTCGCGTAGGCTTGCGTAACGTGTCCCAGCGTGGTCGCCATTCCGCAGCACCACGATCCAGCCGCAGGGTCCCCGTGCTTGTAGCGGGCCTCTTGGTGCTTGCCGCAGTGGTGCTTGCTCTGGTGCTCGCTCTGCCGCCGGTGCTCGGCCATAGCTCTTCGAAGAACCACCGCAGGACACCAGCCGATCGGGTCTCGGGGAAGAGAAGTCCCCGAAGCGGCATCGCGCCAGTAAGACGCTTCCTCGGGGCCGATGGCGTGGAATCGAGTGCCATAATCGCGCAGAACCGTCTCCCTGGCACCACCAGCTGGAAGATCACGACACCACAGAGCGCGAATGGGATAGTGGGCTACGCATCCACCCAGCAGGCCAGGGCAGGGCAGACCGTGACCCTCTACGTGTCTACGCAGGCCGCGACCTTTCGCGTGGACGCATACCGGATGGGCTATTACCAGGGGAAGGGAGCGCGCCTCATCTGGCAGTCATCCGAGCTTCCCGGCAGCGCTCAGCCTTCATGCCCGGTCACATCAGGCATCTACATGGTCCAGTGCAGCTGGACGCCATCGCTGCATGTCACCATCACCGATAAGTGGATGCCTGGTGCTTACCTGCTGAAGCTCACCGGGTCCGGTGGCCAGCAGTCATATATACCGATAGTGATATGGAACCCGGACAGCCACGCTGCCTATGTCGTCATGGAGGGCGTCCTGACGTGGCAGGCATTCAACCCCTTCGGTGGGTACGACCTCTACACCGGACAGCCTCCCGGTCTCAGCGGCTATCCATACCCGACGCGATCACGCGTACTCTCCTTCGACCGGCCCTACGGCTACGGGAACGGTGCTGCGTCATTCCTTACGAATGAGTATCCACTGATCCGCTTCATGGAAGAGCACGGTCTCGACGTGACTTACTGGACGGATATCACGCTCGCGACTCATGGCAACCTGCTGGCGAACCACAAGGCCTTGATATCGCTTGGCCATGACGAGGAATGGTCACTCAGGATGCGCGAAGCGGCCACCACAGCACGGAACGAGGGCGTGAACCTCATATTCTTCGGGGCAAGCCCCATCCTGCGGAAGATCCGGCTCGAGCCATCTCCTATAGGACCGAACATGGAAGAGGTGAACTACCGCGACCCGCAGGCTGATCCGCTCTATGGTAGGGACAACGCAGAGGTTACCCAGAACTGGTGGGGTCAGCCGCCCGCCAACAACCCAGCCAGCACCCTAGTCGGATCGAGCTACGATGGTTACAACGTTGACACGCATTACCCGATGGTGGTGGTGGACAGCTCATCCTGGCTGTTCGCCGGGACAGGACTCAGCACCGGTGACAAGATCCCGAACGTCTTGTTCACAGACTTCAATGCCTACAACACCGGCCGGCCGAACCCGCCGGGCGTCGAGATCCTCACCCACTCACCTGTGACGTTCAGCTTCGACGGCAAGGCTGGATGGGCCGATACCACCTACTACACATGGGGGCCGAGTGGCGCAGGAGTCTTCGAGAGCGGCACGAACAATTGGATAAATGCCTTACGTCCCTGCACGGCTGCAACCGGAAATCCTTCTCCGGGTGCCTGCCCGAGCGCGCTGTTGCGGAAGATGACCGCGAACCTGCTTCTACTGTTCGGTCAGGGACCAGCGGGACGCACGCAGCCGTCTGTCGCGAACTGGCAGAGCCTCTACTCCTGACAAGCCCGGTCAGGTTGGCCAGCAGAGATGCCCCGTGAAGGAAACCGCCGCCCCCTGCTGGTCTGGGATGGCCCGCTCGATGCGCCCTATCTCCAAAGCCTCGTAGCCCATAGCCCCGAGAGTGGCAATCACTCGCCC
Source organism: Acidimicrobiales bacterium (assembly GCA_027366675.1). Lineage (GTDB taxonomy): Bacteria > Actinomycetota > Acidimicrobiia > Acidimicrobiales > JAMCQF01 > DAHXND01. The sequence continues at coordinate 12,055 of DAHXND010000027.1, forward strand.
CACGCCCGCACTGGCCGTGATCGCTACCATCCCTATGCCGAGGTTGAACACCGAGAGCATCTCCCCGTCCGGCACCGCTCCCGCTGACCGCACCTCGGCAAAGATCCGCGGGATCTGCCAGCTTCCCACGTCTACTACGGCCCTCGACCATGGAGGGAGAACACGGGCGAGATTCGACGGGAGCCCACCCCCGGTGACATGGGCAAGTGCATGGATGCCCCTCTCCTTCCCACCTTCAGCTCCAAGGACGGCTAGCACACCAGGTGCGTAGATGACGGACGGATCGAGGAGCACATCGGCCAGGGAGCTGGCGGCGCCCGGCCAGGCTGGACCGTCCAGCCGCCGCCCGTCTCGCTTAAGCAACGCCTCACGAGCCAGGCTGTAGCCATTCGAGCGCAGACCGGGAGAGACCAGCCCGACCAGGACATCGCCGTCTTCCACCAGCTCTGCGCCGAGAATCTCGTCGCGTTCTACTATCCCCAACGCGAACCCTGCCAGGTCGAAGTCGCCCGGCTCCATCACGCCAGGGTGCTCCGCCATCTCGCCCCCAACGAGGGCACAGCCAGCCTTCTCGCAGCCAGACGCTATACCTTCGACAATCTCGCGCACCTGCGCCGGATCCAACTGGCTCACGGCAATATAATCGAGGAAGAGAAGCGGCACCGCACCCTGACACACAATATCATCAACACACATTGCAACAAGATCTATTCCTATAGTATCGAACCGTCCTGTAGCCCTGGCTATCTGAGACTTCGTTCCTACCCCATCTGTGCTGGTGACCAATACCGGCTCGCGCCAGCGATCCCGCGGGAGGGCGTACAGGGAAGCGAAGCCTCCCAGGCCACCCAGCACCTCGGGACCAAAAGTGCGTGCGACGCGCTCCGATATCGCTCTGACGGCAGCCTCCCCCGCCGCCACATCCACACCGGCGGCGGCATAGGACATGGGGGAGCCGTACGTCATGGAAGCACTGCCGTCAATCCCGTCGCCACCCACCGAGCTTCTCCGCTAGATGAAAAGCCGGTCGTTCACCACAGCCGCTGCGCCCCAACGGGCTCACGACCCGGTACCGAAACGTGCTGCTTCTCCAGCACTACCGCAGCGCGATCGACGGGCACCGGATAGTTGCCCGTAAGACATGCGTCGCAGAACCCAGCCCCCGGGGCACCGATGGCCTCGAACAGGTGATCCAGGCTCAGGTAAGCCAGTGAGTCCGCTCCGAGATAACCAGCCATCTCGCTGATGTCATGCTGGGCGGCCAGTAGCTGATCCTGATCTGGGGTATCTATGCCGTAGAAGCACGGCCATCGGAATGGTGGCGAGGAGATCCGCAGATGCACCTCAGTCGCCCCTGCGTGCCTCAGCATCCCAACCATCGCCCTGGTAGTCGTGCCCCGAACGATGGAGTCGTCAACCACCACGAGCCGCCTGCCGCAGATGCTCTCCTTCAACGGGTTCAGCTTCCGTCTCACTCCGCGGTCTCGATCCTCCTGGCTCGGATTGATGAAGGTCCTGCCTATGTATCGGTTCTTCACGAGCCCCTGCCCGTATGGGATGCCAGACGCCTTCGCGTACCCCTCTGCTGCCGGGATCCCGGAATCAGGCACCCCCATAACGACATCGGCGTCGACGGGGACCTCTCGTGCGAGCAGCTCACCCATCCTGCGCCTCGCGCCATGCACCTCCCGACCGTAAAGAACGCTGTCAGGGCGGGCGAAATAGACGAACTCGAACACACAGAGCTTCGGGCTGACAGAGGAGTCGTCGAAGAGAGAGTAGGACCTGACTCCATCCGTGTCTATGACCACCATCTCGCCAGGAGCAAGCTCCCGGACGAAGGACGCCCCTACGACATCAAGAGCTGGGGTCTCGGAGGCGAGAACCCAGCCTTCCCTCCCATGCCCATCGTCGAGATGTCCCAGGCATAGTGGACGGAATCCGTTCGGATCCCGGATCCCGATCAAATGCTCAGCATCCATGGCAACGAAGGAGAAGGCGCCTGCCAACGTGGGCACCACCCGGCGAAGCGCAGATTCCAGATCGCGGCTGGTGGCCCGCTCCTCCATGGGAGAAAGGCCCTCTCCTTCTGTGGGGAACTCATTGGCAAGTAGCTCAGCCACGAGGTCGCTGTCACTCGCTACGACACCTGGAAGCATCCCCGCCTGGCTCGCCAGATCCGAGGTATTCGTCAGGTTCCCGTTATGGGCGATCGAGAATCCAGCCTTGCCGACCGGCCGGAAAACCGGCTGTGCATTGCGCCAGGTGCTGGCTCCGGTAGTCGAATAACGAGTGTGTCCTATGGCCAGATCCCCTGGAAGGCAGGAAAGCGTCCGCTCGTTGAACACTGTCGTAACTAGACCCATATCCTTCACCACGGTTATGGTCTCGCTGTCACTCACTGACATCCCAGCCGACTCCTGCCCTCGATGCTGGAGAGCGTAAAGGCCGTCGAAGACGAGCTGTGCCACTGCGTAACGAGGGGCGTAGACGCCGAATACTCCACATGCCTCGTGCAGGGCGTCCCCCGAACCGGAGAGCGGTAGAGCATGCGTGGAAGCCGCTCCCCCCTCTGGCTCGGGCGCGCTGGGCTCGGTGCCGGCGGGCGCTGGCGCTCTGGGCTCGGTGCCAGCGGGTAGCGGGCCAGGTGGACGGTTAGCACCGCGGGTACCGGCAAGCAAGCTGCTCACTGCTCGCACGGCGCGAGCAGACCCGCAGGCATGGCTCTCGCAGTCCCCGGGGCTAGCCACCGCTACCAGACTACGCCGTGGAGCGAGCCGCCCGCTCGTTCTGGCCTCTATGGTGAGAAGGTGATCGACCTTCACTCACATTCAACCGTCTCGGACGGGTCGGTAGCCCCGGAAGGGATACCTGCCCTGGCCAAGGCGGCTGGGTGCTCTGCCGTGGCACTTACGGACCACGACAGCCTGGAGGGCATTACCGTAGCCACCAGGGCTGCAGCAAGCGAGAGCATCGACTTCGTACCAGGCTGCGAGGTATCCTGTGATTGGAAGCCAGGCACTCTCCACGTCCTCGTCTACTTCGTGGAACCAGGTGGCAGTCCCCTCGAAGATGAGCTCGGACGCTTGCAGCAAGACCGTCTGACCAGGAACGACCGGCTCCTGGCCAGGCTGCAGGAGCTTGGCATTCCCATATCCGAAGGGGAGGTCGAGGCAAGAGCAGGCGGCTTGCCCGGACGGCCCCACTTCGCAGCCGTACTGGTCGAGAAGGGCTTTGCCTCCAGCATCCAGGATGCCTTCGACCGCTACCTGGCAAAGGGCCGTCCTGCCTACGTGACCAAGGCGCGTCTCGAAGCATCACGCGTGGTAGCTCTGGCTCGTGCCTCTGGGGGAGTAGCAGTGCTGGCCCATCCCCTCAGCATGGGCATCCTGGGAAGCGAGTTGGAAGCAGCGGTGAGAGAGCTGGCAGAAGCCGGCTTGGTTGGCTTGGAAGCTGTCTACAGTCGCTACAGCCCCGATCAACGCGAGATGCTCGCCAGCATGGCGCACCGTTATGGGCTGGTGGCGACGGGCGGCTCTGACTACCACGGAAGCTTCAAGCCAGGCGTTAACATTGGCACCGGCACCGGAGACCTGTGCGTGGGAGACGAGGTCATCCCGGCGCTCCGACAACACCTAGGCTGAGGGCCGGAGGGCTGGAGGATCCCGAAGGGCTTCGGTCTTGGCCTCAGCCAACCTGGGCTGAGAGCCGAGGGGCTGGAGGATCCTGAGGGGCTGGATGGCTAGCCGGTTCAGGAAGCCACGAGCGCCAAGGCATCTGGCAGGAAGCCACGCCACGCCCTTCCGAGCTTGTCGACCGTGGTATCTACGAGACCTTCCACGATGAAACGGCTGCCGCCAGCCGAGCCAAGGACCCGCGTTTCGAGCCCATGGGCATCGCAACTGGCCACGACTCTCTCCAGCGCCTCGGGTGCTATACATGCGACGACGCACGATGGAGGTTCGGAGAAGAGCTCTGCATGCGATGTAATAGAAGCAACCCGCAAGCCTATGCCCGAACGTAGCGACATCTCCGCCAGGCACAACCCGATACCACCAGCGGAGACATCGTGGATTCCCAGCACATCACCCACGCCATGAGCGACCTCTTCGCCTACCAGGCCTGATACGAGCTCGACCAGGCGAGCATGAACAGCCAGGTCGAGCTTAGGAAGCCTGCCACCTCGCGCGTGGGCCCTCTCCACCGCCCAGCGCGATCCGCCAAGAGACGCCTGCAGGCTGCCTATCAGCAGCACAGCCCCTCCTTCTGCCAGGCAGACGCCTGGGGGGGGGAACGAAAGACGCTGGACCAAGCCCAGCACGACCACGACAGGCGTGGGCAGTATGTCCTGCCCGGCGTTCTCGTTATAGAGGCTGACGTTCCCGCCCACGACTGGGACGTCGAGAGCACGGCACGCCTCAGCCATGCCATCTATCGCCTCGGAGAGCTGCCACATCACCTCAGGATGCTCTGGGTTCCCGAAGTTCAGACAGTTCACCAGTGCAGCAGGGCGTGCCCCTGCTACCGCTACGTTAAGAGTCGACTCAGCTACGAGGGCTGCTGTACCCTGCCTGGGATCTATCGAGCAAGCGCCCGGGTTGGCGTCCATGGAGAACGCCATCCCCATCTGCCTGGGTTCGCCACTTCGGGGCCCCTCCCCAGAAGAGTCCCCCGTCACGCTGGAAGGCCATGGAATCTCCGGTGACGCCAGCTTGCAGAGAGCAGCGTCGCCTCCAGGAGGCTCTACCGTGTTCAGGAAAAGCTGGTGATCGTACTGGCGATACACCCAGGACGGGTCGCGCAGGAGAGCGAGGAGATCCGCTTCGCAACTCAACGGTGGCGGAACGGAGTCGGGGTCTGTCGTGCTGTGCTCACCATGGCCGGCGGCGGGCTCACCATGGCCGGCGGCGGTGCTCATTCCCAGGCCGGGAGCAGGCGATAGCGGCCGGTAGTAGCACGGCGCATCCTCTGACAGCGACTTGGCCGGTAGCTCGCCCAGGACCGGCCCGTCGAAGCCTGACCGGATGCGTAGCCAGCCCACGCCGTCATCATCTGGGGGAGTAACTACTCCGACTACCGTGGCAGGCACCTCATGGCGCTCGCAAACAGAGAGAACTGATTGGAGCCTATCAGGTGTAGATATGACGAGCATCCTCTCCTGACTCTCACTCGTCATTATCTCGAATGCCTCCATACCCGCCTCGCGGCAGCGCACGGCGCTCACGTCGACATCCATGCCCATGCCCGCTCTGGCTGCGGTCTCGCTGGTAGCACACACGAGCCCGGCACCACCGAGATCCTGCATGCCGACGATGAGCTTGCGGCGGGTCAGCTCCAGGCACGCTTCTATCAGACCCTTCTCGGCGAATGGATCACCGATCTGGACGCTTGGACGTTTCGCCAAGCTCTCATCTGAGAACCCATCACCAAGACCGGCAGATGCGAGGACACTCACGCCTCCGATCCCATCCCTACCGGTGCTCGCTCCGAGCAGGACGGCCAGGTTCCCAGCGCCTGACGCTCGGCCGAGCACCATCTCGTCAACCCGCACTATCCCTACGCAGGCTACGTTCACGAGAGGGTTGCCCGAATAGCAATCGTCGAACACGAGGTCCCCCATTACCGTAGGCACTCCGACCGCATTCCCATAACCGGAGATTCCCGACACCACTCCACTCATCAGAAAGCGCTGGCGCGCATTCTCCAGCGGACCGAAGCACAACCCATCACCAAGAGCTATGGGGCGCGCTCCCACCGATAGAACATCTCTGATGATGCCTCCCACCCCGGTAGCAGCCCCCTGGTACGGCTCGATCGCGCTCGGGTGATTATGGCTCTCCACGCGTAGTGCCACTCCTATGCCCGGAGCTGCCTCTATGACTCCTGCGCCCTCCCCTGGGCCGAGCAACACCTGTGGCCCTTCGCTCGGCAGCCGACCGAGGTGGGCGCGCGAAGACTTGTACGAGCAGTGCTCGCTCCACATAACGGCATACATGGCGAGCTCCAGGTAGTTCGGAGCCCGACCCAGGATGGCGACCACCCTCTCGTACTCGCCATCGGTCATGCCCAGGGCGCGATGCACAGCCTCAGGTAGCCCCTCGTCTGGAGCAGGATCGCTATCCGCCTGGGACGTCACCCTCTATTTCTACCCGCTCGGGGAAGTGGACGATACGGGCACGTACCACCCCATCACGTCCACGATAACGTCAGTCGAGCCAGCATAGTTGTAGATGGTGAGCGTTCCAGATCCAGACGACGGCAGGGTGCCCACGACCATGTTCGGCACTGTCTGACCTGCTGACCAGTTGACATCGGAGATGACGGGCCTAGTCCCCCCGGGATAGACAGTCAGGTAGCCATTGGCCGTGGTGCCGGTCACGGTGACATTGGCGCAAACAGCCGTCGCGTTGAACGGCACGTTCCCGACGCCTCCCACATGGACCGTAAGCTGCTGGCCAGCTCCAATGCCAGCAAGCTTACTGTTGAGAGATGGCAGATTCTCCCCGGCACAGAAGCTCGGTGCTCGGGAGGCC
>DAHXND010000047.1 GCA_027366675.1 Acidimicrobiales bacterium
ACTGGCTTATGAGCCCACTTGCCCCCCTTCCGAAGCAAGCGATTATCCCGTAGGAGAAAGCCGCCTCGCTGTTTTCACAGAGTGCGCCATGCAGCTTGCACAAGGCATCTGGAGACACAAGGTTATCCGCGTCGAGCACGAATACATTGGGCGCATTGGCAGCTGCGAAGCCACAGTTGCGTGCATGCGCAGTTCCCTCGTTAACCGCACGATGTATGAGCATGATGGGGAAAGTCGTGTTCCCTGCCATGAAGTCCCTGGCCGCCTCCACCGATCCATCCCGGGATGCGTCATCTACGACGACCAGCTCCACCTCCACTCCCCTTGACGCTACGACCGAAGCCATGGCTTGTGGGAGGAAGCTCTCGTAGTCGTAGGCAGTGCATACCACCGTTACATCGGGGAGGATCGCTCCCCACGCGTCGGTGTGCCACCTCTTCTCCAGCCCGGCTCGGCTGGATCTCGAAGCCACTGACAGGTGCTCCGCTCTCCGCCGGAAAGCGATCTCCGCCAGAGCTGCCTGCCGCAGGGATGCCCGGAACTCCGAGAGATCGGCTGGAGATATTACCTGGCCCAGATCTGGCCCCTCGGGCGACGGCTCGCCTGCAAGAGATCCCGCGACTATCTGGTCGCCGGCGACCTCGCCGCGCGCTCCCTCTCCTACGGTCTCCGTTCCGGTCGCCAACGGAACATCAGGTTCCGTCAGGATAACCTCACGGGGCGCAGATCTCTCGTGTGGGGCAGTGGAGCGCCACAGCGATGGCGCCACGGATTCGATCTCTGGTAGCCGCGCGCTGAGATGGCTGGTGAAGTCGAGCTCCGTGCGGATGAACTCGTAGGCGGCCCCGGAGATCCGACGTCGCTCGGTCGGGTCAAGAAGGAGCGCTGCTACATAGGCGTCCAGGCACTCCAGGGGAGCCTGCACGAAATGGTTGAACGGCTCGAGTGGCTCGTATCCAAGCGAGGCCTCGGTCGCCACCACACAGCCATTCGCCATCGCTTCCAGGACACGGACCCATTCGAAATACTGCTCATCCCCCCTGTGCACGTTCAGCATCAGCTTCGACCTGCGCAGGCGATCCATCTTCGATGCACCGACGTAGAATCCCTCCCTGCTCCCGCTGACGGGCTCATCGAAGGTAAATAGGCGGATCTCGCTGCGGTAGCCTGACAGGGAAGCCGCGCAGCGGGCCAGGAAGCTCTCACGCCTCGGAGTGGAGCTTCCAAGGAAGATCACATCGATGTCACGGTCCTCGGTGCTCTGGCAAGCGTTTCCCCGCCCTGCCCGCCCGCCCCAACGGTCGAGGCTCTCGTGGTAGCCAAGAGGCAGGTGCAGCGCATGAAGGCCACGCCTCTCGAGAGCTTTCGCACCCGTCGGGTTTATGTCGAGACAGATGGGGCCGAGCGAGGCATAGGAGAAGCTGAGCTCGAACCAGGGCATGCCAGGCTGCTCCACATTTATGCAGATGCTCGCTCGCGCAGCAGCGCTCACCTCATCGCTGGAGTGCTCGGCGGCCAGGTGAAATAGCTCGTGAGGCGCCACCACGAGGTTCACGACGGACCTGGCTGCTTCGGGCAAGCCATCAGTAGCGAGCCTGGCTTCACGGTTGCAATCACGAAGGGCAGCCACCACCAGCTCAGCGATCTCACGCATGAAGATGTTGCCACGGTCGCTGGCCCATACTATGTACTGCAGGCTCGACGCGCGCTCCCTACTGCGCGGTGCGCTGGTACTGGCGAGGTGGCCGCCGTGCTGTGTTCCACCTACCATCGGGTCAGGTTCTTCCTGCAGCTACTCGCCTGAGGAAACCACCCGGATTGAAGGTCATCATGTACTTCTCGCTGCCCTTGTCGGCAACGAAGTCAGCTCTCTGCGCCATGAACTCCCGGACCGCCTCCATAGGACCGGGCCCGAATCCCGGAAGCACGGGATGGCCGTTCACGTTCGTGTCCTCGACTACCATGTAGCTGCCGATCGTTACCAGCGGAGCGTACAGCCGAAGCTCTTCGCCGACATGAGCAGCGCTGTGATCGGAATCCAGGATGACCATGACGCCGTTCGCTTGCTCTGCTTCGCAACGCACTTCCGCCAGGACGTCCGGAGCTGTCGACGAGCCCCTGAGGTACTTGATCCTGGGGTGTGACGGAAGACCGGGTTGGGCGGTGACATCGATCGTGAGGACGTGCCCTCGCCCCATCAGATCACACATATGGGCGAGGAACAGAGCGCTGCCACCTCTGTTCGTGCCAGTCTCCACGATCAGATCTGGAGCCACCTCCCAGAGCAGCTCCTGATAGATCCAGCAATCGAGCGGGCACTTCTGGGTCGGAACACCCATCCAGCGCGTGCTCTGCCAGGTCTGGGCATCGGAGTCGTAGTAAAGCCGGTGAAAATCGTCCACCACGCTCTGCTCGCCGGCATCGGCAGGCCTGATCGCGGCAGTGGCCAGGTGATCCCCCTGGGACTCGACCTCAGGGCCTTCGACCGTTGGCAGGGGCCTTCGGAATGGCATCGTGCATCCGAGCGTACCACCATCCAACCGATGATCTGAATAGGCGGCTAAGCTGATCTATGGAGGAGTAGTACCCGGTACGGTCGGCCTAGGATACCGGCCCACGGTGGTGGCCACCGTGGGCGTGCAGCATGGTCCCGGTGTGGGCCATGAAGGTAGCTGGGCGATCGTGGGGGCCCGTGGGCGGGAATGGAACCATTCCTGGTTTAGCCAGGTCGACCCGAAAAGGAAACAGACATGCGGCTCCTCTCAGTCCCGGGATACAGACCCGGATCGAAAACGCACCTCCATCCCCCGGCCTCGAGCGAGGCGCCAGGTAGGCGCTTGACACGGAGCCGAGCCCTCCCCCACCACCCTCTTCGCTGGCAGGTGACGACGGGGTCGGGTCCTGTGTTCATAGTCGGAAGCCCCAGATCCGGAACCACTTTCTTCGCCAATCAGCTGGGTTCACTGCCGGGGCTCGAGGATATAGGCGAGTACCGGCCCCACAAGGGGTCGATCTCGCAGATCTACGGCCTCGACCCCATGACCGCCAGCCGCAAGCTGCGGCGTACGTTCCGCCCGGCCGTGGAAGCCTGCGTACGCACTGGCTCCCGCTTCGTAGAGCAGACTCCCGAGTCAGCTTTCGTGATCGATGCGCTGGCAGCTACCTTTCCCACAGCCCGTTTCGTGCACCTGCTACGGGACGGCAGGGACGTGAGCGCCTCACTGCTCGAGATGGGCTGGCTGAGCCGCTCGCGCCAGGACCGGGACGAGGTGGACCAGCAGCTCGGAGCCGTGAGCCGCTACTGGGTAGAGCCGGGTCGGGAGGAGGAGTTCGTAGAGGCCTCCGACGCCCGCAGAGCAGCCTGGGCTTGGCGGAGGTATGTGGAGGCCGTATGGAGATCGGGCATGCCCGTCCTGGAGGTGCGCTACGAGGAGCTGGTGCAGGATCCCGGCACCGTCGCGGCCCGCATCTCGGGTGCCCTGGGCGTTTCCGGCGCAGCCCTTGCCAGCGCCCTCTCCAGCGCGCACCAGCGCTCTGTCGCTCGCTGGCGCCGCGACCTCAGCGCCCAGCAGCTGGCAGAGGTGGAATCGGAGATCGCCGAGCTTTACAAGCGCTCGGGGATGGAAGTCAGAGAGCCCGCCCTGATCCGCTAGGGCGCGATCGCCGCCATCTCTCCAAAGCGGCGATACCAAGCGACCGAGCGCCCGGAAAGGAAGCTGCTGCTGCCAGCAGCACTCCACCCGCCCTCCAGGCCATCCGCTGCTCCAACGGCAAGCTCTCGGCATAGAAGAGCAGCTCTTCGAGCGCCGGTGCATCACTTCCATCGTTGCAGGCGACCGATGCTACGTAGTCGGCCCACGCTCGCCTGAGAAATCGCGGTGCAATGAGCTCCCTCAGATAGCGACGGCCCTCGAGCGCCCTCTCACCGAACTCGGCCACGAGCTTCTCGAAGTAGATCCGGCGGCTCCTCGCCATCCTCCAGGTATAAGACGAGCTGGAGGTGAACACCCGCCACTGCGAGAGTGACTGGGGAACGAACCTGTTGTCGTACCCGCGGCGGAAGATGCGAAGGAAGAGATCATCGTCCTCGTAGCCAGATAGGCGTTCGTCGAATCCACCTACTGCCTGGAACGCGGATCGCGCTATGAGACTCGCTGACGGCAGCACGAACATATCCTCTGCAATACACTCGGCAACGCTCCGCTTCGGATGCTTGCCGAGCCCACGCCCTGCAAGCATCGATCGGATAACCAGCTCACCCCCTTCGTCCACCTGATCGCAGTCGTGATATGCCCACCCGACGGGCGGGCCTGGAGGCACTTCCTGGAACTCTCTGGCAAGTGCCTCCAGGTGCCCCGTGTACCAGATGTCGTCCTGGTCAAGGAAAGCCAGCAGCTCCCCTTCGGCCTCGCCGGCACCCGCGTTTCGCGCTGCCGACTGGCCTGCATTTGGCTGGCTCAGCATCCGGATCTTCACCTTGCCTCGCCAGTCGGCCACCACATCGGCCGAACCGTCGGTAGATCCGTCATCCACTACTATGCACTCGATCGGGACAAGACTCTGCTCCTCCACACTTGCAAGTGCATCCCGAATGTAATGTCTTCCGTTGTAGAGAGGGATCACGACAGAGATCTGAGCCTCGGTCAAGCACCGGCTCGCCTGGGGAGCACCTGCCATATGCTGGTAGCTGGATCTAGCAGTTCCCACGTCCGAGTCAGATGTCATGCAGTCGTCGCGCCCGGTGGTGGCTGCACGACAAGCGATCGGGGACTCGGTGCCCCTGGCATGATCTGGTACGCCTTCTCTCCAGGGAACACCAACCCGAACTCACGATGGGCCAGGTTCGCTATCTCGACTGGGTTCCGGAGCATTCTGGCCTCGCCGGCAAGCGCTCGGTTCTCTGCCTGGAGCTGGTGAACCTGGCGCTGCACAGATGCCAGGCTCCTCTGCTCAGCGAAGACATTAGCCGAGCCCGCACCATGCACAGCCAGTGCGGCAACCACCACCGTTGCCACTGCCAGGAGCACCCACTGGCCACGGGGCTTTCGCTCAGCAGGCCCTGGCATGCGCCCGACACCCTCCTTGCCTCGCAAGGCGCTGCTGCCTCGCCCACCCTGACCCTGGGTCATGCCTGCACCTTGCGCTTGGCGGATGATCTATATGTGACCAGTGCCTCTGGCCCGCCGTAGCATGCGCTGGCGCCAAGATGCTCCTCGATTCGTAGAAGCTGGTTGTACTTGGCCACGCGTTCGCCTCTGGCCGGCGCCCCGGTCTTTATCTGCCCGCAATTTGTCGCCACGGTGAGGTCGGCTATGGTAACGTCCTCTGTCTCTCCGGAGCGATGAGACACGGTAGCCGCGTAGCCGTTCTCGGATGCCATCCTTACCGTGTCCAGGGTCTCTGTCAGGGTTCCGATCTGGTTCAGCTTTATGAGTATGGCGTTGCCCACACCCCGCTCGATCCCCAGCTGAAGAAGCGCTGGATTGGTCACGAAGATGTCGTCACCCACCAATTGGAGCCGGGCGCCCAGCTCCCTCGTGAGCAGTTCCCATCCCTCCCAATCCTCCTCTGCCATGCCATCTTCTAACGACACGATTGGGTACCGACTCACCAGATCCTTCCAGTATGCGACCATCTCGTGCGGGTCCAAGCGCCTACCCTCGCCTGCCAGCGTGTACCCACCCTCACTCCAGAACTCGGATGCCGCGGGATCCAGAGCTATGCCCACCTCGGCACCGGGCTGCCTGCCAGCCGACTCGATGGCATCTGACAGCACCTGCACCGCCTCTTCGTTACGAGATAGATTCGGGGCAAAGCCGCCTTCGTCTCCCACTCCGCTAGCCAACCCTCGCTTACGCAGCAGTGCAGCGAGCTCGTGATATACCTCTGCTCCCCAGCGCAATGCTTCTCCGAACGAGGAGGCACCGAGAGGTACGACCATGAACTCCTGGAAGTCGATGTTGTTCGCTGCATGCACCCCACCGTTCAGCACATTCATGAATGGGACCGGCAGAACGCAAGCCGCAGCACCGCCGATGAAGCGATATAACGGTAAGCCGATCTCTGCTGCCGCCGACCTGGCACTGGCAAGAGATGCTCCGAGTAGGGCGTTCGCCCCCAGATTCGACTTGTCCTCCGTGCCATCCAGATCGATGAGAGCGAAATCCACGGCCCTCTGGTCCACGGGATCCATGCCCACGATTCTCTGGGCTATAGGACCCATCACGTTCGCAACCGCCTTCCTCACGCCCTTCCCGGCGAAGCGATCTGGTGCGCCGTCGCGCAGCTCGACCGCCTCGTGCTTTCCGGTCGATGCTCCAGAAGGGACAGCAGCCACACCTACCGTACCGCTCCGAAGCCGTACCTCGACCTCGACGGTCGGGTTACCGCGTGAATCCAGGATCTCTCGGGCGTTAACGCGCTCTATCTCGCTCATGATGGACTCCAGTCGTCTGTGGCGGGTGTTGTCAATGTTAGCAAAGTGGCAAGTGTATAGCGATGCAATAGGTCATCCAACGCCAGCAATCATCTCGCGAACAGATTCCCGAAGCGCCAGCTCTGCATCTACCCCCAGATGCTCCGCCACGACCACTATGGCATTCAGCAGTTGCCCCACCAGATGCCATGCGTCGCTCGAAACCACATCCTCGACTGGTTCTCCGAGCCCAGACAGCTCGGGCGAGGGATCCGCGACCGCTCCAGGGCCGGAGCTCTGGCCGGCTTCACCTTGAACCGGTTGCTGCATTGCACGCTTCGTTACAGGCAGGAGACGATCGAGTGCTCTTCCAGCTTCCAAGCAGGCCGTAGTAACGTCCACTGCCCCGACTATCGATCGTGACACCAGCCGCCGGTAAGCCTTCTGGGCGCTGGCCAGGGCCGGTAGAGCCCTCGGTATGCTGTCGAGAACCGTCTGGGTGGGATTCTCGAGCGCCTTGCGCTCCTCCCACATCTGCGCTACCTCGCCTGCGTCGGCAGCGGGTGGACCACCGAAGACGTGCGGATGTCGCCGGGTCAGCTTGGCTGTGACACCCTCCGCCACTTCGTCGATCGTGAACCAACCCTTCTCGGCTGCCAGCTCGGAATGGAAGCAGATCTGGAACAGCAGATCTCCCAGCTCCTCTGCCAGGTGAGCCACGGCTGCATCGAGCTCTGTATCCGGCGGCTTCCCCTGTGCAAGTCCAACCCGGCCCGGCACATGCGCAGGGAGCGCCCGCGGAGACTGCGGCTCCGTTACCGCAGGTGCCACATCCGTGTGATCCGCCTCGGCACGAGGCAGATCGTCTAGCGCATCTATTACCTCGTAGGACTCCTCGAGCAGATAGGGCCGCAAGGACCTATGAGTCTGAGCACGATCCCACGGGCAGCCAGAACGCAATATCTTTACAAGATCGGTTAGCTCGCCAAGGCGGTCATATGATCCTTCCGCCATCAGCCGATCGGGCTCGTCCCCAGATCCGCCTTCGGGTTCGGAACGAGGCGCTGAGGGGGACCGACCGGGGAGATGACGAGAGAGCTGCCCAAGATGCCGCGCCAGCTTCCGTACCTGGGATCTATCTCCACCCGCGCTCTTTTCACGAGCGTCCGCTCCAACGTGCCGGCAGCATTCGTGACGGCCTTCGCCGATAGCAGCCGAGCCCTGATAACCGAAGCGAGCTTGTCGCTGAAGACCGGAGTAGCCCTGGAATCGAGCTTGAACAGGATCCAGTCGCCCTTGTAGCCGGTGGGCTGGCTGACTTGCCCGACACTCAGGGACTCGACCGCCTTGGCTACCCCGCCAGGCAGGGCCTGTGCAGGCACCACGCACGGGTAGCGACCACCATTCGGGGTGCTCGAAGCCTCCAGGGAATCCTTGTTGGCGATGCTGGCGAAGCTCGCTCCAGAAGCTATCTCACCTCTCAGCTTCGTCGCCTCAGCCTTCGCGGACACCACTATAAGGCTGAAGCAGCTCGAGGAGTACGCAGCGGGATTGGCCGCGAAATCCTGCTTCAATGCACCCAGACCTATAGCCAGATGCTTCTCTCTGGCAACGAGAGACTCTAGATCAGCCTGCTGGGTCACCAGCATCTGCTGATAGGAACGCGGGAACCCAGCCAGGACCTGGGTGCCCGTAACGGGACAGACCTGCCCCGCAGTGGGAGAGGAAGGTGAGAACGAAGTCGCTACCTCCTCATGCACCACCGAGAGGATGCCCGGCGAGGGATGGATCCCTTCAGTGTCGGCTGCCTGGTTGATCACGTGCGCCACCACGAGGCTCGCGATCATGTCATCGACGAGCGATATGGGATACGTCCTCGTTCCTGCTCCAGAGAGCTGGACTCCTGCTTCCTTGGACAGGATGCAGGAGTAGCCTGGGTTACCCGTGACAGCCTGCAGAGCACCGGACAGCGCGCTCGCGCTCACAGGCGTGCCGTTCACGCTGGCAACAGGGGGATCAACGCCACACGCGCTCAGGCCCGCTGACATCGCGAGCAGGCCGACGATGACCGCGATCCCTGCGAGCCACGAACTACGGGCTCCGAAGTGCTTCAGGCTCTTTCTCGACACAACATGTCGATGCTACCGGCAAGGAAGGTCTCTGGCCACCTCGCCGGCCAGCCCTGCCCCCGGCCGTCGCATCGCCCATCCCACCAGGCGTGCCGCCAGCTGGACCCGAGCGTCGCATCACCCACCCTACCGGGCGTGCTATCAGCTGGACCCGAGCGGCAAGAGCGCCTCCAAGAGCTCCCTGAGCGCCCTCGTGCTTCCTTCGGCCTGATCCAGGGGCGTCCATAGCTCGCCGTCGCTCTCCCGGTATCGCGCCTTCGAAGCCAGCCTACGCAGCCGCACCTGGGCGCTGGCTGGGAGGCGCACCGGAACGAGGCGGGCAGACACCTGCCGGCTCCCCTGGACTTTCGAGATCATCACCTTATGCACGCGACGCTCGGCGCAGGCGACACGCAGGCGAGCGACCTCGGTCAGTCGCTCGGCCGGAGCAGGCAGGGGTCCGAAGCGGTCGACCCACTCCTTCACCACGTCATCCACGTCCGCCTGGCTCGAGGCGCTACCCAGCCGCCGGTAGGAATCCAGCCTCGCACCCTCGTGCTCGATGAAGGAGAGCGGCAGGAACGCGTCTTCGACCGCATCGATCTCGACATGCACACCGGGCTCCGGTGATGGCTCTCCACGAGCCTCCGCCAGCGCCTCGTGGACCATCTGGACGTAGAGGTCATACCCAACGGCTGCTATCTGTCCCGACTGATCGGTGCCGAGCAGGCTGCCGGCTCCACGTATCTCGAGATCCCGCATTGCAATACGGAATCCTGAGCCCAGAGCTGTGTTGTCGCCCACGGTACGCAACCGCTCATAGGCATCATCGCTCAGCTTCAGATCGGGTGGATACAGCAGATATGCATAAGCTCTGACGCCGGACCGGCCTACGCGTCCTCTCAGCTGATGCAACTGGCCAAGCCCAAGTCTATGAGCAGAATCCACTACCAGGGTGTTGACCTGAGGAATGTCGATGCCAGATTCGATGATTGTCGTGCATACAAGCACGTCGTAGCGTCGCTCCCAGAAGTCGAGTACCCGGCGCTCCAGCACCGCCTCGTCCATCTGGCCGTGGGCCACCGTGATCCGGGCAGATGGCACCAGATCCCCTAATCGCGATGCCACATGCTCTATGTCCCGGACGCGATCGTGAACGAAGAACACCTGCCCATCACGGAGCAGCTCCCTGCGTATTGCCTCGGATACCGCCCGCTCGTCATAGCTCCCGACGTAGGTAAGGATGGGCTGCCTATCTACTGGGGCTGTGTTTATAAGGCTCAAGTCCCTTATCCCGACGAGCCCCATCTCGAGAGTTCTAGGGATGGGGCTCGCGGTCAACGTGAGAACATCTACACCGAGAGACATGCGCTTTATGGCTTCCTTGTGCATCACCCCGAACCGCTGCTCCTCGTCAACCACCAGCAGGCCAAGGCGTTTGAACGATAGTCCTTCGCCAAGCAGCCTGTGAGTGCCTATGACTACATCAACACTCCCATCCGACAAGCCACGCGCCACGGAGCGCGCCTGGGCCTGAGTCAGGAATCGTGAAAGCATCTCTACCCGGATCGGGTAGAGGGCGAACCGCTCGGAGAAGGTCTGGTAATGCTGCTGTGCCAGTAGGGTGGTGGGCACGAGTATCGCTGCCTGATAGCCATCCTGAACAGCCTTGAAGGCGGCCCTTATCGCCACTTCCGTCTTCCCGAAGCCAACGTCCCCACAGACGATCCTGTCCATCGGATGAGGAGACTCCATGTCAGTCTTCACGTCCTCTATGGCCTTTAGCTGATCAGCGGTCTCCACGTAGGGAAAGGAATCCTCGAGCTCACGCTGCCACACGGTATCCGGCGAAGACGCATGTCCCTCGGCCTGCAGCCGCGATCGGTAGAGGGCAACCAGCTCGTCAGCCACGGCATGCACCGACGCCCTGACTCTGGCTCGGGTGCGGCTCCAGTCAGACCCGCCCATTCGGCTGAGCGCTGGGGTCTCGCCGCCGCTGTAGGGAGTGATCGAATCGATCTGATCCGTAGGAACGTAGAGTCGATCGCCGCCCCGGTATTCGAGCAGCAGGTAATCACGCTCGACGCCTCCGATAGACCTGGTAGCCATTCCTGCGTACCGGGCTATGCCGTGATGGGCATGGACCACATAGGCCCCGGAGGCCAAATCCTCGAAGAAGCCCGGGCCGCGTGGCTTCGTCGCCCGCCGGGCGATGCGCTCCTGGCGATGGGCGCGGCGGCGGCCGGTCAAGTCACCTTCCGCTATCAGCGCCAGCTGGCATCCGGGCCATAGGAAACCGTGATCGATCGCTGCTATCGCCACCCTCACAGCACCAGCTTCCCGATCCCGCCCACGACCAGATCCGCCTGTGCTGCCCGGCGGCACCAGCCGGGACCTCGACGGTGACCCGGACCCGCTCGGTTCTTCTGGCGCTCCTTTCGCGCCGGTCACCGGCACGCCGTGATCTGCGAGCAGGGAGGCTATGTGTGCCCCCGAAGACTGGCCGGAAGCCGCTATCGTCACCGACCATCCGGAGCGCAGGAGCTCACGGATCCGATCGCTCATGACCTGCGGATCCCCATGAAACGCCTGGAAGTCCCAGGGCTCGAGCCCTACGGCGGGAGTATGCTCGCCTGGCCTGGAAGTGGGCATCGACCACACCGGGATCGAGACACCAGCCAGGACATCGTCGAGAGCGCAATGCAAAGACGGCACACCTGCCGCCTGATCGTCGGTGCCATCCATCCCCCACGTACCAGAGAGAGCCTCGGCCAGCGATGATTCCTGCTCGATCACGTCCATACCGCGTGACTGGATCCGCTGCGGGTCAGACAGGACCACAGCGGATCCCGGCGGCAGGAGATCCAGCACTGTCTTCGGGCCCGGCAGCTCAGCCGCGAGCCAGGGCAACCAGGATTCCATCCCGTCGAAGATCTCACCTTCAGCGAAACGCTCCCACGGACCTCCCTGCCAACCCGTTCCCGACAGCAGCCGGGCCGCTACCTCGCGTACCTCGCCAGTCGCGACCAGCTCTCGGGCGGGATAGAGGACAGCGCTCTCGAGATCTCCGAGCGACCGCTGGTCATCGGGACTAAAGCGCGCCAGGCGCTCCACCTCGTCACCGAAGCAGTCGATCCTCACCGGCTCGCTGGCCAGGGGCGAGAATACGTCGATAATGCTCCCGCGTACCGCCACCTCCCCCCGGTGCTCGACTTGGTACTCACGCCTGTAGCCCACAGACACGAGGTGCTCCAGCAGACCGGCCATGTCGATAACATCCCCCGGCCTTATGGCTATGGGCTCCAGTGAGCTGTCCCATGGGCTCAGGGTCTGTAGAAGAGAGCGGACCGGGAGCACCACCATGGCGGGTACCACCTGCCCGGCGGATGCGCCAGCAGCATCCCTGCCCCCATCCGAGGAAGCGCTCTGCAAGAGGTGGCGCAGTCTCGCTCTCCTCGCCATAGTCTCAGCACTCGGGCTCACCCTCTCGAATGGGAGAGTCTCCCACGCGGGATAGATCTCTACCGACCCATCTCCCAAGAACGCCCCGGCCTCCAGCAATATGCGCTCTGCATCGGCGCCGGTCGGCGTCACCACCAGGAGAGGATGCCGCCCGGAGATACGTGCCAGAGCTGAGAGGACAGCCGCCTGACCCAGCTCCGGGACAGCAAGCACCTCCGAGTCCCCCGACACCAACCGCCTGAGGTCGCCATCTCGCTCTAGAACTTCCAGGAGTTGAGCTAGAGGCGCGGGCTTCCGATCTCCAGAAGGTGGGAGCCGTCGAGACGGCACATCCTGGCTACGGCTGGGCTCCTCGATGCTCGATCCATCTGCAGGCACCATCACGAGGCTACCGGGACTGCCACCTCGTCCTCCCGTGATGGCCTCGCCAGTCCGGTAGGGGGACAGCGGAGCGACCGCTGTGATCGCCTGGACCCAGTGCGATCAATTGATCTCGTTCATTGCCGCTTCGAGCCCCTTGGCAACAAGTATGTCTATGGCATCTGCGGCTCGGGCGATGCTCGCCTCCAGCTGGACGCGCTCCGCGGCTCCAGGGCGCCTCAGCACATGCTCTGCACCCCGATCGGCGCTCGGGGGCTTACCTATGCCAATACGCACTCGAACGAAGTCCACTGTATGAAGGTGGTCCCTGATGGACCTGAGGCCGTTGTGACCGGCCAATCCACCACCACGCTTGACCCGGACCTCCCCAGGTGGCAGATCGAGCTCATCATGGACTATTACGATGTGCTCAGGGTCAGCGGGCGAATACCTCCGCACGAGTGGCCTGACCGCCATCCCGGACTCGTTCATGTAGGTCTGCGACACGGCCAGGACGAGACGGGATACCGAGCTGCGCTCCCCGTCTCGGAGCAGAGCCTCCCCTGCTGCCCAGGCTGGAGCAGGCAGCTCTCGATCGACGGCGATCTCGACAGCACGTGCCGGGATGCCACGGACTCCCTTCAGAACTGCTCCGCGCCTCGTGGCGGCCAGCTCCACAGCACGTGCGCCTACGTTGTGCCGCGTCCCCTCGAACTCCCTGCCGGGATTACCCAGCCCTACCACCAGCAGGAGCGCCGAGCCGGTCACTCCCAACAGGGACGCCAGATCAGCGGCCTCCGCGCCAGCGCCCTCGCCATCACTGGTGGATCCAGCGGCCTACGCGCCAGCGCCCTCGCCATCACCGGTGGATCCAGCGGCCTACGCGCCAGCGCCCTCGCCATCACTGGCGGGTCCAGTGGGTGGAACCTCACCTTCGGCAGGGACGGCAGCCCCAGCCTCAGATCCGGCGACCCGCGGCGGCTCGCCTATGACGATAGGGGTGCTCACATCCAGGTCCGTGACAGCGCCTTCAGGCAGGGCCACATCACCCACACGAACAGCGCCCCCGATGGTAAGGCCGCTCACGTCCACCTCTATCGAGTTCGGGATCTGGTTCGGAAGGGCATGCACTGGCAGGACGAATAGCTGCTGGTCGACAAGGCCATCTCCATGCTGTACCAGAACGGCCTCGCCGACCAGGACCACAGGCACTTCGGCTGCCACCTGCTGATCCCTGCGAACCACCTGGAAGTCCACATGGAGCACGGTGTGGCGGGTGGGATGCCGCTGGAACTCCCTGGCGATGGCTAGATGGCGCTTCCCGTCCACCTCCAGGTCGAGCAGCGCGTTCGTTCCCGCAGCAGTTCCCATGGCCGCAGCGAGGGCCCTGGCATCGACGGCGACAGGAATGGCAGCATCCAAGCCATGGCCGTAGACGACTGCCGGGATCTCGCCAGCCGCGCGCCCCTTCCGGCTGGGGCGTGAGCCGGTCCGCGAGCGAGCTGTGGCATGGATCAGGATCTCTGGCATAGGCCAAGCATCTTAGCTGCGGTAAGCAGGTCCTGCCTAAAGCGCCTCTAGGGTCACGCCAGGTTCTGGCCGCCGAAGATCTCGGAGACGGACGTCTCCTCGAAGATCGCGTCTATGACGTCAGCGATGATTGGAGCTACGGATAAGACCTGGAGCTTGCTGATGCGACGCTCTGGCGGGATCGGAACGGTGTTCGTCACCACCACCCTGGTAAGAGCCGAGCTCTCCAGGCGCTCGCAAGCGGGCTCGGAGAGGATGGCATGAGTCGCCATTGCCCATACCTCCGTAGCCCCGGAGGCAGCCAAGAGGTCGGCTGCTGCCACGATCGTCCCGGCCGTGTCGATCATGTCGT
>DAHXND010000030.1 GCA_027366675.1 Acidimicrobiales bacterium
GCCGAGCGACGTCGTGTTGCTGCCTGTGAGCACCTCCGGGGAGACGAGCACGGTTCTCTCGTTCACCCGTACCGCCGGCACTGGAAGCGTGCCCTTCCTGAACCAGCGGTAAGCGGTTTGCGGATGGACTCCCTGGAGTCGTGCCCATTGGGTCAGGTTCACTCGACGATTATATCACTCGAATGTCTGTACGTCCAGTATTGCTCAGTATTGCGGGAGCAGTTCATACCCCTGCCAGCTGGGCCAATGAGCCCGTCTCAGCCGGCGGTGGCCAGCACGGATCCGCACAGCGAACACAAAGGCCCTGGTAGCCAGCGATCGCGACCCATGTCGAATGATGCTCGTGACGCAACATCGCCTATTCTTAGGAGAGCTGCGTAGGTGCGTCTGAGATCGTGGAGGCGAAGCTCTGGTGGTAGTCCCGCTCTCTCCACCGCCGGGCGGAAGTGGCGGCGATCAATGTTGGCGCGCCTGAAGAACGCCCCATCTTCGTCCGTGAACACCAGCGCTCTTGGTTCAGCGCCCGCGAGCGCTCCTAAGTGTTTCCGCACGACCGGCACAAGACATGCGGATCAGGCCCTCTGAGCACCGAGGGCAGAACGCGGGAGCTACCGTCTTGACGTCACGACGTCAGAGTGGGACCATGGGAGTATGGCGAAGCAGAAGACGACCATCTACCTCGATCCGGACGTCCTGACGGCGACAAAGGCTGCCGCGTTGACCTCCAGGCGCACCGAGAGCGCCGTCGTCGAGGACGCTCTCAGGTCATACCTTCGCGGTGCTCGAGGCGAGGCCGCGAGAGACGAGCTGCAGGAGCTTCTGGACCGCGTCACGCAGACGAGCGACCTTGATGAGGACGCCGCCCTGAGCATTGCCGTGGACGAGGTGCATGCGGTGCGCCGGGACCGCCGTGCCCCCCAGGTGCGAGGTGTATGAAGAGCTTCGGGTCCTGGCGGACACGAACGTTCTCGTCGCCGCGGTCACCTCCAACGAGGGCGTGTCCGCGCGGCTACTGATCGCTGCACGATCGGGCCAGTACCGGCTGATCGTGTCGGAGATGTTGCTACACGAGCTGGAGACGGTGCTCGCGAGGCCGAAGTTCCGACGGCACCTGAGCAACGACGATGTCCAGCGCTTCCTCGTGATGGTGCGCGAACTGGCCGAAGTCGTGGACGACCCGCCAGCTCCGACCCAACCGATCACTCCTGACCCAGACGACGACTTTCTAGTCGTGCTCGCGGAGGCGGCCGGCGCCGACGTGCTCGTGTCGGGAGACTGGGACCTGACTGGGCTGAATCGGGCGGGTCTCACGGTAAAGACGCCGGCGAGTTCTTGGCGTCCATCACTGATCCCTGATCGAAGTCCAGAAGCGCTCTTCGAGGAGAGCGTCTGGAGCCGGTGCTGTGGAGGTAGTCGTGCGAGATGTGGACGCACGAGCGCGCGAGGGCAGGCGCTGGCCGTGTGTTTGAGCGGGCGGGGAAGCTTGCTACAAGCCGAGCCGCTTCAGGCCGCGAATGTAGTATAATGCGATTCACCGATTCCCGGTGAAGCTATGGTATCCCTATCCCGGCGAGTGGTTCGCTACCGGCATCGGGCTCCAGGTACATGCGTAGGAGCACTGCGCGCGCATCGTGTTGGTGGCTTCCACCACATCTTCTCCTCGGTGCTCTCCGGGAGACAGTGGAAGATTGATGCGGTGGTCCTAGCCTCGGGGAGATCCTGACATCGGGCCATCGCCCCTAAAGCACTCTCGTGGACACAACTGCAGCGGAGCCTCGCTGCGGGCTTCGCGAACGCTCCCGGAGAACCACCACCACGACCGGGACCGGTGACTGCCCCAAGACCTCTTCTACCGCGTGGCTGAGGACAGTATCCGTTCCGGCTGTATGCGAGGTAGTCCCCATAACGATACCCCTGGCACCACTAGCTCGTGCCTCGTGGAGGATACCCCCACCTGGGCTCGCACTCTCCGTGGTCAAAGATTCCACTTCCACGTTCGCTGCCTCAGCCTCCCCTGCCGCCTCCCGCAACAGCATGTCTGCGACAGCCTCTGCCCCTCGCACGGCCCTTCTGCTCCAGCGAACGCGCTCCCTGAGCACCTCAATCCTGCCACGTGGCGGCAGGACCTGCACGAGGACCAGGCGAGACTTCACCGAACGGCTTATCGCTACGGCAAGCTCTGCTGCTGCACGGCTCTCGAGGGATCCTGATACCGGAACGAGGAGCGGCTCAGGTCCGGGCGTTCCCCAGAGCCCCGAGGCTCCCTCCCCCTCGGCAACCAGCGCATCTTCGGTCCCCGTACCGGCCACTCCCCGCGCCTTCTCCATACCAGCCAACCGATCCGCCGTGCCCGTACCAGCCAATCCCTGCACTCTCTCCATCGCGATCGAACCACGAA
>DAHXND010000031.1 GCA_027366675.1 Acidimicrobiales bacterium
GCCGAGCGACGTCGTGTTGCTGCCTGTGAGCACCTCCGGGGAGACGAGCACGGTTCTCTCGTTCACCCGTACCGCCGGCACTGGAAGCGTGCCCTTCCTGAACCAGCGGTAAGCGGTTTGCGGATGGACTCCCTGGAGTCGCGCCCATTGGGTCAGGTTCACTCGACGATTATATCACTCGAATGTCTGTACGTCTAGTATTGCTCAGTATTGCGGGAGCAGTTCATACCCCCGACGACGAGCACCAGGGACGTGGATCAGCGATCCGCAAGGCACGAGAGGCCGGACTGGAATCAGCACGTCTTCACAGACTCACCTATCATAGAAATCTAACCCAGAAGCAACCCGACCGGGGACCCCACGATGTGGTTTGATCGAAACGGGATCTCCATCGCGAAATCAGAAACACGTCGCTTGTTGACAGGTCACGGGACTGGAGCAGCACCGCTATCGAGAGCGCGATCACAGAACTTACATGCCTCCTTCATCCACCGGACCCACCGCCTACCTAGCTCTGACGCTCCCCGCTGGCTCACCTCCCCGCGACGGTGGAAATGATACCATCAGGGGAATGGCTATCTTCGCTGCGAGGGCCATTCAGGGCCGCATCAGGTGGCCGTAGAAGGTCAGTGCGCTTGCCACGGCGAAGAGGCAGAGCGACACGTTCAGCCATGCAGCGTACGCGCGAGCAGGTAGCAACCGGGCCCAGACGATCACGGCAGGGAACGCGACCAGCAGCATCCTGGCGTTCGGAGGCGCCAGGACGGATAGGAGCGTCAGCACGCCTATCCCGGCCGTCCAGATGAATGCCGTGCCCGGCGGCCTGGGCGAGCAGCGGCGGAGCGCTGCCCAGGCTGCTATGAGGAAGCCAGCCCCCACCAGGCCGTTCAGGAAGTTCAGGTTCACCCCGCCGACCGTGCTCGGTCCGGCGAAGCCGCGGGCTATATGCGACAGCGCTTCGACGATCACGGTCAGCGGATCAGCGTGCTGGTGCCAGCCCCCGTACTGGGACTCCAGAGTGGCGAAAGGCGTCCCAGTCCATACCCACAGGAAGATGGCGAAGGCGCCGAGGCCGGCCGGCGAGAGCAGTGGAGCTATGGCACTCCGCCATCTGGTCCACCCCGGCTGGTCGCTTCGAAGTATCTCTTTCACGGACACGTAGATGCAGACGGGGACGACGGCCAGCGCTACAGGCTCGACGGCGCCAGCCAGGCCCGCGAGGATGCCGGCAAGGACCCACTGCCTTCGCCGCAGCGCGAGCAGGCACCCCGCGACCAGGGGGACAGTCAGGCACTCGGAGTAGACCATGGAGAAGACTACGGTGCCTGGGAAGAACGCGAAGAGGACGGCGGCTCGCATCGCAGCGGTCTCGCCCCACCACTCTCTGGCAAGCCTCGCGACGAGGACGGTGCCTACGAGACCGCCTATGGCGGATATGAGGAGGCCGGCGACGAGAGGAGATGCGCTGGTCACGCGGGCTACGAGCCAGATCACCATCGGGTAGAGGGGAAGGAATCCCAACGTTGACTGCCCATGCACCGTATGGTCTGGATACCCGTGCCGCACCAGGTCCAGGTACCATGCGCCATCCCAGTTCGCGAGCTCGGAATGAAGCGTCACATGACCGATAACGGAGACGGCCAGGGCGACAGCCAGGAGAGCCAGGCGGGAGAGGATATAGACCCCTGTGGCCCAGGTATCCAGCTTCGACGCCCCCCGCTCCTCACCGGCGCGGCGGCTACGATCCGGTGCCTCGGGCAGGATCCTTGGGGGGAGGGCACTCCTTCGCCTCTCAGGCTTTACTGTGGCGCCGTCGAAGCTGGTAGCCCTGCCGGGCTTACCGATGGCTAACGGGTTCTCCGGGGTGTCGCCAGATCCACCCAGTGACATACCCTGAGGTTAGAGCAGGATTATGAGCATTCGATGAGCGCGGCGACCCCCCCGCCTGGAAAGCGCTCCGAGTCGCTGGCCGCGCTGCCAGTGCCCGGAGGGGGACTTGAACCCCCACGCCCTCGCGGGCAACGGATTTTGAGTCCGCCGCGTCTGCCGATTCCGCCATCCGGGCCTGGCGGCAAGCGTAGTGGATAGAGGACCGAGTAGGGCCCGATGGCGTGGGATACTGCTTGGCATGGTGATTTCTCTGACGGCTGAAGCCGCCAGTCCCCTCGGGGCGATCTGATGGGAGATGGTGAGCTCCGACCCGCGCCGGCCGGCATGAGCCAAATGCGGCCGCAACCCCCTTCCGTAAGGGAGGGGTTAAGGCCGCTTGCCCTTCGGCGTCCGACCCGCGCTATATGTCTCCCTGCGGTCGAACCGCTCGGCGTAGAGCTTCTCTATGGCGAGCTGGAGCTGGTCCGGCCGGTGAAGAGCGCATGCGAGAGCTACGGGAAACGCCCAGTCGTGGTGGTGCGCGTCGCTATGGATGAAGGCATCGAAGGCTTCGGGGAGTGCGTAGCGCTCCCGTCCCCTACCTACGATCCGGAGTACGCGCTGGGCTCGCTACTCGTGCTGGAGAAGCATCTCCAGGGGCGCTTTCTAGCTGCCGGTCGCCTACGGCCCGAGCATGCCATGGGCGCCCTCAGCGCCGTGAAGGGCCACAACGCTGCGAAGACGGCATTGGAGGCAGCCGTAGCGGATGCCTCCTGCAAGCTCGCCGGGCTCAGCCTGGCCCGGGCGCTCGGGGCGATCCACGAGCGTGTGCCTGCCGGTGCCGTGCTGGGCATCCCGGCATCCGCTCTACCTCGCGACGGGCAGCCTGGTAGCGACGAGGCCCGAGAAGCGCTCTCCAGCTTGATCGGATCCGCCACCGGACTGCTCGCGAGCGGGTATAAGCGCCTCAAGTGCAAGATCATGCCGGGATGGGACTACGTTCCCCTATCGGCGCTGCGTGAGGCCTTTCCGGATATCGTTCTCCTGGGGGACGCCAACGAGTCCTACGACCGTATGGACTTCCGGGAGGTGCATGCTCGTCTGCAGGCGCTGGCGCCTCTACGGCTTGCTGGGGTGGAGCAGCCGCTCGCGCGTGATCGCATCATGGATCACGCTCGGCTGAGCGCGTCGGTGGACGTACCGATAGGCCTGGATGAGTCGCTTCGAAGCCTGAACTGCCTGGACATGGCGATCGAGCTCCGGGCCTGCGAGGTCGCGTGCATCAAGGCCGCTCGAATCGGGGGGATATTCGCTGCATGTGCTGCTCTGGAGCGCTGCCGCGAAGCAGGGATCACTGCCTATGTCGGGGGGATGTTCGAGACCGCGATCGGGAGGTTCCTGAACGCCGCCCTGGCTGCCATGCCTGGAGCGACTCTGGCAGGTGACATGGGAGATGGTGGCGACTACTACGAGGCTGGGATCGGTGGTCATTTCCCGGTGGACGCAGGCACTATAGCGGTCCCTGAGGAACCTGGGATCATAGGCTCCCTGCCTGAGGCCCTGATGGGGCGTCTCATCTCGCGTGGCTGGTATCCGAGAGGTGGCGCGCAGGAGGCGCCGCAAGCGTAAAATGACGTACATGCTGCGTGCCGTGGTGGAGCATAGGCTTCGCGACGTACAACACCGCCTGGTTCGCGCCCGCGAGGAGATGGCAGTGCTGGACGAGCAGCTTGCTTTCTTCCAGGAGGAGGCAGACGATGCCCGCATACGCTCTCTCGTGTCAGAGACACCGTTGGCGGAACGTGAGTGGGTGGAGGCGGAGCGGCACGCCGAGGCGATGCGAAAGAGCCATGCAGCCATAGCGCGCTCCGTCGCCGAGCTCGAACAGCGCCGCGATGAGCTCCTCGCACGCCTGCCGGCGCGTCCGTGGACCAGCCAGATCTAATCGCGTGCCACTACCAGGAGAGGAGCGCCCAGTGGGCCAGCCAGACCCCGAGCAGCCGGTAGTTGCCGGTCCTATACGTGTTGTCATAGCCGAGGACGAGGCGATCGTGCGCATGGACCTGCGCGAGATACTAACCGAGGAGGGCTACGAGGTGGTAGGCGAGAGCGGGAGAGGCGACGAGGCTGTGGAGCTGGTGCGCCAGCATCGCCCGGACCTGGCAATCCTCGACGTGAAGATGCCCGGTATGGACGGGCTGGCTGCAGCGAGGGCGATAGCCGAGATAGGCGGCGTGGGGACCCTGGTGCTTACGGCCTTCAGCCAGCGTGATCTCGTGGAGGCAGCGAGGAACGCCGGCGTCCTCGCTTATCTCGTGAAGCCCTTCGAGCGGGAGGACCTGGTGCCGGCTATCGAAGTCGCTCTGGCGCGCTTCAGCGAGCTACGGGCCCTCGAAGCGGCGCACGCTGATCTCAGGGAGCGCGCGCAGGTACTGGAAGACCGTCTGGAGACGAGGAAGCTCGTGGACCGGGCCAAGGGGATACTGATAGATGATGCGGGCATGCGGGAGTCCGATGCCTTCGCCTTCATCCAGCGCAAGGCGATGAACGAGCGCCGGAGCATGCAGGAGGTCGCCCAAGAGGTGGTAGAGGGCAGCCTGAGGCCCTGAGCTAGAGACCGTGACTTCTCCCGGCCCTGAAGGGCCGGGCTTGCCGGCGCGGTTCTGGTAAAGATCGGCTCGGTGACTCGGCTGGCTGGCAGCCCTCACTGCTCTCCGGTCAGCTCCCTCCTGCCAGGCGGCGCCTGCGCCTGCGGCGTGACTCACCTCGTGGCACGAGGTCCACTGCCAGGGGCTGTGGCAGGTCGGATACCACGGCGATGAGCTCTCCCAGGTCGTCTGCAGCGAACACGACGCCGAGCCGGCGCTCGAGCTCCGCCGCGTCTATGCGCCCCTCCATGAAGTGGTGCCGAAGCAGCATGCTGTAGTACTCCCTGTCCTCGTCGGATATGCGAGAGGCTCCTGGCATGCCATCCACCATGCCAGTATCGCGGGTCCACAGCCACGGTCAGTCGCCGGTGGGAGTCGAGCGGGCGGCTACGGCGTGTGGGAGACTGGACCCGAGCCTGGATGGGGCCTTGCCCTGACGGGGAAAAGCCCGCCCGGGTGGGGCGCCACCTGGAAAGGAGTCCCTGATGGTCCTGGCAATCGTGTTGAGCGTGATCGCGGCGGTAGTGGTGCTGGCAGCGATCCTGCTACCCATGTCCATGCGCATCGTGAAGGAGTACGAGCGCGCAGTGTTCTTCCGCCTGGGGCACGTGAGGCCGGAGGTCAAGGGCCCTGGTGTCATCTGGCGGGCTCCCGGGTTCGACCGCGTGCTCAGGGTGACGCTTCGGGTGGAGGTCATAGACATACCTCCCCAGTCGGTGATCACGAGTGACAATGTCACCGTCCAGGTCGACGCTGTCTGCTACTTCCAGGTGCTTGACCCCGTGAAGGCCGTGATAGGCGTGGAGGACTTCAGGTTCGCCAGCCAGCGCGTTGCCATGACAAGCCTGAGGTCCATCATCGGAAGGCACGAGCTGGACGATCTGCTCGCTCACCGGGAGAACCTGAACAACGAGCTTCGTACCGTCATCGCCACGTCTACGCAGCGCTGGGGCGTGGACGTGCGCCAGGTGGAGATAAGGGACGTTCTCCTGCCAGCGGAGCTGACCAGGGCTATGGCCAAGCAGGCCGAAGCCGAGCGTGAGCGGCGGGCGAAGGTCATAGCTGCTACCGGGGAGCTGGAGGCCTCCACCGAGCTCTCGGATGCGGCAGCGAAGCTCTACGAATCACCAGGCGCCCTCCAGCTCCGCGCGTTACAGACACTGGCAGAGGTGGCCACGGAGAAGAACTCCACGCTGATATTCCCCATCCCCGTCGAGCTTCTCGGGGGTTACGCCGGCCCGGCGAGGGCTGCTACGCCCGGCGATCACGGAAGGGTGACAGCCTCCACGCCTGCAGGTGAGATAGCGGGCCAGGTGCTCTCGGCCATCGCCGAGCGAGCCACAGGTGGGGGAGGCATCGTTCCCCGGATGCCATCGGGCGGCGAGCGTTCTACAGAGCAGGTACCAGAGGCCGGGGCTTCAGGTAAGGGCGGGACGGCCGGGGGAGCCGCAGAGGCCGGGGCCGCAGGCGCTGGCGGGACGGCGGATACAGGCGCCGGCGGCACGCCGTAGCATGGTCAGGTGCCGGGCAACTACCTGATCGACGGGAGCTCGCTCGGGTACCGGGCGTTCTTCGCACTCCCTGATACCATGGTGACCAGCTCCGGGCAGATGACGAACGCCGTTTACGGGTTCACCTCCATGCTCGTGAGCCTGGTGGGTGAGCACCACCCGGATGGGCTGGCGGTGGCCTTCGACCGCCCGGAACCTACGTTCAGGGACGCGATCGTAAGCGACTACAAGGCTGGGCGCCCGGAGACGCCAGACGTCCTGATATCCCAGCTCGACCTGATACGCCAGATCTGCTCTGCGCTCGCTATCCCGGCCCTCGAGGTGGTCGGCTACGAAGCTGACGACGTCCTGGCCACCCTCGCTACCATGAGCAGGGACCAGGAACTGGAGGCCGTCGTCGTGACTGGCGACCGGGACTGCTTCCAGCTCGTGGAGGACCCCTGGATCAGGGTGCTTTACAACCGGCGCGGCGTTAGCGACTACGTTCTCTATGACGAGGCGGGTATCGAGGAGCGTTGCGGGGTCCGGCCCCGGCTCTACCCGTCCCTCGCCGCCCTACGGGGAGACAAGTCGGACAACCTTGCCGGTGTTCCTGGGGTAGGCGAGAAGACAGCGGCAAGGCTGCTCGTAACCTATGGAGACCTAGATGGCGTTTTCGCCCACGTAGACGAGCTCTCCCCGAAGCTCTCGGCTGCCCTCTCCTCTCACGAGGATCAGGTGCGGAGGAACCTGGAGATGACGATGCTCCGCCGTGACCTGGATCTGGGCGTGACCCTCGAGGC